>JBDTLZ010000023.1:0-10346 GCA_039934515.1 Ginsengibacter sp.
GGTAATAAGAAATTAATAACGATTAGTTTTAAGCCATATCCTTCATGATGTATGATTTATTAATTTCTCCATTTCGGACCTTATCTATATGTTTCAATTCCCTTTCCAGGAAATAATTGAGTGCAGTCCTCAGGATGGCTATGGCCGCAAGCTTTCCAATATCATTCCAACTTGGAGCCACCGCCGTTGCCAATACATCCGCGCCTAATAATAATTCCAGGGATACTGCAACCGAACTCCCAAATTGAACCCGGATCTCTTCTTTTGAAATTTTTGATATTGATTTTTTTAAAAGAGAAAAATAATTAGCAAGTGTTTTTACCACAGCTATACCAATGATCACCGCTGCGAGAATTTCTACCGCATGGCTTACATTAAGGGTTACCTGTTTTGCTATCTCTTCCATAAAGAACTAAAAAGCGGCCGGAGAACTTACCAGGAAAAATCTACGATGTATCCTAACAAAACACCGGTTTAAATTTTCCAACTGCATTGCTATTTATTTTGAATACATCATTCAATAAATGATCACCTACCCTCAAAGCATTAGCCGCAATAGTTAATGAGGGATTAAAGGCCCCGCAGGACGGAAAGAAACTGGCGTCCACCACATAAAGATTTTGGACTTCGTGCGCTTTGCAGTCCAGGTCCAGTACAGATGTTGCAGGGTCAATGCCGAACCGAAGCGTGCCGTTTTGATGACTCATTCCACTGATATCGAGGTCATAACCCGCCCATTGAATATCTTTAAACCGATCATCCAGCTCGCCAACTTTTGCTAATACTTCCTTTAATTTATTTTTTAATCTCTCATAAGCCGTATAGTTGGTACGTGTGTAATGCACTTTTATCTGCCCGTCTTTTGTAATTTCAACACGATTGTCCGGAGAAGGCAGATCTTCCGCAGTCAACCAAAAATCAAGCGTCATCTGTTTTAATTCATCGTACTTCTTGCCCGGATAAATTTTTTCTCCCAGCCACAAAATAGTATCCAGGTCGTTTCTCCCCATCAGTTGAATTTCGCCAAGCGGAAATTTACTGTCATGCGCTCCATGGTAGAAGTCTGCCAGGCCGAGACTTTTTTGAAAAACACAATTATTGATCATTTCCTTTGTAAAGGCTACGAGACAACCATTGTGATGAAGCATCAGATTTCTACCTACCTGGCCGCTGTTGTTAGCCAGGCCATTTGGATGTTTGTCATTCGCGCTGCGCAATAATAATGCTGCAGAGTTGACAGCGCCACAAGCAACAATCACAATGTTTGCGTTAAAAATCATTTTCTCTCCATTCACCGTTGCATGTACTTGTGATACTCTTAGCCCGCTTGCATCAGTATCAAGCTTTTCTACATAAGCATGCGTTAACAGAGTAACGTTTTTATTTTTGAGAGCGGGGCGCAAAGCCATTACCTGGCCATCGGCCTTGCTGTCGGTAGGATCAGGAAAACCGTCAAAATTTTCCAGGACAACCATGGCTTCTGTTTCGGTATAGTCCTGCGGTAATTTTATTCCCATTGGCAAAGGAAATGGTTGTAAACCGATCTGTTCCAGACTCTCATTCAGATCTTTTATTAATGGTTCGTACGATAATGCCGGGAGCGGGTAGTCAGTAGAAGCCCATGGTTCACTTGGGTCGCTCCCGCGCTTACCATGAACGCTGTATAATTTTTCTGCGATGGTGTAGTAAGGTTCATAAGTATCGTACTTAATGGGCCATTCAGGTGATGTACCTCCGAAATGCTCCACCTCTTCAAAATCCGATTTACGAAAGCGGAACAAGGCAGCGCCATACATTTTACTATTGCCACCAACATTATAATGAATGAATGGTTTGAAGGGTTTGTCATCGTTATCGAGCCATTCTTCATGCGGCCTGTAGCGGCCAACAGTCACCACTTCGTGCGGATCCCAGTTCTCTTTTTCTTTAGGTATAAATCCGCCTCTCTCTAATATTAAAATGCGTTTACCACTATCTGCTAATTTATAAGCCATTGTGCTACCGCCGCTTCCGGTGCCAATAATGATGACGTCATAATGATTGTTCATTGTTCTTACTGTTTTATGCTGCAAAGTGAAATCAAATGGAGAAAACCAATTGTCGTATGGCCGACGAAGAAAGAAAATTCCTGATTTTATCTTTTTGAATCGTACTTAAGCCAAAGCAGGGAAGAGATATGAAATAGTTTTTATACTGCAGAAATGCCATTTATACAATAAGAAGTATAGAGATTATTCATTTAGCCGTAACAAAACTTTTTTAATATCTCCATAGTTACTCCATGGAATAAAATGATCTGCACCTTCCAAAGTGATCAGTTCCACGTAAGCCGCGTTGGTCATTTTCTCTTTAGCATATAATGCATTGGCGTAGGGCACCAGTGAATCATGATTGCCATGTAATATATAAACGCGGCACCTGATTCCCGAAAGCATCATTGGCATTTCCAGTACATCTTTTTTAAAATACATCAATTCATCATTGCTTGGATTGAGGAAGGCGGGCACCAGATACCGCAAGGGGGAATAAGATATAAAGGGTCTCCACTTTTCGGGCTCTTCCGCCCGGGGATCAACACTGCCTGCAAGAAGAACTAATGCATTAATTAAATTCGGATTCGTATAAGTAAGCTCAACAGCAAGAGGGCCTCCAAGGCTATGCCCGACAATGAACATAGGTTTATTGTTTTTTAATTTTTTCAGCAACGGCGAGATGATCTCAACTTGTTTATTCATATGCACTGCATTGCCATAGTCGCTATAGCCAAGCCCCGGCCGATCAATACTGATCATATGAAAATGCTGCAACAGGTCGTTATCCCTCAAATAATTTTCAAAAGCATTCCAACTCCCGGGAGAGCCATGGATAAAAATCAACACCGGCAGCGTATCAGAACCGGTAGAAACATAGTGTAACGTATTTCCATTCATTTTTTCGGAATGAGCAGTAAGCACCACACCTTCTTTTTTAAAATCGGCAATAGCTGTTTGATCGTCGGTCCTCATTTTGTTACAGGTTTGCGCGGCAATAACCCATACAAATAATAATACTGCAATAAACCTCTTTGTTATTTTCCAAATCTTCTTCATAACAGTATTGTAATTTCTTCTTAAATATAGAGCAAAAAGAAAGTTAATTCACCAGTCGTTTGCTTAACTGTCGGCCAGGCGACCTTTCACGAATGATGCCACCAATACCTTTGTCTTAAAAAATATAATTTATGAAAAAAACAGTTTTGATCACGGGTATTTTAATTTTTAACGCCCTGGCTATGTTTGCCCAAAAGTCAGAAGTTTTTAATCCTTCTAATGGAGCTATTCACGGATATGACCCGGTGGCTTATTTTAAGGAAAGTAAGCCAGTGAAGGGCGATCCTAAACTTTCATTGTCATGGAAAGGTGCATCCTGGAATTTTTCCAACCAACAGAACCTGGACGCATTTAAATCCAGCCCAGAGACTTACGCTCCCCAATATGGCGGTTATTGCGCTTATGGGCTTACAAAAGGGAAAAAAGTACCTGCGAGCCCGGACGCATGGGCAATTTCAAACGGAAAATTGTACCTCAATTATGACAAAGATGTACAGGCAAAGTGGAAGGAAAACCAGAAAGAAAATATTGAGATAGCCAATTCAAAGTGGCCTACCGTTAAGAACCAGGAGTAGATCTCAACAATCGCTTTCGCTAATGCTTAACCACCTCAAGGTTTTTGTCCGGCAATTGTTATACTAAATATTATGTCAACTAATAACGCAGCGGAAATCCAACACCAAAAGGAAACTACAAGAATAGAAACTTTTAGTGATGGCGTATTTTGTATTGCGGTTACTTTGTTGTCGCTGGAAATTGCAGTCGAAGTAAAAGGCAATGAAAGCAACCGGCATCTGCTACATTCATTACTGGAAAAATGGCCCATATGTGTTGCTTATGTTATCAGCTTCGTAAATGTTTTATTAGCATGGATTGGGCATCATGAATTATTTAAAAAACTTCACAATACCGATAATTCTATAATGGTAACAAACGGGTTACTGCTCATGATTGTTGCATTGGTTCCTTTCCCGACCAAAACTCTGGGACTATTTCTTCGGACCGACGCACTAAAAGCAGCGGTCGTTTTTTACACCGGATATTTTGTACTCATCAGCCTGGCTTTTAAACTTCTTTGGTATTGTGCATCCCGAAAAAAGAGCCTGCTGGCACCGGGTATTACAGACAAACAAATTAAGCAAACGACAAAATATGAAAATATCGGGTTAACGTGTAACATAATAATTATGGCAGTGTCTTTTATAAGTCCGTGGTCGGCTCTGTCATTAAGCTTTATTATGTGGATGTATTGGATTTTTTGGGTGTAAAAGAATTGCCAACAATCCTGTTGTTGCTCTTTAATAAGAATAATAAAACCATGATAAATCAACCACTTCATGCACTAGTGAATAAGCAAAATGGTAATCTTGCATTCAGGCTTTCCAGGCTTGAAGAAAACTACTTCTCCGGCCAGTTACAGCGCTATAATTATTTTTCACTTATTTGGATAACCGGTGGCTCTGGAAAAATAAAGACCGGCGTTTCGGAATATGAGTTTAAGGAGAATTCGCTTTTCGCATTTTCTCCGTTTCAGCCATTCCTGTTTTCTACCGCCAATCCAATTAAAGGCATTGTCATTAATTTTCATTCTGAATTTATTTCTTTTCATCAGAAAGATAAAGAAATGGATTTCAGGAAAGTACTGTATAGTAACGTTTATCAACCGCCTTTGATAAGGATAGACGTAAACTCAGCATCTGTATTTAGTATGCTGTGTGAAAAGATCAAAGCCGAAATACAATTATCCTCTTTGGCACAACATGAAATACTGGCTGCTTATTTAAGAATATTTTTGATCACCGCATCCAGGTTAAAAATTGAGCAACAACCCCAAGTTGATAATATAAGAAAAGAAAGCAAGAAGCATTATATTCTTCAAAAGCTAAAGGATGCTATAGAAGAGAATTTCAGAGCTAAACACTCGCCGGTTGAATATGCAGCAATACTTTTTGTTACTACGAAGACACTGGCAAAAGCTTCAAAATCATATTACAATAAAACAATCTCCGGTATCATTAACGAACGAATAATTGCGGAAGCTAAAAGCGAATTATATCTCACCGATAAGCCGGTAAAAGAAATTGCTTATGAGCTTGGTTATGAGGATGAATACTATTTCAGTCGCTTTTTTAAAGTAAATACCAAGATATCACCAAAAAATTACAGAAATACTGTGCGATATATAAGAGCATAAGTATAATGGTCTAATTCAAACAATATAGTTCATCATATGGCTCCTGTGCCTCCCTCAACCTGATGAAAACACAGGAGCAACTAAAAGCCACAGAAGCAATAAAGACAACTAAGAACCTTTATACCTCAAAAAATTAAAAGATGTAATCGAAAGCCGCGATTATGGAGTCATGCTTACCTTTCCAAAACTCCTGTAAAGGTCATTAAAACGCATTTTCGTAAAAGCCTAATTAGTACGCGGATTATGATTGAAGCTAAAAGAGAATTAAATGCAGATATTTCGTCACAGGTATGTTGGATACAATTTTGTAAGAGGAGTGGCTTAAACGTAACTGCCAGCTTCGAAAATTTAATTTATAACTTAGACCCGCTTAACACCATTTCTCCCATTTCCTCCCTGACCACATGCAATCCATATTCTTTTATAACCCGTAGAATCTCTGCAACTCCCCACGCCTGCGCAATACAGCCCCGCGGATGATGTGGCGGATCTGCATCAAATATTTCGCTTACACTGCCAATACAGCCTTCATTTAAATGATATTTAAAATCATCGATTACTTTTTGGGCTTCATCAATAGCTTCATCACCGTTTACTTTAATGATTGCATCTACATATGGTCCCAACAGCCAACTCCACGCTGTTCCCTCATGATAAGAAGAATCCCTATGCCAGGCATCGCCGGCGTACACAGGTGTATAATGTGAATCACTTTTTGGTAGACTTTTTAAGCCAACGGGCGTGTATAAATTTTCTTCAACAACTTTAAGGACGGCTTTCGCCTGCTGGCCTTCAATTAATGCAAAGGGAAGACTGATTGCAAAAAGTTGATTAGGCCTTATTGCACTATCAGGACTATTATTTTCATCAATTACATCATACAAATAGTTTCCTTCTTTATACCAGAATTTATTCGCAAAACTTTCGCGCGCTTTTTCCGCGCTAATGTTTACAATGGCTGCATCATTTTGCTGGCAATTTAATTCCAGCAATTCCGCAAAGATTTTTAGCGCGTTGTACCAGAGCGCCTGTATTTCGACTGGTTTCCCCATCCTCGGTGTTACCACCCAGGTACCAATTCTGGCATCCATCCACGTTAGTTGCTGCCCTTTTTCGCCTGCATATAATAAACCGTCTTCATCGACATGTATATTGTATCGGGTTCCCTTGAAATGCCAGTCAATAATATTTTTTAATACTGGTAAAATTTCATCAAGGATAAATTTGCGGTTGTTAGTGGCCAGCAAATATTTGTATACAGCGATGAAATACCACATAGTTCCATCTACGTTATTATATTCGGGCTCCTCGCCATTATCCTGGAAACGATTTGGCAACATTCCCATGCTAACGCTTTTGGCAAAAGCGGAAATGATTTTCTTTGCATCTTCATAACGACACGTGCTAAGGGCCAGGCCTGGCAACGATATCATCGTGTCTCTTCCCCAATCGGTAAACCAATGATATCCCGCAATAACTGTTTTTAGATCTTCGCCACGCCTTACTATAAACTGGTCGGCCGCAAGTGTTAGCTGTTCGGTTATTTCGTTATCTAATCCCTGGATGAGTGATTGCCTTCTGTGAGTTTCTTTTTCAAACAACTCTGAGGCATCTCTTTCTCGGGGATCTTCTGTTGATATTATTATTCCTAATGTATTTCCTTTTTCTAAGCTGATGTTGAACCTTCCATGAATAAATAAATCTTCTTCAAAATCCAAACCACGGTATTGTTCTACGCTGTAGTTAAAATTATAAAACCATTTAGGATCGGGGTGATAATCACAGGCGGGAACTTTGATGAATATGTCGGGAGTTCCTTCATATGCTTTCGTCTTAAAAATGCTATTGTTAAACGACGCGTACCTGTTTACTGAATCATTGGCATGCATCATACTGTGATAACCCCTTACAGAAATAAATGGTAATAGTTCCAAAGAAATCGGCTTATCGGAGGCTAGTACTTCATAAATTATGACGACGGTATTTTCGCCATGAATCATCGCGATAGTTTTTTTCAACCTAATGCCGGCAACTTCATAAATAAATTCCGGGAATAAATCTTTTGTAAAAGAAGCCAGGTGTTGATATCCCTTTGGATGAATTGCCTGCCCATAATTATTTGTTCCTATCTCAAACCTTGCATCTTCCGTAATTATTGTTTCTTCTAATTTAGAAACAAGCGACATCCGCTCTGCAGGGGGGACGATCGCAGCCACTAAAAGCCCGTGATAACGCCTGGTATTGCAACCAATCACCGAGGAGCTGCTCCAGCCGCCCAATCCGTTGGTCTCAAGCCATTCATTTTGAATAGCCTGGTCATAATTTTGCAGATCTGATTTATTAAGTTGTAACATTAATTGAGATTTAGAAAACCTTCCTCCGGGAATCCTTTAGCAACCTTTGCCGACGGAAAAGGAATGAGATCTGTTAAAAGAATTTTCGAAAGCTCATTGCGATAATTTATACATTTGATATTTCAGGGTACAGCTCTTTTTTCCCGGCCATTTCTTTTTCAGTTCTTCTTGGCTGCAATAGCTTGGCGACCAGGCCAGTCCAGCCTGTTTGATGTGAAGCGCCAACTCCTCTTCCGCTATCGCCATGAAAATATTCATAGAATAAAATGTAATTATTAAAATTCGGATCGTTTTGTAATTTTTCGTTATCACCAAGAAAAGCACGTTTGCCAGTTTCATCTCTTACAAACAGCCCGGCCAAACGTTTTAAAATCTCACCGGCAACTTCATTCAAAGTCATGTATACACCACTGCCTGTAGGGCATTCAATTTTGAAATCATCGCCATAATAAGAGTGAAATCGTTGCAGGCTTTCTACAAGCAAATAATTTACCGGCATCCATATGGGACCGCGCCAGTTGCTGTTGCCTCCAAACAAATCGGTGGTGGATTCGCCCGGTGTATATTCAACACTGAAACGGCTTCCGTCTACCACAAATTCATAGGGATGTTCATCATGAAATTTAGAAATGGCGCGAATACCATAATCGCTGAAGAATTCACTTTCATCAAGCATTCTTTGGAGGATTTTTTTCATCCGGTGCCCGCGCAATAAACTCAACAGATGCTTTTCATCTTCATTCTTTTCCTGCCAGCGTGAAACGAGACTAGCCAGGTCAGGGCGGTTCTTTAAAAACCAGGTCAGCCGTTTTTCAAATTCCGGAACGGCCTTTAGAAGATTATGGTCCAATACTTCCACAGCAAATAGAGGTATAAGCCCGACCATGCTGCGAACTTTCAATTTTATGCTTCCATCATCAGGCATTTTTAAAACATCGTAAAAAAACTTGTCTTCTTCATCCCACAACCCGCCGCTATCCATGGCCATATTAGCCATGGCTCCTGCGATGTATAAAAAGTGTTCCAAAAATTTAGTAGCCATATCCTGATAAACCGGATTGTATTTTGCAAGTTCCAATGCAATCCGCATCATGTTAAGAGAAAACATTGCCATCCAACCGGTGCCGTCGGCCTGCTCTATATGGCCGCCCGTTGGTAACGGGGCACTCCGGTCAAAAACGCCAATGTTATCCAATCCTAAAAACCCACCCTGGAAAATATTATTTCCTTCCGCGTCTTTTCGGTTTACCCACCACGTAAAGTTGAGCAGTAACTTGTGAAACATTCC
Source organism: Ginsengibacter sp. (assembly GCA_039934515.1). GTDB lineage: Bacteria > Bacteroidota > Bacteroidia > Chitinophagales > Chitinophagaceae > Ginsengibacter. The sequence continues at coordinate 8,926 of JBDTLZ010000023.1, forward strand.
CTCTAAAAAGGGGATATCTCCTTTACCATTGTTATTTCTTTCGTCGATTTTATAAACCCTCCACGATGACCATGCATGTACCGGTGGGTTTACATCGCCGAACGCCCATTCATAAGCGGGCAATTGTCCGTTAGGATGCATATACCATTCTTTGGTAAGCAAGGACAATTGCTGTTTGGCAAAATCCGCATCCACCAGGGCGAACGGAATACAATGAAACGCAAGATCCCAGGCTGCATACCATGGATACTCCCATTTGTCGGGCATCGAAATAATATCGGCATTATTCAAATGGCACCATTCGTGATTACGCCCATTCTTCCTTGATGACGGAGGTACTGGTTGCCCCGGATCGCCCTTTATCCACTGGTCTACATCATAATAAAAGAACTGTTTGCTCCACAACATCCCGGCCAGTGCTTGTCGCTGCACAAGTTTTTCATCTTTTGATTGGATACCTTTTTGCAGATCATAATAAAACGACTGGGCTTCCTGTATTCGCTTTTTAAAAATATTATCAAAATCATCAAAGGCGTCCGGTACAAGCTTGTCCTTTAACCTAAGCTTTATTGTTGCATAACTGCCGCCCTTTATATTTATGTCAAAATTCATTGCAGCTTTTGTTCCCTGCTGGTTAGCATTAACAGCCGCCTCATTGCCATGTAAAAGAAATTCATTAATGCCGTCTTTGCAGTAAGAGCCAACATTTTCTGAGTTGTATAATCTTTTATTGTTGGATTCATTATCGCAGAAAAGTAATTCGGTTTTAATGTCGCTGTACAGGGTGAAATTTCCAAGTGCCTTGTGGGTGATGGTAATATCTCCCATATTGGACGACATCATTTGCGGTTTATAATCATCATATCCCCATGCCCAGGTATTACGAAACCAAATAGTAGGCAATACATGTAAAGAAGCATCTTCAGTTCCACGGTTATGAACGGTGATTTTAATGAGGATATCATCCGCCCCGGCCTTTGCATATTCTACGAAAACATCAAAATATTTATCCTCATCAAAAATACCGGTATCAATTAATTCAAATTCAGGTTGACTCTTATTCCTTCTTTTATTTTCATTAACCAGCTCCGCATAAGGGTAGGCGTTCTGCGGATATTTATAAAGCATCTTCATGTAGGAATGGGTCGGCGTGGAATCCAGGTAGTAATACAACTCCTTTACATCTTCTCCGTGGTTTCCTTCATTTCCGGTAACTCCAAAATACCTTTCCTTTATTATCGGATCTCTTTTGTTCCACAATGCAAGTGCAAAACAAAGTAATTGCTGGTCATCGCTGATTCCCGCAATGCCTTCATCACCCCATCGGTAGGCTTTGCTACGAGCGGCATCATGGCTCACGAATTCCCACGCGGTGCCATTTTCGCTGTAATCTTCACGTACTGTACCCCATTGGCGGTCGG
>JBDTLZ010000024.1:0-15443 GCA_039934515.1 Ginsengibacter sp.
AGTAACGCGCAGAATCCAACGCCAGCCCAAGCAACCGGCGATGGCAAAACAAAATGACTAACATAATAAAATGAATTTTATAAACGATCCGATGGCATATCAGATTGCACGAATTACTTTGCTGTCTTTATTAATACGATAGCCATCGGATCGTGTAATCCGTGCAAAAAATATTGGGGCAAAACATGATCAACGCAGCACTCGTTTACCACCCGGGATTTTGAGTTAGTTTTTCATTTAAGGTTAATTCACTTTGCGGAAGCGGGTTTAAATAATCCCTGTTCAAATTAAACCCATAGCCAATTGGAATTTGAATTGCAAATGGGTCCATAAAGCCATCTGCATCATCAGGATATGGGTCTAGTGCGAATGTAGATCCGAATTGTGAACCCTTAGGCCTTTTGCCTGCAATTAGTTCATCTGCGCCAGCCCACCTGGCAATATCGTTCCACCTAAATCCGACCAGGGCAAGTTCGACCCTTCTTTCTCTCCTGATTTCATTAATAACCGGCGAAAGGGTTGGAAATTCCCACTTGGGATCGGTAACAATCGATGTCAATAACAGATCAGGCATACCTACACGGTCTCTTATCGGTTTGATTGAAAGATCAATATCCGCCTGGCTGATCGTTCCTAATTCTGCCTTAGCCTCTGCATAATTTAGCAATACTTCTGCATAATCGAATAGAATAACCGGTTCATCTTCACCCGCATAATTTTGCTCACTAAGATTATAGGTGGTGCCCTTTCTTATAACATAACCGGTGGGCGCATTGTAATCTGCCGCAGTAAATAACCTGGTAGAAAACATCCCCTCATCCCAATTTGTATATACCACGCCGGTAGAAGCGAACGGCGCATCAGGTGTAAAGATCGTCTGTTTAAACCTGGGATCCCGGTTCTGAGACTCTTTATTGAGGGTAGTATATCCCTGGAATAATGGACTTACTGCAACAGGAAGGCCATCTGTGCATAAATAGGAATCGGCGAGAGATTTTGTAATACCGTAACCTCTTGGCCATGTTCCCAAAACCATTCTATAATTAACAATTCCTAATGCCCGGTCAAATTTTTTCCAAAGAATAACTTCTTTGTTTCCGCTGTAATCGTGAATATCGAATAAGTTATAATAATCCTCGTTTGGATTACCGGTAGTGTAAATGGCAAACCTTCCGGAATTAATAATCTTTAAGGCCGCTTCTGCAGCTTTATTTAAATATTTCTCCGGATCCGGATTAGCTACACCAAAAGCGGTTCCGTTGTGATATTTTTCCCAGGTTCCTTCATATAGTGCAACACGAGATTGTACTGTTAAGGCGCTCCATCGGTCCAGGCGATTACCGCCGTCCCTGCTTTCTTCGTCCAGATAGATGGCAGCGGAATCCAAATCGGCAATAATATGATCTATAACAATATTCCTGGAAGTTCTTGCATTGAATAATTCTTCCGAATTGGTTGATAGAACTTTATCATACCATTGCACATCTCCAAACTGTTGTACCAGCTGGTAGTAAATCATCGCACGAAAGAAGTAGGCTTCTCCAACATATTGTTTATAGGATTCAAAGTCATCCTGGCACTTCTGATAATTTTCAAAGAAATAATTGATCCGTCTTACATTCTCATAGTTCCATCCTCCCCCTGCCGATGGAACGACCCGGGTTCCATTCAAGCGCTCATCGACAGATTGATCGATAGAGTTGTCACTGTTCATGTCATTTAAAAATACCAATTGGCTGTAAGTATTTCCTGTATAATTTTGACCGAAATCCAGGAGATTTAATTCTGGCAGGTAAAAACCGTTCATATAAAGTTCCAGGTCTGAAGTGCGTTTAAAAAAGACTGCTGAAGATATCTGATCAAGTGGCTCCCTATCCAAATAATTTTTTTTGCAGGAAGTTGCAGCGGTTATTATAATAAAGAAAAAACCTGTTAAATATATTTTATTTTTCATCGTGATTATCTTTAAAAAGTTAGGTTAAGACCAACAGAAACAGACTTTGACATTGGATATATCGCCCCAAGAAACCCGTTGGCTGCTGAAGGAAAAGATGTTTCGGGATCTATATATGGAGGCAGGTTGTCGAAGGTTATTAAATTCTCCCCTGAAATATAAAATCTTAACGCTTGTATCTTTAATTTTTTAATGAAATTTTGACGTAACGTATATCCTAACTGTATGTTCTTTAACCGAAAATAACCGGCGTCATAAATGTACCTCGTCTGAGTTACCTGGTTTTTATACGTTTCAGTACTTACGTAAGGTTTAGCGTAATAGGCATCAGTATTTGGACCAAGGATATTGGTTTCATCGGCCGGTCTCCAATAATCATCATGGCCCTGGTAAAATGCTCCCCCGTTATCTCCACGTGTTCCAACGCCCCACATCATATTCTGCCCCGGCACTAAATCTCTTTTTATCACTCCCTGCCAGAACATATTAAAACTAAAATTCTTCCATGTCACCATGCCGGAAAAACCAACAGAATACCTTGGTGATGAATTACCGATCACCCTCACATCTCCGTGATCGTTCAGTGTGCGGTTTCCATCATCTATTTTACCATCTTTATTTACATCGCTGTACTTGATATCTCCGGGCCCCCAGGTAGGGTAGAAGTAAGATTGATCAGCTATTGTTTCATTTGCCGACTGAATAAGTCCGGCAGTTGTATAACCCCATATTTCACCTAATTCCCTGCCTACATAAAACTCGTCGATCTGCCCGGTTGCATTCAGATACTTAGTTACCCGTGAGCGTGAATCTGCTACGGTAACTCTTACTGAATAATTTAAATCGACATTAATCCTATCCTTCCAGTCCATGGAAATTTCCCAACCTTTGGTAGATAAGGAGGCATTGTTTTCCTGCGGTGGGCTGGTTCCTAATGATGCAGGTAAAATCGTTGAGGGCCCAAACATATTGGATGTGTTTCGTTTGTACCAATCAAAAGAGAGGCCCAGTCGATTGTTCAGGAAACTGGCATCTACTCCAAAATCCAGTGTGCTGACCGTTTCCCAGGTTAATGTGGGACTTATTATAGCGGGCAAACCGGCATAATTGTGAAGTTGATTGTCTAAGATCCACGGCAAGTTACTGTTGATGGGTATGTTGGATAAATACAAATAATTAGGTACATTCTGATTTCCTAAGCTTCCATAGGAACCCCGGATCTTCAAGTTGCTGACAAAATTTCTAAGCGGACGCCAGAAAGATTCTTTTGATATATTATAGCCTGCGGAAACAGATGGAAAAAATCCCCACCTGGAGTCTTTTGCAAATCTTGAAGATCCATTGTAACGGCCATTTACCTCTAACAGGTATTTCTCCCCGTAATTGTAGTTCAATCTTCCAAAATAAGCCTCTGTTGCCCAATGGCTGCTGGCATCACCTATATAAGAAGCCCCTGTACCCGTACCGAATGAGGGAACTGAAGGATTAATAAGTCCGTATCGAACACCCGAAATAGTAGCAAAATTTCTTAGTTCTCTTTCGTAACCCACCATAGCCTTGAAAAAATGGTTATGGATGGATTTTTCATAAGATGTATATCCATTGAAAGAAGTATAATTATTAGATTGCCAGTTTTGAGTATAGTAATCCGGGCTTCCAAGCCAAAATGCGACGTTTTTTTGACCATCAGGTAGTTCTGCATATAGTTCCTTATCGAGCCAGGTATTTTTGTTTCCGGTATAATTATAGTTATAATTAAAATTGGTTTTCCATCCTGGTATTGGTTCTATCTCACCCCCCAAACCTAAATACAGGTCATTTTCATTTCCGATTGCCGGACCGGCCTGCTGCATAGCGAGAACGTATGGGTTATTGATTGTTCCATCGATATTATAGAAAGTAGTCGTTGGGAAAAATTTTATCATTTCTGAAATGAGAAAAGTTCTGTCAGGGTCCCAGTCTGAACCGAGATTAGGGTGTGAGCTTTTTGTATTAGCATATTTGGTATTTACATTCAGACGCAGCCAGGAAGTAGCCTGGGATGTGATGTTGGCTAAAACATTGTAACGCTTGTAGTATTCGTTTACCCAGTTATAGGAGCTTCCCTGGTCATAAAAACCAGTCGATACATAATACTGGGTTTTTTCATCACCTCCTGAAATACTTACATTATGTTTTTGATTAATAGTTTGGTCTTTAAAATATACATCAAACCAATCGTAGTTGGCATTGCCCTCATGGCGGCCTGCCCAGATACTACTCGGTGGGTTTATGGTATCGTATTCGGGAGTATAGGTACCCGCTATATAACGTTTTATTCGGTCAATTTGTGCAGGGCCGAATTTATCGGGTTGGCCGGAATTTTCCAATGACTGATTATAAGCTGTAACATACCTTAGTGAAGATTGCCATTTTGGTAAAGAAATCGGAGATGCAACAGCTATGTTATTGGAATAACTAATGGACACTCCTTTGTTCTTTGAACCTTTTTTCGTGGTAATTAATACCACTCCAAAAGGCGCACGTGATCCATAGATGGCTGCGGAAGCCGCATCTTTTAAAATGGATATATTCTCAATGCTTTCAGGATCTATATTATTAATGTTCAACTCAACACCATCTACCAGGATTAACGGTGAATTTGATCCTGTGAGGGAGCCTATCCCACGGATGTTAAAGTTAAGCCCGGCTCCGGGTTCTCCACCCTTTAAGTTCACTAAAATATTTAAATTAGGCGAGGCACCCTGGAGAAGCGCACCTATATTCGCAGAAGCCCTGTCTTTTAGTACTTCTGTGGAAACAACATCAACCGCTCCTGTTAAATTTACCTTCTTTTGGGTGCCATATCCTACTACTACAACATCATTGAGAGATGAGACATCACGGGTGAGCGTAACATCAATATTGGTTCTGCCATTAACCGGTACAGTAACAGTTTCATAACCTATAAAGCTGAAACTTAAAACCGCATTTTTTGTTACTGAAATTGAAAAATTTCCATTAATATCTGTGCTAATACCGCCTTTTTCACCTACAATTGTGACAGACACCCCGGCAAGTGGCTGACCATTTTCATCCTTTACTTTTCCCACAACTTCCAATAGAACTGATTTTGGCGGTACATCGGGAATTTTCGATTCTTCTTTTCTTTGAATTGTAATTGTTTTTTCAGTAATAATAAAATTCAACGGCTGGTCTTTAAAACATAATTCAAGCACCCGCTCAATTGATGCGTTTTTTACATTGATATCAAATTTCTTTGCTTCATGTAATAACTCAACCTGGTAAAAAAATTGGTAACCTGTTTTTTGATGGATTTCTTTGAATACCTTTTCTAATGTGGTATTGCGCTGTGAGATGGAAATATTTTGTCCATTTCCCTTAGCGCATACCGGTAAGCCAGGTGCAAAAAATAAAAAAATTGTCAATTTCAAAATAAAAAGCAGCGTTTTGATGGTAATTAAGGTGGCCGGTTTACGGCCTGGTAACAGACATAAATTTTTCATACTTTGGCAAAGTTTGGTTTTAACAATAAGCATTCATCCCTTTAATAATTACAGGTAATCCTAAATACTTGCCTGGTACGCCGTAAGACGGCCCGGTTTTCTTTTGGAAAATCCTGGAATTTTAATATGAATAAAAAATAGGCGGGGCACTTTAAAATTTTGCCCTGCTTATTTATTTTTATTTTATCAATGTTCGTCAGGACGAAACAAACACTTTTCTTCCCTCAATTTTAAACCGGACACCACTTGCCTGCATTATCTTCAACACTTGTGAAATATCATTACTACGGCTTACCACCCCGGAAAAATGTCCCGGCGGAATTTTCCCTTCGTAAATAATTTCAACGTTATACCATCTTGAAATTTGCCGCATTACTCTTTCTATGTCGTACGCATTGAATTGAAACCAGCCGTTTTTCCATGCCATAACTTCGTCAACATCGGCTTCCACAATATCTATGCTGCCTGTTTTATTAATCCTTGATTCCTGGCCGGGAACCAGCTTCCTGTTTAAAAAACCTTTAGAAACTGTTACTGATCCCTCCAGTAATGTTGTGTTCATAGAGCTTTCGTCATCATATGCCATCACGTTAAAATGGGTTCCAAACACCTGTATTTCCATATCCTTCACAGTTATTTTAAATGGCATAGCTGCATTTTTCGCCACTTCGAAATATGTTTCCCCGGTAACAATTACCTTTCGCTCTTTTCCTTTGAACACTGTGGGGAAACGTATGGAGGAAGATGCATTGAGCCATACTTTGGTGCCATCAGGTAATATTAACTCGTATCTTCCGCCATTGAGGGTGGAAAGGGTATTATAAACGATCTCATGGTTATTTTGATTATCGGCGTTGTAAACCAGGGTAGCGGAGTTTAAGTTCATTATTTTCGAATTGCCCTGCGTCGCTAAAATACCCTGGTGGGTAGAATCAAGAAAAATGTGGGAACTATCAGACAAAGTTAGTACCGCTCTATTTCCGCCCGGCATAATGCTACTGCTGGTTTTGGAAGATTTTATTTTTGATTGCGCAATTAATATTGCGGATTTTCCAGGATCGAACCAAAGATATGCGGCAGTAATTGCAAAGCACAGGATAGCGGCGGCGGCAAATCGTAACCAGTTAAATGGACTTTCATACGGAACAATAGTTACATCAGGGTTACCAACTTTTCCTTCCTGTAAAATATTGGCGAGCATCTCTTCCCCCTGTTTATCAGTGAATACCTGGTTTCGGGTGCTAAACTGTTGCCATTCTTCCGCCAATAACATTCTTACCTGCTCATCATTGTCACCTTGCATCAGCAGTTCCATTAATTCACTCCTTTCATCTGAGGTAGCAGTTTCATTAAAATAAGCCCGGAATAAATAGTTCAGTCTTGATTCATTCATTGCATGGATTCATTGTTCTTGCAAAAAATTAAGGTATTATTTGAGCTATAGTTTTTAACAGCGTTGTTGATTGAAGCCGGGAATTTAAATACAAACGAAAAGGCATTACCACATCCAGAGGATTTCTGCAAACTGCAAAAAACCAACGTTTACTTGTATTAAATAATTCGATAAGATGCTGAGGCTGCTAATGTCTCTGTGTTATATAAATAAGACAACAGAGATTTAAAAAGGAGGTAATGGAATAAAAAGATTTATTTGTTTTATGAAGAAATTTACGGTCAAAAGAATAAAAAAACCGATATGTGTACGCAGGTAACTTTTTAAAAAACCTAGTGCCAGCACCATATGTTTCTTAACTGTTTCAAGTGAAATATTTAATTCCCTGGCTATTTCCGCATGTTTCATACCCTCTCTCCGGCTTAATATGTATACTTTCCTTTGCCGGGGTGGAAGCAATTCCGTTGCTTCATCAATCAGTTTACCAGCATCTGTAAGAAAGGTTTCGTCAACATTATTTGACGCCTGGCGCAATACGGTATCGGCCCATATTTCATTGCGACATTTTTCCCGGGCGATTTGTTTCAAACAATTGAAAGTATGATTTCTGGCTACCACAAACAGGTAAGCTTTAAAATGATCTATTTCTGCCAGTGAAGACCTTTTGATCCATATTTTTAGAAATACATCCTGCACAATCTCTTGTGTAAGCTGCTCAGATCCGGTAATGCGCATGATAAATCCGCCTAATTGGTTATAGTAAGTTTTAAAGAGATTCCTGAAAGCGGTTTCGTCGCCCTCTGAAACTCTTAAAAGCAGGGCTTTATCATCCATTGCGGCTGGTTGATCTTGCATGTTAGTTTGTTTTTGAAATACTAAAAAGTATCTTAAGGAACCAGGCTAAAGATCTTAATTTTCTATCCGGGAGCAAAATTGAATCTTTATCACACCCATAAGGTTGTTTGCCGAAATTAGCATTTTTACGAGAATTATATTACATGGTATTGACTATTTGCTAACCTATTTTGCACGTCGCAGATTTATTTTTTAAAGTCTTTAGGTAGTCATCTATTGTATTTCCAGGCATCCCGGGAAAATGATATGGGTCATTACAACACAGGCTGTGCGTGCTTATTATATTTTTATTATTGTCTCATTGCAACAAATTATGGACAACAAAAATGTAAAACAAATATTAAAAAAGCCAGTTCCTGTTGTTGCCAAAGAACAGACACGGTAAAATATATAGCACTTAACGGTAAACAAAATAATGAATGCACGATACTGGTAGATGGTGCGTTTCCAACCCTGACCGAAACTGCCGACTTCGACTGTTAGTGTTGATGGTTTTGCTATTCTTTTGAAACTATTTATAAGAATTAATTATTATAAATATCGTTAAAGGATATTCTAAGAGGACATACTTCGAACCCGCTTTATTATCTTTTAAAACAGAATTCACTAATTCTTTATAAAGGACTTTAATTACCTGCCATAGGAAGTCGACTTTAACGACTGTGCTTTTGACAAGTTGAAAGGAAAAGAAGTTGCCGGAACGTATGGATTGTACTTAAAACTATATTTCAAAAAAAAGCCAATAGGTAAAAAAAAATCCCAGGATATTCCAAAATCAAATTCAAACAACGAAAAAGACAATCAAAAATTGCAGGTTGGTCATAGTTATTGTTTACCTGCCTGGTACGTTCCAAATCGCTCACTCCCAATGGAGCAGAACATCTCCGCATGTATATATTACATCAGCTACAGATAAAATAGGTATAGGCACTTTAAGCCCTCAAACCAAACTTTATATTAACGATCAAACTGCCGTAACTTCTTACCAGCATAACTAATGCGGGATTGCGTATTCATAGCCTGGCCATCTTGTTCAAATAGGAGCCAATTTTACCGGCAGTGGATCTTCGCTTTTCTTTTATAAAGCCAGGCAGTGCTGAAGGGCCCATTTTGGAAGGCCAACGATGGCAATAAAAAAGCATTTACTTGCGACCATTCCTCTGTCACATCGAATTTGAGGCTGTCTACAATCACATCTTTATATTGGCCACTATTAATTTCGTACCTCTATACTGGTTGTTGGTGAATGCTAAGCTGCAGAGCCATCAGCACGAACATACAACAACGGCAACGTATGGCTTTCTGAAGGGGGCAATTTTGGAAGGCCGAAGATGGCAATAAAATGCATTTACTTGCCACCATTCCTTTGTTACATAGAATTTGAAACTTTCTATAATCACATCTTTATATTGGCCACTATTAATTTCGTACCTCTATGCTGGTTGTTGGTGTTTGCTACGCTGCAGAGCCATCGGCACGAACACACAACAACGGCAACGTATGCCTTTCTGAAGGGGGCCATTTTGGAAGGCCAACGATGGTAATAAAGAGTGTTATAAAAGATATCACCTTTTTCGTTTCAACTTTAAGAAAGCTATCAGCATCTCGGGATGATCTGTCTGAAGCCCGTCGAATTCAAGCCGCATGGCGGATTCCCAGTTATCCATTTCATCAACACTTTGAATATCGGGCAGCACTTTTGTACCAGCGTCTTTTGCGGCTGCAATCATTTCAGTTGTATAGCTATTGTAATCACCGTCAAGCAATTCAACGGGATGCATTTTCAAAAATTCTGTTACCTTTTGGGCTGTATTAATTTCGGCAGGAAGGCTTATCATCAAAGGCATAGAAGGAACTGTTCCCCTCCAGAGATTGAACTGATTTTCACTATTGATATAGACCATCACATTCTTCTCCATTCCGTGTTTTTTTATCAATGCATAAGTTTGCTTAACGTCGGCGTCTTTAAAATCAAGATAGATATTGATTTTACCCTTACATAGTTGCAGTACTTCTTCAAAGGAGGGTATGTTATGTTGTTTCGAACCGGGATGGTTTTTATCCATTACTTTAAAGCTGCGTAGCTCGTGGTAGGTAAGGGTATTTACTTTAGCGTGCCCAGTGGTCATCCGGTCAATGGTTGCATCATGCATGATCACTTGCACACTATCCTTAGTCGTGCGAAGATCGATTTCAACAAAGTCAACATTATGCTGAATAGCCATTTGGAAGGAAGCCAGGGTATTTTCCGGCACTGCAACATGATCACCACGGTGGGCCACCACAATAAAATGATGTTTGGTGTGGGGCAACTGTGCAGGTCTCATTTGTGCAGGTAACCCTGCATACGATAACAAAAAGTAAACAATTATTTTAAAAGCTTTCATGAATGAAGTTTATGAAACAAAGGCGAAATGAATATAAAACAATGCCTGGGAAGATGGGAATCCTTGCAATATAAACTTCAAAAAACTCCCTTGAACAGCATCCTTCTCATAGCCATTTTGTATTTGCCATATTATATGTATGTAATTATTCATCATGACAAAAGCATTTACCTCGGCCCATTTCTCTGTCACAACGAATTTGAGGCTGTCTAAAATCACATCTTTATATTTACCTGGTTTTAAAAGATGCTTCCATTTTGAAATGGTAGCTGTAAAGTATTGAGGATGGTGCGTAGTGATAGTTGTTTTTAGTTACTAAGTTACAGCATGGAAGGCTAGCCTGGCCACTATTAATTTCGAACCTCTATTTGGTTGTTGGCGATTGCTAAGCCACAAAACCATCAGCACGAACACACAACAACGGCAACGTATGCCTTTCCGAAAGTGGTCGTTTTGGCAGACCTGATGGCAATAAAGTATATGGCTATTTAATGTGGCACAAGTATACGATACGATATAAGGTCTTGTGACAAAACCTGCGCAATTAATTCTTTTATGTACATGGCTCAATGCGGGAACAGAGGCCTGCTTTGCGGCTTCGCTATTTTCTTTCTTTGCGTGAAATTTGTTTCGGAAGGTAAACCGCCTTTTTTCTTTGATAAAAACTAATTTAGTTGTTACCAGAATTCCCGGCAGCTCTTTGACTTTCTTCATCAAGGCCTGTGTTGTGTTTCCGGGCAGCCTTCACTTCCCTGCTACCGAACTTATAGCTAAAACCAATGGTAACATTTCTTGGATCCCAAAAAGCAGTTGCATATAAATCCTGCCCGGCAAAATTACTGGTGCCATACCAATTGATGGTTTTAAAGATATCATTGAAATTTAAACGCAGGGTTGCTTTATCCTTCATAAGAATTTTTTGAACCCCTGCATTTACGGCAAAGAGATAATGTGTCTTCATGGTGCCCCGAAATATGGACGGTGAATTATACCAACTGCTTAGGCTTGCAGTCCATCCTTTCCCAATAATGAAATTATTTTGTAGATAGCCTGTTCCGGCGTAAATATCCAGGTTCACTTTTCTTCCTACGCCAAAATCAGCTAAGTTATGAGCATAATATCCTGTAACGCCCACCGTGAGTGAATACCATGCTTTTGAAAATGAATAATTAATACTCAGGCTTATATTATCCTGTTTGGCAAGGTTCTTTGGAGCATAAAAACTTGCGGTTCCGTTTAAAGTATCCGATATGGACACAATCACATCTTTGGTATGTGTAAAGCTCAGGTTAGTTACCAGCTTATTATGAAATACATTGATGAGGCTAAATGAATTGGCATATTCCGGGCGCAATGAGGGATTTCCTTTAAACCCGCCATACTCACTGGTGCGCTGTTCAAAAGGATTGAGATCCTGGTAAGATGGCCGGTTGATGCGCCGACTATAGGATAAAGTCCATTGACTATTAGGATTTTTTGTAAAGGTGACAGCGCCACTGGGGAAAAAATCAATTAATTTGCGAATAAACGTTTCGTTGTAGTCTTTAAAAACACCCCCATCATTGACAAAACCTCTTGAATTGCCTTTGGTGATGGTATTCTCCATTCGTACTCCTAATTGTACACTTATGTTTTTATAGCTTTTATTAAAATTTATATAAAGTGCATTTATGTTTTCTTTATAAATAAAATGATTGCTTCTAACCGAATCGTAGGTAAACTTATTGCTGGTATCCTGGTTATAAAAATTAAATAGGTTGTCACTGTTTATGAAAGCGATCTTTCCCCCAAATCCCAAACGGCCTTTAAGAAAATTTTCTTCATAATCTACTTTAAAGCTATAGAGATTTATATCAGAAGGGGTGATCATTGAATAATTATTCTGGTACAACTTATACTGAAGCGACGGATCATAAAAAACATTCGGCTGATATTGATTGTTTCGCAGGCCAAAATAACCATAATCGGCGTCCATGCCCAGTTCATGGCCGGTGGTATCAGCAAAGCGGTAGTTTAAATTGATGCCAATATTATCCCTTGATGACTTACCCCTGTTGTCTGAAAATAAAGTGCGATCGGCAATTTTTGTGGGAGCATAAAAAATATAGGTCCTGCTATCGCCTTTAGCACTGTCTTTTGAAAAATTCCCATTTAGTAAAATCCCCAGCGTGCTCTTTTTATTGATTATGTAATCAATACCTGCCTTTATATTATGAGATGTAACATGGCTCGACTTAGGGGCAAATTCATTGAAAATGCTGTCTAAGAGGTTACGGTGCACTTGAAGGTCAAATTCGTCCACGCCTTTGTTAAAGTTATAATTGGAAAAAATATTGAAATTTTTATTCCGGTGATTTAAGGAGATACCGGCGCTATGCTTTCCCCATACTCCCTGGGTGAAATCATAATTAATATTACCGTTAGTGCCATAGCTCTTATTCTTTTTTAATTTTATATTGATGATACCACCAGTACCCGCAGCCTCGTATTTGGCTGAAGGATTATTAATAATTTCTATCGACTCGATCGAGCTTGAGCGGAGGCTTCTTAAATAGCTGCTAAGGTCTTTTGCCGTTAATGGTGATGGTTTTCCATCAATATAAATCTGCACACCGCTTTTTCCTGCCAACGAAATATTATCGTCCTGGTCAACCAACACTCCTGGCGATTGCCTTAAAAGTTCCAGCCCATCAAGCCCGGCAGCATTAATATTATTTTCAACATTAACAATTATTTTATCCGCTTTCACTTCTATAGCAGGTTTTTTAACTACTATAACGATGTTGTTGAGACGGGTAACATTTTTTAATAAAACAATTGCAGGAACAATAAAATCGTCGCCGTCGTATTCAAAAGGATCAATGTATTTATTTTGAAATCCCACACTGGAAATCTTTAAAAAATATTTCCCGGCTTTAATAGCAATCAATTCATAAAATCCTTCCTTATTGCCAACGCTCATTTTCACCAGCGAACTATCCTGAAACTTGTACAGAAAAGCTGTAGAGGCGGGTACCGGGTTCCCGGATTCGTCTTTTATGACACCGCTTATTTTTTGAGCAGCAGCATAAAAATTAATTATACAAAATCCCAGGAGAAATAGTATTCTCATAAATACATTTTTTAGTTAATTCGGATTGCAGGCGGGTAATTACAGGAAAGGATTTGAGACGGCAAAAGTATAATAATAAATTTTACATAAATATTTATAGTTAAAGATAATTACAGATGGTAAGATAGCTATACCGGCTTCGTGGTTTAAGCAGTTTTAACGGCAAAAAACCATCAACACCGCCTGTCCAGCTTATTGCGGAAAACAAGCAACACGCGGACGTGTGGCTTTCTGAAAGGGGCGGTCGGCGACGACCAGCGACGGAAAAAAATCAATTGCTAACTTTGATTTATGAACTGACGACATTGGATTTGCAGATGCTTCATTATCAATAACTCTATATTTTGTTAATCAGAATTTCAAAGTATTAAATATGAACAGCAAAGTATTCTCATCCTTGCTTTTCTTTTCAGTCTTAACAAGCGCGCATGTTCAGGTGCAATGCGCAATCATAAAACCACCCAATTGTTTTTTGAGACGGACCAAAGTACTAACAACCATATTTTACAATCCCGGTACTCTTTGTTTTTGCAAATTGATAATGGGAAGATTGATACCAGTTTAATAAACAAAAATAATTTAAGGTTGACATTTTCAACTTTAAATCCATTAAAAGGAAGCGAAAACAATGATAAAGACAGCATCCTTAATTTCTATAAGCGACAAATAATAAACTTTTATCCCATTTCACTAACTGAATATTTTATTTCTATTGCGTACATTGGAAATAAGACAAATGTATTTCCGGTAAAAAATTTTAAGCGCAGGCTTAGGGAAAAAGAAGCATTCGCGATCTGAAAGCTATGGAATTGCACAGATCCGATAACTTTTATCGATTTTCGCAGATTACTTTTGCAAATTTGGCTGCAATCCCGATAGCAGATCTGCCAATCAGTTTCCTGTGTCCTGGATAAATCGTCAGCAGGATTAACGATATTCACATATTGTGTGTCATTCATACATTCCTCATAAAGGAACAAAATTTATTTTACAAAACCCGCCAATAAAACGAACACCAATAACTTCGCATTAACCATACACCTTTGTATCAAAACCGTGCATACATTGTTACAAAACCGTGCATCTGCAAGCAACAAACTTTTATTATACTATTGACAGGTACTCAGTTATACAGCGGCATCCGTTTTGAACAATTTCGAATATATAAAAAACGAAACTGGTTTGTGTACATTATTTTACCATGTGTAACTTTTCTTCTTATAAAACCGTTACAAAAAAAACACACCGTTTTCACGGGACTATACTACTATTAAATAAAATCTGCAAAATGCGTGTAACCAAAAAAATTGTAAAACAACTAACTATTCTTGCTGTTTATCTCTTCGTTAGTCAGCCGCTCTTTGCCCATAACGGTACCGTCGGGTATGCCTATCCCCTGGGTAAGATTACTGTGGATGGGGATTTCTCTGATTGGCCACAACAAACGATAAGGTACCCCATCGCTTTACAAGGCACAGATACAAAACCACAAAGTGAATCAGACTACAGCGGATTTTTCCAAATGGGTTACCGGCTTGATAACCACTCACTATATATAGCAGTAACGATAACCGATGATGATTTCATGGAAGACACTACGGAGAATGTAAAATGGAACACACAGGATGGGCTCGAATTATACTTAGATGCCAGGCACCTGCCATTTGGTTCCGGTGTAGCTTCTTTTATGTACAGTAAAAAACTACGCAACACGAACAATGCATACTACGATCCATTTGCCAAAGCGGCTTCCTGGAATATTGTGGAAATAGCGATGGTACACAAAGGCAACACACGTTACTACGAATGGCGCATTAATCTTGGAAATGAGCTGGCACCAGGAAAATCAATTGGCCTCGATTTCTTTGCATTTGACAGGGATACAGATGGCAGTTTTTCCTTCGCCTCCTGGGGCCGGGGTGAAATGAAATATATCAATCCGCGCAGTTTGTCAGATGTGCTGATAATGCCCGCGAATGATACACTAGCAACTTTGTCTGGTAAAGTGGACTGGGATAAATCATTAAAGGTGCAATTCCCTGATCACATTCGCGTCACTGATGTTCAGGATCAAAAACGCTGGCTGCAAATTGTGTTGGATAGTTTAGGTAATTATTCCGTGGATGTTCCGCCAGGAAAATACAATATCATGTTACCCGAAGAATATCTGAAAAGTGATACAAAACTTTATATAGCGACGCAAAAAAAGCCAGTCATCGTTTCAGTTAAAGCCCTG
>JBDTLZ010000025.1:0-21633 GCA_039934515.1 Ginsengibacter sp.
GAAAGTATAAACAACCAGTTGTCTCCTGCAGGTTTTAGCCGCTCGGCGCTTCTTTTTATAGATACTGACATGTACGTAATGAAGGTGTGGTGCGAATATGTGTTTAATAAATGCCACAACTGGATCCTGTGCCGTATAGCAGAAAGAAAATATGATGGATACCTGCTGTGTAACACGGACCTGCCATGGGTAAAGGATAATTTAAGGGAATACCCGGATGAAAAACACAGGGTCGCCCTGTACCATTTTTATAAAGACCTGATGGTAAACCAGCATTTGCCGTGGGTTGACATCAATGGCACTTATGACGAAAGATTTGAAAAGGCGGTAAGCTTTGTAGAAAAGGAATTGATATCCTGAGGTCTCATTTGAGCAGGGCCTGTATATCAGGATCTTCTTCAAGATTATTCATTTGCCTTATTATCCACGGATATCGCGAGGCCACATGCGCCGACAAAGGTTGTATCGTGTATCCCTTTGGGTTGGGAAGGCATGCAGCAATAAGTGCGGCTTCTTTTCTTGTTAGATTTTTGGCAGGCTTATGAAAATAATGTTGGGCGGCGGCTTCGACACCAAAAATGCCTTTACCCATTTCAGCAACATTCAGGTACATTTCAAGTATCCTCTTTTTGCTCCATACATTTTCGATCATAAAAGTGAAATAGATCTCAAGTCCTTTACGAAAATATCCCCCATGCTGCCAGAGAAAAACATTCTTAGCCACCTGCTGGCTTATCGTACTTGCCCCACGCAATGACTTACTTTTTTGATTGTGCTTCATAGCTTTTTGAATGCTTTTAAAATCAAAACCATTATGGTCAGGAAATAGTTGATCTTCCCCGGCCATCACGGCCAGCTTAACATTCGGGCTCATATCATACAGGTTTACATAGGTACGATGCAGGCCATTGCCATGAAATAGACTTCCCAGTTGAGTGATCGTGATGGGCGGATTTATCCATTTACAAAAAACAATATATACCAGGGAAAGAATGAGGCCATAAATGAGAACTTTTGCAAAGAAGCGTAAGATCGTGGCTGGTAAGCGCCTTTTCCCTTTTGAATTGGTTGCCAAAAGACTTTATTTATTTCACGTTGATGTATTCAAGAGTATATTTTTTGCCCAAGACCATTCCTTTACCACCAGATTGTAGCAGAAGATACCCGATACCTCCAAGAACAGCAGCGCCACCAACAAGATAGGGGCTTGCATAATACCGTGTATTTGGTTTAGTGAATAGCCAGGTCCCAAGGCCAACCGTAGTTAACAGGAGCCCACCACCAAGCAAGGCGCCACCCGATGCACTCCAATCGAATTTATTTTTTTTGGCTCTCCCAAAGCCGGTTATCTCTTTATAATTCACGGCAAAAGGATAGGTACCAATTGTATCAAGAACATATACGCCAAGGTTAGTTGGCATTTGCCGGATATTATAATAGACCAGGAATAATGAATCGCGGTTGATGGACCTTATAATACCACTATAATAACCCGATGCCGTGTTAAAGGATATATCATTTCCCGGAAAAAAAGCCTGGATGGTACGGTTATTTTTTTTCAGAATTAGCAAATCGGAGAATTGTGCAGCACAATAAACAGAACTCAAGGTAATTATAGAAAAAATAATTACCTGCTTCATGAGTGGACTTGTTTTTTTACAAAAAATAAAACCCCCGCCAAAAGTACCGTACCGAAAATGAGCAGGATCAGCCCGGATATTTTATTTATTACCCGGATATTTTTGACGGTAAGCTTTGACCTTAGCTTGCCTGCCAGGGTAACCTTGGCAACATCTGCCGACATATTGATAAGAAGTGTTGTGGCAAAAATAATAATGCGTTCTTTTATGGTATGTGTTACGGCAATTGCTGTGGCTGCTGTAAGCCAGAAAGCCATTACCGCAGGGTTAAGCGTATTTAATAAAAATCCCTGGAGGGCAATTTGCGCATGATCACTGGCCCTGAGAGGAGGTAATGAAATATCTTCCGGGTGAAGCGGTACTTTTTTAAAAAAGAGGTAATAAATTCCCATGCTTATGAGGAACATGCTACCCCCAATGCCAATTGGTTTTTTAAAAGCAAGAAGGTGGGTAACCAATTCCGAAAAAACATTACTCAAAACCACCATAACAAAATCACTGATCCAAACGCCAATAATAAAACTGAAGCCACCTTCCTTACCATTATTAATACTTTGCTTGATGATAGTGAAAATTACGGGTCCTACAGAAATAACCAGGAGCAATCCCATTGCAAGACCCTTAAGTACTGCTTCAATCACATCTTCCATATTAAAAATGAAGCGTTTAGAATTTGTAAAAAATGATGGAAAATAAAACTACAATTTAAATTGCAACCGGGTTGCCGGATTTGTGTAATAAAATGAGAAAATTAAACCCTTTCACTTTTTAAGAATTTTTGCCAATCTTCCAGCATTTTTCCTTTTAATACCCGGGGGAATTTGTGCTGGCCGCCAACTTTGCCTTTGGCCTTCATAAAATTCATGAAAGTTGCCTCTGTGAGTACATCGACAAATATATGTTTAAGGGCGTGTTTTCTTTCTACTTCATAATCATCATTGAGCTCTTTAAGCTTTTCATCAATGAGGATCTTAAGTGTTTCCGAATTCACCTTATCATCGGTAGCTATAAACCAGTGATGAGCAAAAAAGCTGCCATAAGGTACACCGGCCACTGTAAATTCTCCTATAGAAATATTAAGTTCTTCACTCACTAATTTTATAGCTTTATTCATATTATCAACACTGAGGTGTTCCCCTACAAGGCTGAGAAAATGTTTGGTGCGGCCGGTAATAATGATCTCACTTTTTTCAATATCGACAAACTGTACGGTGTCTCCAATAAGATAACGCCACGTACCGGCATTAGTGCTGATTAGAATTGCATAATTTTTATTTTCCTCAACTTCATGGATCATCAACGCCTCGGGATCGTCAACCATATTTCCTTCGCTATCGAAATTTTTATCGTCAAAAGGCACGAACTCGAAAAAAATATTATTATTAATTGCCAGTTTCATGCCTTTGGCATCCTGCCTGTTTTGATAACCCAGGAAGCCTTCGCTTGCCAGGTAGGTTTCGATATAAGTAATGGGCTTGCCCAATAACTTATTGAATCCTTTCTTATAAGGTTCCAGAGCCACACCGCCATGTACATAAAACGCAAGGTTTGGCCATATTTCATGGATATTTTTCAGGTTGTATCGTTCTATCACTTTTTCCATACAAAGCTGTACCCATGCGGGGACACCCACAAGAAAAGCAATATCCCATTCAGGCGCTTTCTCTACAATTTCATCCAGTTTTTTTGACCAGTCTGTGTGTTTGGCGATTTTTCTTCCCGGTTTGTACATCCCCTGGAACCAAAAAGGGATATTTTTTGCCTGGATGCCGCTAAGATCACCTGCATAATAGGTGGCGGATTTTTGCAAATGAGTACTCCCACCAAGCATAAGCCATCCTTTACCAACGGAGGATTTGGGAACGTTGTTATAGGTAGCGAGGCTGATAAGCTGTCGTATACTGGTAAGTGTATTGGCCCTTATAAGTTCCTTGGTGATCGGGATATATTTACTCGACGAATCACTTGTACCGCTGCTTAATGCAAAAAATTTGATAATACCTGGCCAGCAAACGTCTGGTTTTCCTTCCAGGGCCCTATACCACCATTCATGAAAAATTTTACTGTAATTATAAGTAGGTACGAGTTCCTGGAATGCTTTTACAGGATGCCGGCTGAAGAGAATTTCATCAAACAGGTACTTTTGGCCAAATTCAGTGAACCGGGACTTCTTAAGCAACTTTAGTAACACCTTTAATTGTTGTCTCTTTGGAGAACTCACGGGAATATTAAATGCCCGCGAAAGAGATTGTGGAAGTTTAAGTTCTATTAATGCCATTCAGTTAGAAAGTTGGGATTGCAACAAATTTAATGATACTAAATCTAGATGTAGCAATTAATTTACAAGTGGTTATAAGCAGGTAAATTTCAGATAAGGAATCTTGACAGCGTACAAAAGTTTTCAATTACACAATATCAAATGGGCTTACTTTTCTCGACTTATTGATAATGAAATAAAAATATTTACTTTTTAGCAAAAAATCAGCTTCCGCTTAATAGATATTAGCAACCATTTACTAAACAATAGAAAAGAAATTACAAAATAAGCAAAACTTTGTGTTTCGAAGCTAAAATGCCTTCTAAATTTTAATTAAAATTTTGAAAGTAAAGGATTTAAAAAAAAGTAGCATTTTGTGGTTTTCTATAGGATTCCCCTGGCAATTTTTTGCCGGGGTTTTTTTGAGCCTGACTGTTGACCATTAATCCCGGTTCATTGACCTTAAACGCTGGCCAAAAATTTAAAAACACTTTTCGGATATAAATTTTGTTATATATTATTTTATTAGATACTTAATCTATCAGGAGGTTTGTTTTCTATATTATTTATTATGGTAAAAAATTACATTAATTTTATGCTAATTGCGGTTAACCTATATTTACACAAAGGTTACCGGCCCTTCCGGATATGCCCTGCGGAATAAAAATTAAATTAGATTTTTTACATGTACAATCACATTTGGAAAAAATATTTACCCATTATTAAAATTTTAATGAAAAAATCGGCTGGTGAGGACCAGGTGCTTGATTTGAACAGGGTTGATTTTGAACGTGCCGGAACGGGCAGGAAGGCAGGTTATAAATTTACTATAGAATTTACAGATGGTAAGGTGGGAAATGTGATCAGTGGATCGGCCCTTGCGATGCATCTTGCGTCGGTGATTATGGAAGACGAGAGCGCCAAACTAATTTTGAAGGAAAATAATTACGAAGTGAGCCTTAATACAAAATTTCAGTTATTCATTAAAAACGTTACTCCTGCGCATGAGGAGAGTAAGGCTGGCGTCAAAAAAACTGAAAAGGAGCCTTCCGGCGAACATACCGAATAAACTTTTCCGCCCTATTTTTCTTTCAATATTTGTAGCCGAAGGATACGTTCATGGCAGGCCGGTGTATACCAAAAAATTCAAAACAAAGACCGCTTCGTTATTGAACAAAGTGGTCTTAAAAAAGGTTATTAATTATACGACACCCAGATCAGTAACTTCATAAAAAAAATGAACTCAAGATCAAAGAAATATTACCAGGGAAGAAAAGAAGCCAGCGGAGAGAAAAAGGGTTCTGTAACGGAAGCCGGGTACAATGAGGAGAATGAAACAACTTCAAAGCAATTCCCTAAAATAAACCCCGCTCCTCCAAAATCAGCGGAAGACCCGAAAGCAGCTACCTTAAGCAGCCAGGGTGATAGTACCGGGAAAGAAAAAGATCATGCAGGTTAGGGGGTTTGCTTCTGTAAGACTCATAAAAATATAAATATTATGAGACTGATTATTCGATGCCATATGTAATAAAGGAACTATGATTATTAAATCTTTGGGTGGCGAGGGCTTGTTAGCATCATCTATCGGCCTCGGATGTATGGGGATGAGTGAATTTTATGGGGAATTAAATGATGCAGAATCCATTAGTACTATAAACAGGGCACACGAACTGGGGGTTACTTTTTTTGATACTGCCGATGCTTATGGGCCTTTTAAAAATGAAGAATTGGTTGGTAAAGCAATTAGCACTTTCAGGAAAGAAATTACAATAGCTACAAAATTTGGAATCGTCCGGGATATTAATAACCCCCAGTCGCGCGGTATCAACGGCAGACCCGAATATGCGAGGAGCGCGTGCGAAGCCAGTTTAAAAAGGCTGCAGGTTGAAGTAATAGACCTATATTATTTACATCGTAAAGACCCGGCCACCCCAATTGAGGAAACAGTAGGCGCTATGGCCCAATTGGTGAAAGAAGGAAAAATAAGAGGGATAGGGCTCAGTGAAGTTTCTGTGCAAACTTTACGGCGCGCACATGCGGTGCACCCCGTCTCGGCTTTACAATCGGAATATAGCTTATGGAGTCGCCAGCCGGAAGAAGAAATACTTCCTGCCTGTAAAGAACTGGGGATTGCGTTTGTTCCGTATAGCCCTCTCGGTCGGGGATTTTTAACAGGCCAGATAAAAAAGTTTGAGGATTTCGAAGCAGGCGATTATCGCAGATTTTCACCTCGTTTCCAGGGCGGGAATTTTAATAAAAACCTTGAGCTGGTAAAACAAATTGAAATGATTGCGGGGGAAAAAGGCTGCACTCCGTCGCAGCTTGCGCTTGCCTGGGTACTTGCACAAGGTGATTTTCTTTTTCCAATACCGGGCACTAAAAAAGTAAAATACCTGGAAGAAAATGTGGCAGCAGCCAGTATATTATTATCATCAAAAGAGCTGGAATTGCTGGATACGGTTTTCCCCAAAAATGCCGCAGCAGGTCAGCGCTATCCCGAAGCGATGATGAAGTCAATCGATCAATAAATATCGCGGTTGATTTATATTGATTTATAATTAACTCTCAACGATAATAGTTGTTAGCTGTTGCCGGTGCCCGCATGAAGCGAACTGCTGGTCATTAATACAGGAGCGATGCGGTATTATATTTCATTCTTAAATGAAGGATCCCATAAAAATTTTTCGTGTAATGCTTATTGTGGCTCAGCCTTTGAAGAACACTTTAAAATTCCTGTTATGCCGGAAGGTCCTTCAATTGTCATTTTAAAAGAGCTGGCGGAGCCATTCAGGGGGAAAAAGATTGTAAAGGTTGAAGGAAATGCCAAACTGGATATCCGGCGCCTGAACGGCGGGAAAATTCTTGATTTCAAAAGCTGGGCCAAGCATTTTTTAATTTGCTTTAAAAATTTCACCGTGCGCATACATTTGATGATGTTTGGCAGCTATCGTATTAATGAACAGAAAGGCGCAATGCCGGGGTTGCG
The DNA here is from genome assembly GCA_039934515.1 of Ginsengibacter sp. Classification (GTDB taxonomy): domain Bacteria; phylum Bacteroidota; class Bacteroidia; order Chitinophagales; family Chitinophagaceae; genus Ginsengibacter. The sequence goes on from JBDTLZ010000025.1 coordinate 6,884, forward strand.
GCTAATTTTTAAAAGACAACCAGGAACTCAGCTTCTACACTTGTTCGGTGAAGTTTACAGAAGGGGATATTAATGAAGCTTATGATTGGACGACGGATGTAATGAGTACTGTGTGGGACCCAAAGGGAGTCAAGAAGAAAATAAAACAGATACACGGAACGCCTGTTTGTGATGTGCTGCTGGATCAGCAGGTTTTCACCGGCGTAGGAAATATTATTAAGAATGAAGTTTTGTTCCGGGTACGTCTTCACCCCGAGACAAATATTGAAAATATCCCTATAATTAAATTGAATGAACTATTGGGGGAAGCGCGCAATTACAGTTTTGATTTCCTGAGATGGAAGAAAGCATTTGTTTTAAAAAAGCACTGGCTTGCGAATGGCAAAAAGATCTGTCCGCGTTGTAACCTCCCTTTTATAAAAAAATATTGTGGCAAAACTAAAAGGCGAACTTTTTTTTGCGCCAATTGCCAGCTACTATATAATAATAAGTTAACCAATGATAAGAAAACTAAACCCCGGAGAATACCGCTTGTACCCGCGAAATAAAGATCCAAAAACGAGTAAGCGCAGGAATTTAGGCACATTCAAGTCAGGTGCGGCAGCAGAAAAACATGAAAAAGATGTCCGGTATTTCAAAAGGCATTAGGCATTGCCTTGCCATGTAAACCTTGTGGTATGTTAAGCGTAAAATGACTAAAAATAATGACACGAAATTTTATGCACGAATTACTTTGCTGCCTTTATTAATCCTATAGCTATCGGATCGTTTAATTCGGAGTAATTCTTGTAATAAATATTGCGACAAAACATGGTTAACACAGCACTGGTTTTTAACCATGCACGATAAGAATTTTTTTGCATACTCCCGATGATACCTGGGGTGTAATTTATTTTATTTAAAGAAAACCTGCATTGATATAACTGCAAGATCATTATAAGTCTTTGGCTGCAAAAGTATCGCCCTGGTTAATGTCGCCGGTTTCGTACCCTTTTTTAAACCAATACATCCGTTGTGCAGAAGTGCCATGGGTAAAGGCATCGGGCACAACGGTTCCCTGTGCTTCCTTTTGAAGGCGATCATCGCCAATAGCATTGGCGGCGTTCAACGCCTCATCGATATCATTGGGGTCGATTACATTTTTCATTTTTTGATCATAATGCGCCCACACGCCCGCATAAAAATCCGCCTGTAGTTCCAGCCGTACGGAATATTTATTATATTCAGTGCCGCTGACCTGTTGCCGTATCCTGTCCATTTTTTCGGATGTCCCCAAAAGATATTGAATGTGATGGCCAACTTCGTGTGCTACAACATAGGCCATTGCAAATTCTCCTGCCACACTAAATCTTTGATTCAATTCCTGTGCAAACGATAGATCTATATAGACATCCTGGTCTGCCGGGCAATAAAACGGGCCGCTGGATGAACTGGCATTTCCACATCCTGAAGTAGTTGCATCACGGAAAAGTACAAGGGTGGGTTTGCTGTAAGTTTTACCCATATCACCAAATATTTTCGACCATACATCTTCGGTATCCGCAAGCACAACTTTTACGAAAGAGGCTTCCTTATCATCTGCGGCTTTTTGTTCGGGGCTCATTTGTTCCTGCGCAGGTTGCTGTTGTTGTAAATCCTGTTGTAACTGATTTACATCACCTCCACCCAACAGGAATTTTGCCAATATGAAAATGACACCTATGACACCGCCTCCTACAGCGATATGGCCGCCTGTAATGCCCCTGCGATCATCCACGTTATCACTTTCTCTTCTTCCGGACCATTGCATAATTTAAGTTTTATTTGTAAAAAAGTTTTTTATCCTTCAATGATATGAAAATTTCATACCATTTATTGAATCTCTTTATTTTTAAACAGGATGCCGCAGCCCTTAAATAGCGTTCCCTGGTAATTTACCTGCACCTTATACTGGTATAAATAATCACTCATACCATCGTTGCAAAATTGGGGAAAAATCGTGATGGTCCATTTGGTAGTATCGTTTTTAAGCGTATATAGGGTACTATCTTTGTTTATTACAGGTTTTTCTATCGGAACAATTACCGGTTTTTTCCACCCCGCGAGGTTAAAGAGTATAAATTTTTCATTGTCGATTTCAAGGGTCCAAAACGGTTCATTGCCCAGCCCGGTAAAATCAATGCCTTGTGAACGTTTTTCATTCCACACGGCATTATTAGCAGCAAGTTTTCTTTTAGTCAGGATATATTTTGCAGAGTCGCTAACTAAAATCCCATTGACATTCACTCCATAGAGCGTATCCATCTTTTTCATGAGAACGATTGCGATTTTATTATTCTGAGACAACTCAATCTTACCGTCCTTCCGACGCCAGCTTCCCTCACTGGTTTTAGGCGTTGCATCTTTACCCCAAACCAGTTGTTCCTGGCGGTAACTTTTATCATCATTAAAAAGTATGGTTTGTTGTATGCCTTCACATCCCTTGCAGGGAAACATTCCCTGGTACGCTCCCGATGGAAGACTGTCTGCAAAAGTTGTAGCCGCAACCGAATCTTTTAAAAAAATTACAGTATCCTGAACCCTGGTAGTGTCGTTTACATATACAGTTTCCTGCTTCGATACCCCTTCATCGCAAGAGTATATCACCATAATAATAAACAAGAAATAAAGTGCAATTTTCATGGAATGAATTTTAAGCAAATAATCAGACTTTTTTTGAGTGCTATAATCGGTCAAGGGTTATTAAATATAAGAAAGTTATGAGAAACGGACCGGGGGTAATTAAGGATCTGAAAGTTCTACAAGTAATAAAATTGCTAAAATTGCTAAAATATTTTAATTAATTGCTAAATATATTAGTGTTGATAACTTATAATATCTATCTTCGTTCAACTAATAACTTTACAACATTAAAAGCTCAAACTATTAATTATGGCCACTACTACAGACAAAAATGCAGAAAAAAATAGCGAAAAACTTAAGGCGCTAAAACTCACCATCGACAAAATCGACAAGGATTTTGGTAAGGGAAGTGTGATGATGATGAATGAACGTTCGCAGGAGCCACAGGCTGTAATTTCCACCGGGTCTATAGGCCTTGATGTTGCTTTAGGTATAGGAGGTCTTCCAAAAGGGCGGGTGGTTGAAATTTATGGGCCTGAATCATCCGGTAAAACAACACTGGCCATCCATGTCATTGCTGAAGCCCAGAAGAAGGGTGGGATGTGCGCCATAATTGATGCGGAACATGCTTTTGACAGTGCTTATGCAAAAAGACTGGGTGTGGACGTTGACAACCTTTTAATAAGCCAGCCGGATTATGGAGAGCAGGGTCTCGAAATAGCAGACAGGCTTATCCTTTCGGGAGCATTGGATGTCGTTGTTATAGATTCTGTTGCTGCACTTGTACCGAAAAGCGAACTTGAGGGTGAAATGGGAGATAGTAAAATGGGCATGCAGGCAAGGCTCATGAGCCAGGCATTAAGAAAACTGACAGCCACCATTAGTAAAACAAATTGCTGCTGCATTTTTATCAACCAGTTACGTGATAAAATAGGTGTTATGTTTGGCAATCCTGAAACAACTACCGGTGGCAACGCACTAAAATTTTATGCATCAGTAAGACTAGATATACGCCGGATGGCGCAAATTAAAGATGGCGATGAATCCATAGGGAACCGTGTGAAAGTAAAAGTGGTAAAGAATAAAGTAGCACCTCCTTTCCGTATAGCAGAATTTGACATAATATTTGGCAGCGGTATTTCAAAGACAGGAGAAATAATTGACATGGGGGTAGAAATGGGTATTATTCAAAAAAGTGGAAGCTGGTTTAGCTACGATACTACGAAACTGGGCCAGGGCCGTGATGCTGTAAAACAGCTTTTGGTGGATAATCCTGAGCTGGCTACAGAGCTGGAAGGAAAAATCAGGGCCAAAATTGTAGAAATGAACGCTGAATAAATTTTAAGCAATTATTTGATAAAAGCCATCTTCAAAAGAGAGGGCTTTTTGCATTAAATGTATCTTGCCTTCAATAAGCGGATCAACTAATTGGCCGTGAAGTAGGGATTTTTTGACTGCTTTTGCTTCGCAGGCAACCTTTTTACTGCGAATGGCATTCATATTTTTATAAACCATCTTATTATCGCCGGTCTTTACATGGAAACATCAGAATTGATCAAAGAAGCAAAGCAGGGAAGCGCCGCAGCGCAAAAATGCCTGTTTGACCTCTTATCTGCAAAGATGTTGTTGATATGCCGGCGTTATGTGAAAAATTCTGAAGATGCAGAGGAATTGTTACTCGATGGTTTTTATAAGTTCTTTAATAAGTTACCTTCTTTTAACTACCAGGGGGATGCTGCCTTATATATGTGGCTGAAAAAAATAATGATCAATGAATGCCTTATGTTTTTGCGAAAGAAAAATGTATTCAATATTGTAACAGAAGCTACAGCAGAAGAAATTCCTTTACAGGAAGAAGCACTGAATAATTTATCAGCGGCTGAAATTTTTAATTTGATAGTTCAGTTACCCGTTGGCTATCGCACTGTTTTCAACCTGTATGTGATTGAAGGAATGCAACACGGGGAAATTGCAACGGTCATGGGTATCACAGAGGGAACATCAAAATCACAATTCAGCAAGGCAAAAATATTATTGCAAAAATTGCTTTTACAAAACAAAACAGAATATGTTAAACGAAAAAGCCAGTGATGATCCAAATTGGATAAATAAACTGGCAGATTTAGAAGGCTTACCCAATGAATCTTTCAATAAAGATGAAGTGTGGATGAAATTGCATGAGCGTATGCTGGAAAAATCCCGGGATAAAAAAGCGATATGGTATTGGGCCGCTGCAGCATGCTTACTTGTAGTGTTGATAGTTCCGTGGCTTTTTCCAGTCAATAAAAAAACGGGTATAGTTGTTAAAAATAATTTCGTTCACCAACAGACCCAGTCAGCGATTTCTCAACTTTTGCCAACGGTTAAGCAGGAGGTTTCAAAAGATACCGTCGCCGTTATTTCTTTACGATCCTCCAAAAAAAAATTAACCTCCCTCCGGTTTGAAAAAAGCAACCCTATGCAATATGTATCCAAACATACAATGATACCATCGAAAGATATCCGGGATAAAAAGGAAAAGGAAGATTTTAGTACACCACACCTAACCATCAATGCAGCTGCGCCGGTAGATACTGTTATAAGTATAGTTAGTAATATCCCGGAAAAGAAAAAATTAAAAGTGGTACATATAAATGAGTTGGGAGATCCTGTCACAGAGCTTCCAAACATTGTAAAATCCCGTGAACACCGTTCTATGATAAAGTTTATCAACCAGGAAGTTAATACAAGCCTTCCTTCTTCAGGAAATACCGGTTTTAATATGTTTACAACAAAAAAAATTCCATCAAACTAAAGTAAAATGAAAAGAACAATTTGTTTATTGATGCTCTTAACGGGCATCACGGGAAACCTTTGCGCCCAATCCAACGCCAAATCAGACGAGGCATTCGAAGTGCCGGGAAACATCGTTTTCAACAGGGAGTTTGTTATTGATCTTTCCAAAGGGAATAAAGTGCGCATGCAACTGAGCGATATTAACGATCTTGAGCGACTCTCCAATATTGATTCACTTGTACAGTTATTTTTAAAAGATATTGCGCCATTGAAAGATTCATTGGCAGTGGAACTTAATGCCAGGCGCATAGACTATGTTACCGACGCAATGGGCAGAAAAAAAATACGGTTCCAGCAATTTCAGCCAAAGGGAACAAGCTATCTCGTAAATAAGGGGGAACTATCCTCATTAAGAACAGATCAGGATACTATTAGTATAATAGGTATCCTTGTAAATCCGCCGAAGCCAAATCAAAAGATCAGCCTTACCAATCCGCGATATTATCATATTACTTTTTACCTCAATGACCTGACACAACTCAATGGTGATATGAGTACGGTATTGAAAGAAAAAATCATAACAATTCAAAATAACATAAAAGACAGGTGGCCTACTGTGCTGGGAACGGGTTCCCACTATCTCCGGAAAGACCCGGCAATAGTAGCAGATAGGCCCAGGGGTTTTACATCAGCCGGCACCGGAGATTTTGTTACCGGATACATTACAATTAATGCGCAGAATTATAAAAATTACTTTGTTCCATCCTTCAGTGTTGGAATAAGATTTACTTTAACAAACCGGGAGAGATCTTTTAAATGGGAGCCCGGATTATTATGGGAACCGCACTACTTATTTGCGAAGGATAGTCAAAATAAGCTTCGCACGTACAGGAACGATTTTCTCACACTCACTTATGCCCAGGGAGGAACCAGGGACCATGACCCAAGAAAAGACTTTGCTTTCAGCGCAGTATTTTCTCTGGGGTACCTTATTAACAGGAATGGAGATTATTTTGAGAAAAATACTTTTCGCCTGGGTGCCGGTAAGATACAATTATTAAAAACCTCTATTGAGCCCTCTATTTATTTTAATAACTTTTTTAAAGGTGTAACACCCGGTATCAGGATCAGCCAGAGCTTTTAAATAGTTTCAGAAATTTGATGTGCTTTTACGTGTTTTTCAAAATGCCAGATCCGCGAAATAGATAGCATGACCGTAAAGCAAAACAATAGCAATTAAGTTAACTGGAATCTAAAGGATACTACCACAACCAACTAATTTTGAACCTGCACACAAGTATAAAATTTATGCAATTGAAATTTGTGAAAAGCACTAAATCATACTATTGTATGAGCCATCGGACGCTCCTTATCTATTTGGGCAATAAAAAAAATATAGGGATCTTTATTTTTTTGTTTACTGCAATACATCTTCATGTGGAAGCCCAGCCGGCAACAGGCACATCCTCGCAAACTATCATAAAGAACCTGGATGAATACCTTACTTCGGCGGCAGAACACTATAAGTTTAACGGTTCAGTACTCGTTGCAAAAAAAGGTAACGTTCTTTTACATAAGGGTTATGGCTTTAAGGATGCTTTGCGAAAGATTTTCAACGATTCCAATACCATATTTCAAATATGTTCCATTACAAAACAATTTACTGCAGCAGTGATATTGAAATTACAGGAAGAAGGAAAGCTTTCTGTTGAGGATAAGCTTAGCAAATATTTTCCTGCTTATAAATATGGTGATAAAATAACACTGGTAAATTTATTAACCCATACTTCGGGAATTTATAATTATACAAATGATATTGATGAAGATGATTCAGCGATCGTTTGTAATCCTGTGTCGAAGCAGCGGGTGTTGGATGCTTTTAATAATAAGCCTTTAGATTTTAACCCGGGCACAAAATTCAGCTATGGCAATTCTAACTATTATTTGCTTGGGCTGATCATTGAAAAAGTTACTGGCAGGCCATACGAAGATGTACTTCGGGAAACAATATTTACACCGTTGACAATGAATCATTCGGGTTTTGATTTCAGAAATCTGAAGGATACATTTAAGGCAACCGGGTACAAAGTACTTAATGAAAATAATATGGTTATTGCCCAACGCTGGGACTCAACGGTTACCTATGCAGCCGGGGCTGTTTACAGCACCACAGCGGATATGTATCGCTGGGCACAAGCGGTGGCAAAAAAAGAAATTATTTCGGGAGATTCGTGGCAGCAAGCATTTACCCCACATTTAGACAACTACGGCTATGGTTGGTGGATAGATAGTTTGTACGGGAAAATATATGTAACGCACAGCGGGGGAATGCCTGGCTTTATGTCGAATATTATTTATTATCCGCAGGAAGATGTCACGATTATTTTATTAAATAACGAAGGGAATTATGGCGAGAGTTTATTGCCCCTAAATAGGGCAGTGTCTGCAATTGTTTTTAGTTTGCCTTATAACAATTGGGAAACACATATGGCAATAAAAGTAGATGAAAAAATATTGCGGCAATATGTTGGCGTATATGCAATGGACGATAAACCCACACTTTTTATTACCCTAAAAAAAGGACAGCTATATGCCAAAGGGAATTCGGCCAAATCGATTCCAAAGTTGCCAATTTATGCTGAAAGCGATAACCGGTTTTACCTACAGAATTTCAATGTTACTTTCACACTTATAAAAAATCCTGACGGCCAAATTATAAAAATCGTATGTCACGAGAACGGGAAGGATATTGATATGAAAAAAATAGAATAGTAAAAAATCGGGATGAAGCAAATATTTTTCCCCATTGATTCCTGTTTTTAGCCAACTGCACTGGATCAAAAAAGGAAAAAGCCACGTTTTATGAAGCCGGCTTCAAAACAGTTCATGCTGTTGACAGGTCAGGAGTTTTAAACCAAATACGGATACAACCAACTACCTGCATTACAGGCCGCTGGATATAGATATTTGGTATCCTTCCGATCCATCTGCTGCTAACGGATCACCTCTTTTGTTCACTCGTATCCTGGGTCTGTTGGAGAAGCGCGCAAACTATTATACTGATTCAAATAGCGCCAATGGATTAACCCGGCAAATAGCAAAAGGCCTGTGCGAAGGATTCAAATGTTCTGATGCTGCCAGTTTGCTAAATTTTACAGCGAAAAGTTATGAAAATGCATCCCCTGCCGAACGTAAATTTCCTTTGATAATTTACCTTTGCGCTTACAATGGAATGAGTTTCGAAAACTATACTTTATTTGAAAAATTGGCCGCTAAAGGATTCGTTGTTATTTCAATTAGTTCTATTGGGCGCCATCCTGGTGATATGACTATGAAGAGCGCGGACCTAATGCAACAAGTTGATGACGCAATAGCGTCGGTGAACTTGTTGAAAGAAAATTCCAATATTGACTTTTCAAAAATTGGCATCATCGGCTATAGCTGGGGTGGGCTTGCCGCTGCTGTCGCGGCAACTAAAAATTCCAATGTGAAATGTTTGGTTTCCCTTGACGGCTCAGAGTTTCATCATTATGGTGAAGCAAAAGATGAGAACAGGGAGTTTGATGGTACGAGGTATGGGCCCGATTTTGCCAACATGCATCTTTCCATGCCGTATTTACGATTCGAAAGGCTGCCATTTACAAAGCCCGATAATGAGGATTCCGTCTATAATTTTTCAGGAAAACTTGCCAGTGAAAACATGATATTCAAAATTGATTCTACCCAGCTTGAAGATTTTAGTTGCCTGCCTGTTGTTGTAAGAGAGTCCGGGAATTGTGATACCTGTCAATACTATAATACTATAACGAAATTAGTGATCAGTTTTATGGAAGACCATCTTAAAAGGGGAAGCTCCTTTGCAAGTGTGGTAAACGGCGAAATGAATAAAACTATCAGGAGAAAATGACCTGTTATAACAACAGTGTTGTATAACATATTGAACGCACTACATTCACTTATGAAAAAATGAACGAAATTGAAACCCATCCTTTTAAGCCTTTCGTTCCTGCCGGCGCAAGTGTGCTGATAGTTGGAAGTTTTCCGGGGAGAGACAGTACGCAAAAAAATATTGCGGAGAATAAGTGGTTTTACAATACTAAAAGAAACCAGTTTTGGGATATCATTTCAGCGGTATATGGCACAGAATTAAAAACCACAAAAGACAAGCAGGCACTTTTTACTAAAGCCGGCATAGCGATAGCCGATATTTTTTTAATGGTACAAAGAAAGGGCGAAAATAATGATGATACCAGTCTTGATATCGTGGCTTATAATGACATAGCCCTTAAAAAAATACTGGCAACCTTTTCTTTTAAGTCTATATTCTTTACCAGCAAATTTGTTGAGAAGCATTTCCTCAAAATATTTCCTAAGGTGAAAAATGGTGAATGTCTTCCTTCCCCATCTCCCCGCTTCGCGACGATGCGTAAGCAAGAAAAGATTGACTGTTATAAAAAGAAATTGCCGGCTATACAACAGTGACGTTAACAACGAGGCAAAAATAATGCGCCTTTAAAACTCCTGGTTGGCCTACCCATTTTTAAGCGCAGGTATGCACCGGCAACTAATGTTGACAACTGTTTAATGTTGATCGGGCCATGATTTGTAATCACTTATTAAGTCTGCGAAGTTTTTAGTGAAAAGTTCTTTGGCAGCTTCAATTTTATCGTTGGCAAGACAGTATTTCTTAAACTTCTCCACTCCATAGTTGTCAACCAGGTATTGTACAAATATTCCGCAAATTGAATAGTTGGATGACGAATATTGCCCGTAAAAGTCTTTGTTATTAATGATCAAATCCTCGTAACGTAAAGTATCTCTGAATTGTTTTGCAATTAACAGCCGTTGTTTTAAGACCAGGCTATCATTCAAATCTGTTACATATTCAACACAGCCTTCAACAAAAAAGGCAGGATTATGATCCTGGGGAATTGCATTGTCAAACAGGTAGTGAGAGAACTCGTGTTTTACAAGAGCCATGTTGTAGCCTTTTGTATGAATTTCACCACGAATACTAAAACCAACAGAATTATTTCCAGGGCATGTAAGGCCGAACATCCCTGAAGCGAACCCATATTCCTGGATATTTGAATGGATAAACCAATCAATTTTTTTAAATCGGTTTTTGAATTTCATAAACTGATAAGAATTGTTTTCGTACACCTGAAGTTCACGTTCTGTTTCATTAAAATTTATTGTGTCTGCAAAAGTTTTGGAAACATAAATGTTAGAAAAAATGGCCGATGTTATTTCACGATAATTTGCAACTTTTAAATCCTGCAAATTGTACCATTCAAATTTGTGTGACTTATAATTTCCAAAAAGGGTTATTTTTCCTTTTTCCAGGATGGTAATATCTTAGCCACCCGTAAAGGCGAGTTGAACAAGTTTATCTTAATAGCTCATTATTTAGGCCGCCCTACATCTTTTAGTAACTTACTTCGTGCAATACAGGAAGTGCATTACCGGTTTCAGTTTTAAACAAGGAAATATTTCAGGAAGATATTTCAATTTTCAATTTCAGCAATGCCACGCATTCAATATGATGCGTATGTGGAAACATATCAACCGGCTGTAGGATCTCAACAGAAAATTTTCCATGAAGTAACTGAAGGTCTCTTGCCTGCGTAGCCACATTGCAACTTACATACACAATCTTTTTTGGGGAAATTTCCAGGAGTTTATCGACCAGCTTACCATGAAGCCCTGCACGGGGTGGATCAACTATTACCACATCGGGGCGGCCATGCATGGTGAAAAAGTCATCATTGCATATTTCAATAACATCGCCGCAAAAGAAAGCAGTGTGGGCCAAATTATTGAGCCTTGCATTTTCAACGGCATCTTTTACCGCGTCCTCAATAACATCTACCCCAATGATCTTTTTTGCTGCGTCACTTAAAAAAATTCCTATACTACCGGTACCACAATACAAATCATAAACAACCTCATTTCCTGTAAGCGCTGCAAAATCTTTTACCACATTATAAAGTTGTTGTGCCTGCAAAGTATTGGTTTGGAAAAATGATTTTGGTGAGATTTTAAAATCGTAGGACCCCAGCTTCTCTATTACATAACCTTTGCCGTGTACGATTTTAGGCTCAAGGTCATAAATGCTGTCATTCCATTTTGCATTAATTGTGTATAATAAAGTCGTGATCGAAGGAACATTTTCCAACAAGTGCGTAGTTATTTTTTCCCGTTCAGCTTGATGGTCATGTCCAAAAACAAGATTTACCATAAGCTCACCGGTAGTACAATGACGTATGATAATATTCCTGAGCCAGCCCGTGTGTTCTTTAATATCGTAAAAGCTGTAATTGTTTGTCACTGAAAAATCACGGAGTGTATTGCGGATTTTATTATTTACATCGTCCATCAGCCAGCATTCAAAGATATCAATGATTTTATCATACAGGCGGGGAACATGATAACCGAGGGCGCCGCCAGGCCATGCATCGTGGCCTAGTGCTTCAAATTGCCCATGCGTCAGAAATTTTTTGTTACTAAAGGTGAATTCCAGCTTATTCCGGTAATGAATTGTTTTTTCTGAACCAATGATCGGTAGAATAGGGATTGCTTCGAGCCTGCCGATCCGTTTAAAAGCATCGGCCGCCTCCTGTTGTTTGTAAATGAGTTGTTTATCGTAGGGAAGCATTTGCCATTTGCAACCACCGCAAACTCCAAAATGTATACAAAAAGGCTCGACCCTTTCTTTACTGAATTCCTTTATGGTAATTGCCTTTCCTTCGGCCCAGTCCTTTTTATTGCGGGTGATAAAAACATCGGCAATATCACCCGGGACGGCGCCTTCTACAAAGATCACCTTGCCTTCGACACGGCCAAGAGCCTTACCTTCTGTGGCATAACCGGTAACAGGCATGTTTTCCAAAATAATTTTTTTTCTCTTCATTCCGCTAATATCAAAGGGTCTGCTTCGGGGTAAAAATAGTTTATGTTCAAGATGGGCAAACTGCATTTTACACGTAAAATGTTAAGTATTTTGCACGAATAGTTGTTTTTACCCAATTTGAATATTTTTGTCCTTATTCCACGAGATATGAAAATAATTTTTACTATTGCGATTTTTCTTGCCTTTTTCTCCGCGTCACACGCACAGGGTTATAAAGTTACGCTAACCACTCCTGACTATGATAGTGGCATCGCTTACCTTACTTATTATTACGGAAAAAATATCAACATTGAAGATTCCGGGGTTGTAAACACTAAAGGCATTGTGGTATTTCAGAAAAATGAAAAGCTTTTGCCTGGTGTGTATTCAATTGTCTTTCCGGGAAAAAGCAAGCTCTTTGATTTCCTGGTAGACAAGGAACAGCTTATTACGATCAAGGCAGATACTGCTGATCTTGTGAATAAAGTAAGTGTGACCGGGTCAAAAGAAAATATTTTGTTTCAGCAATATCAAAAATATGTGGCTGCAAAGGGAAGCTATTTACAAAAGGCACTGGAGTCTTACAAAACGGCAAAAAATAAGAACGACAGTATGCTTTATGAGAAGAATTACATGGACCTCAATAAAGAATTGAATAGCTATCGTGATACCATTATCAGGCAACATCCTGAATCTATGCTGGCAACCTTACTCACTAGCATGCGCGAGCCGCAGGTGCTCAACACAAAACCTGTTACCAGGGATGATTCTTTAAATAATTATCAATATTACAAAAAGCACTATTGGGATGGGATCACCTTTATGGATGACCGGGTTATACGCACACCGTTTTTTTTACCAAAAGTTGAAAGATTTTTCAGAGAGGTCGTGTCTCCTGATCCCGACTCTATAATAAGAGAATCAGACTATTTGCTGCTAAGGGCCCGGACTGCGCCGGAGATGTATAAGTTTTTATTAAACTGGCTTACCGATGAATACATAAGCCCGAAATATATGGGACAGGATGCTGTATTTGTCCATTTGTTTGATAAATATCACTCAAAAGGTGTTTCTTCCTGGCTGAACGAAAAACAGATGACGGCTATTTCAAACAGGGCTTATATGCTTATGTCAAACCTCATAGGTGAGCAGGCCGCCAACCTTGAAATGGTTGACTCAGCAGGTAAACCCATATCCTTATACAGCGTCACTGCAGACTTCACGATTGTGTGTTTCTGGGATCCCACTTGCGGCCATTGCCGGGAAGAAGTGCCCAGGCTGGATTCTATGTATCATGCCAAATGGCAAAAAGAAGGTGTGAAGATGTATGGGGTACTTTCAGAGACAAAAGAATTTACGAAGTGGAAAGAATTTATCAATAAAAATAAGATGCAGAGCTGGATAAATGTTTACGAAACGGAGCAGCAAAAGAAACAAAACGATGACGCAAAAAAGGCATCTTATAAACAACTTTATGACGTTACCCAAACGCCTACATTATATTTGCTGGATAAAGACAAGCGGATCATTGCAAAAAAATTAACCTGGCTGCAAATCGACGACCTCCTGGAAATGAAAATTAAGAATAAAGCTACCGGTAATAAAGCGGGGCAATAAGTAAATTTCCTGCAATTACGTTTTTATAACACCCAGGCCGGAAATTAATAAAACATATCTGATGAAAAAACTGTTGTTATTCCTGGCATTTCTATCCATCACCCCCCTTGTTTATTGCCAGTCACTTTTTACTTACGGTAACCATTCGGTGAGTAAAGAAGAATTTTTAAGAGCATACAATAAAAACAAAACGCCTGCGGCAAGCAAGGAACAGGCGATTAAGGATTACCTGGATCTCTACATAAAATTCAGGCTAAAAGTTCAGGCGGCGCGGGAACTGCATCTTGATACGCTCCCTTCTCTTCAGTCGGATCTGCAGAATTTTCGCAGCCAGGTTGAAGAAAGCTATTTAAAGGATGAAAAAGAAGTGGATATGTTGGTAAGTGAAGCATTTAGCAGGAGTACCAAAGATATTCACGCCCAGCATTTTTTTGTCGCCATTAATGACAACTTACCACCTGAAGATACACTTAAGCTCTTCAAGGCAATCAATGAAACCTACGAGCAATTAAATAAGGGCGGAACAGATTACGATAAAATTCTTTTATCGGTGAAAGAGAAAACCGGTACTGTCAGCAGGAATGATCTTGGGATGATCACTGTATTCACCTTACCTTATGAGTTTGAAAATATCATCTATAGCTTAAAACCCGGGCAGGTAAGTAAACCTTATCGTTCTAAAAGAGGATGGCATATTTTCAAGAACGAAGAAGAAAGGCCAGCCCTTGGCAAAGTGAAAATAGCCCAGATTTTATTTGCCGTGCCATCCGGCAACGCCGTAATGAATGACCAGGCAAAGGGCGTGGCAGATTCTGTTTACAAGGCATTGAAAGCAGGCGCAGATTTTGGCGAAATGGCTAAGTCG
>JBDTLZ010000026.1:0-13980 GCA_039934515.1 Ginsengibacter sp.
TATTTGCAATGCCAGGTTGTAAGTCTTCAATTGAAAAAAAAATTGTTGGCAAATGGAAAGGTATTGGAATAGAATCGTCAGACAAAAATTCCAGGGAATTTAAATTTAGCCACCAGGCTGAATTTACTGCTGACGACAGTGTATTGGAAACAAGTTTTGAAATAACAAATGGAAACCCTAATACACCTGTTGTTTATTCTTATGAAATTGAAGATGATTCCATCTTTTGGAGAAACGAGGTAGGTAACAAAAGATAATTTGTACCCCGTTCCAGGCAACGTATGTTTCAATAGCCGGCCGTAGTTTTACTTTGTTTGCCTCATCATGTGAATGCCGTGATAACCCTTTTCTTTACTGCTGTATGAAAAATTACCAGTTGAAAACCTGCGATACTTCTCTTTAAAACGCGTAAAAACTGCATCAGGTTGTTTTGTGTCATTTACCGTCATCCCCGTTTCGTTAAGAGTAAGAGAAATTAAACTTTTTTCATCTTTTATAATTCCGCCGCTGATTAAATCACTGATCATGTTTTTCATAAGCCTTTCATCCTCCTCTGCCTGCTGCCGGTCGATTTTCGAATGTGCCCGGTCCTTTTCGGCTTGCTCCTGGCCCAGTTTGGCATTGACTTCGCCCTTCTCTGCCTGCTCCTGGTTAAGTTTCGCTGTGGCCTGGTCTTTCTCCGCCTGTTCCTGGTCCATTTTTGACTGTTCCATATCTTTTTCGGCCTGTTCCCTTTGAATCTTAGTCTCTGTCTCATCTCTTACAACCCGATCTTGCTGATGTTTTGCCCTGGCTTGTTCCTTCCTTGCCTGGTCCTGGTCAAGTTTGGCACGCGCTTGATCCTGCAAAGCCTGTTTTTGATCGTTTTTCGCCCGTACCTGATCTATTTGTGCCTGCTCCTGGTCGCGATGGGCCTGTATCTTATCTTCCTTAATTTGTTGCCTGATACCATTGATCACGCCATCATATTGTGAATATTTACCGGCAGGTATTGCCACTCCGTCCACAGTTAGATCGGTTACCTTATCATTGATAAGATCAAACCTATATTTTTTTCCATCTTTATAAGTTTCGATACTTTCCTTTGATCTGCCTGAAGCATCACGCGTGGTAATGTTGGAAGTATGATATTGAACTGGACCTGTTTCCGGATTTTTTTCCTGGGCGTAAATTGTCATCCCCGTAGACATAACAGTCAATACGAGGATGTAATGTTTTAAAAGCTTTGCTTTCATTTTTTCATTTTTATGG
Organism: Ginsengibacter sp.; assembly: GCA_039934515.1. Lineage (GTDB taxonomy): Bacteria > Bacteroidota > Bacteroidia > Chitinophagales > Chitinophagaceae > Ginsengibacter. Next base: position 1,252 of record JBDTLZ010000026.1, read on the forward strand.
TTAAAAAATAACAATACAATACCGTCCCGCTATTTGCAGGTTTTAAAATATTGCTTGTTTATTGGGATACTAATACGTGGTATTCGCAGGAGGTTACCTGTGCGCAATATATAACGCCTGTAAACCCTTAGATTGAAAGTTTATTGTTTTTTTATGCAGGCCGGAAGAAACTTATTGTAAAAAATATGGTCCTTACATCCTCCCGGGTATGTTTCTTTTTTATAGTATGATTATTAATTTTTCAATGTTGATCTCGCCGCATCTGCCTCAGCTATTTCCCTCAACGCATGTTCTTCATCTCTTTTTGATTGTACTTCAGAAAGTTTCGCCTGGGCTTCGCTTTTTATTGCTTGCCTTCGATCTGCGGCGGCCTGCTTTTGACTCAACATCGCTTGTTGCTGGTCTTTCCCCGCTTGCACCTGGTCGAGCCTCGCCTGCATTTCATCCCGCATGGATATTTGTTGATCGGTAAATGCTATTTCTTCATTTCCCATACGTGCTGTTTCAACCGATGATTGTATTTCTGCGTACACTGCTTCTTCCTGCTCCCTTTTTTCTTTTATTAATCTTTCATTGATAGCGGGCGTTCCAGCAATAATTTTTTCCTTCTTCTCTATACCCTTTATAATGGCTTTTACTTTTTTGACCACAGTTTTATTGGTTTTGTCATCGTTTGGCAGAATAGGTTTTACGCCGGTATCATTCACAGGCCTGGAAAAATTGTGTGCATGTACTTCTATTTGCGCGAGTGTACCCGTGGCTATTGTACCGCACAGTATAATAATGCTCACCATAAAGAACAGCTTTTCACCGATACCAAATTTTTTATGGCCAGTTCCCGCAATACGATTAACGCGGCGCAATAAATAATTCTTCCTTCCCGCAAAAGCGGTAGCATATTGATGGGCATACAATTCATGTTCTTTAAAGCTGACAAGCGCTTGTATCAGGTTCTTTTTGCTGCCGGTTTTTTCGAGGGCAATGTCATCGCAACAATTTTCCCGTTCTTCTTTTAAAAACGATGACATCCATAGTAGCCCGGGATTAAAAAAGAATATTGACTCAATAATATTTTGCAAAAAATTAATAATATAATCGCTGCGGCGTATATGAGCCAACTCATGTAATAATATAGCTTCCAACTGCTCTGCCGGCAATCCCGCTAATAAAGTAACCGGCATAAGAATAACAGGTTTTAAATGTCCTACAACCACAGGTATTTTAATGTAGCCGGATTGAAAAAGTTTAATGGCTTTTCTGATCGCTAATTTTTCACAAAGCTTTGAAATAACATCGGTCCACATCTCACCAACTTCATAAACCTGTCGTTTCATTATTCGTTGGTTATAGGCAAGGGCAGCCAGTATCCTCATACATCTAAAAAGGAAAAACACGAACCACACAAAAACGATCAATGAGGTATGTGTTGATAAATAACCGGTAAATGTGTTGATCCATTGTTCCACGTTTCCCGGAAACATCGCCGCAACATTTGCTTTAATACCAGGCAGGTATACAAGTCTTTCTGACGATGCGCTAATCATCTCGCGCGTGAAGGTAAATGCACACATAGCACAAAATACCAGGCACAAAAGAAGGGCAATGTTATACCGGTATGCCGCCTTCGATTTTCTGGTGAGCACCAACAAAACCGCGGTAATAAGGGCTAATAGTAATCCCTGCCATAATGAGTGGATCAGTGTCCAGCTGATCGCCGGTATAAGTTTATCCAAAATGCTCTTTATTGCAATCAAGTGTATCATTTAAATTATTTGCCTTTATCGGGTTTGTTTAATAACTCTTTTATTTTTTTCAGCTCTTCCTTTGAAGTTTTATCGTTATCCAGAAGGGCGAGCATAAGGCTGCTGGGTGAACCATTATACATTGAATCTACAAACCGGCCTAATAAATTTCCTTTTACTTTTGCTTCATTTACAGCAGCTTTATAAATATGTTTCATATTGGTTTCATCGCGATCAAGCATTCCTTTCTCCTTCATCACCTGCATAAGTTTTAAGGTTGAGGTGTATTGCACAATATTTTTTTGTTCATTTAGTTTGTCATGCACAAATCTTACGGTTGAAGGGCCATACTGCCACAATACCTGCAATACATCCATTTCTGTTTTTGTAGGCATTATTTCTTTAACAGCCTTCTTTGTAAATAACTTCATAAATCAAAGGTATGTATTTAAAACGTACGTTGCAAATATTACGTTACTTTTTTTTAAAAATGTTAACAACCTGATTAACCACAGCTTTTGTTTAAGAAAAAAAAAACAGGCAAAAATCTATACATATGGCCCGGTTAAAAATTGAAAAATAAATTTTTTTATCCCCAAAAATTACTGGCAGCAGTTCTCAAACATTATAAATATTCTTGTAGTAATCCCAATGAACTATTGAAACGTTCGACAAAAAATGTTGGTTTTTAAAATATTTACATGTAAAAGTGATGTTATAGAAGGTAACTTAACAGCCGTTAAAAATAAGGCAATCCCCTGCCAGTGTATGAAAATTGGCAACAGGTACAGGATCGGAGTTATTTAATGCAGGCAGAACGGGGAATACCTAAGAACGATACCTGAAGTCACAATAAAATACACGGGTTAGATACCTCATAATCCTTATGAATTCTCTAACACGGGGCCGCTATTCATGGCCATACCTCGTAATTAAATTATCGAAAAACTGCTTCCTGCAATAATTAAGTCAATAATCCAAAACCAGTAACATAACAGGAGAAATAGTGCTGGATTTGCTGTTTTATAAAAAGCAATCCTATAATCTTTTGTAAGCAAAAGCAGTAACACCCTACGATCATTACTGCTATCTGTAATGATGCTGACATTACGGTAATGCAAAAGCAACTACTTTATTTCCCAAAGGAGTATCGAATTTCTCGCCGCCACAAGCCAGCACAATATATTGTTTGCCGTTGATACTATACATCGCAGGCGTGGCATAAGAACCAGCCGGTAGCTTGGTTTGCCAAAGTAATTTTCCGGTGTATTTATTAAAAGCCCTGAACATTCCATCCAACGTTGCAGCTATGAATAATAAACCATTTTCTGTCACAATAGGGCCTCCATAATTTTCACACCCGGTCGGCTTCGTATCCTGGTCTGGCAGGGCCGGAGTGATGCCCAGCGTAATTCGCCATATATTATTGCCGGTATTTAAATCAATAGCTGTAAATGTTCCCCACGGCGGTGTGATCGCAGGTCGTCCTTTTTCATCTAAAAACTTTTTATACCCGGTGTGCTTGTACAGATCTTTCGGTATCGCCGATTTATCTGAAAAAACGGCGTCAGTTTCTTCCATTCCAAATAAATAATCTACGAGTATTTGCCGCTCTTCTATCCCAAAGGTTGAAAAACCCGGCATCTTTCCTTTACCATTGTAAATAATCTGCCGCGCATATTGCTGGTTGTGTCTTTGTGGAAGTGTTACAAGATTTGGATAACCGCTGGAAGCGTTACCCAGCCGGTCTTTACCATGGCAAGTACTGCAATATACACTATAAATTTGTGCACCTGCCGATGTGGTTGTATCCTTTTGTCCAGGAACCGGTGGCACCCTTTTTTCCACCCTCAGATACCAGGGCATTTCATTGGCATTTACATAAAGGATGCCTTTGAAAGGATCCGCAGCAGCGCCTCCGTATTCTGCGCCGCCATCGTAACCCGGCAACAATAATATATTACCAGTACCCGGAGGCGCAAATAATCTCTTATCCGCACTCATCAGTATCTTCCTGAATGAATCACTTTTAGAGGTAAAGGGACTAATATCATTTTCAGTAAGTTGATACGCTGCCCTGGCGAAAGGCTTTGGCAAGGACGGTATTGGTTGTGTAGGTGATGCCTGTTCGCCTTCCAATAATGAAGGCGGTACCGGCACTTCATTTATTGGAAACAATGATTTGCCGGTGTTCCTGTCCAATACATATGTATATCCCTGCTTGGTTACCTGCGCGACTGCATCCACCATTTTTCCATCTTTAGTAACGGTAATTAAATTCGGAGGCGCAGACAAGTCTCTATCCCAAAGATCATGATGTATCATTTGGAAATGCCATTTATAAGTGCCGTCCTTTGCATTGAGAGCGAGCAAACAGTTGGCAAAAAGATTATCACCCTTCCTGTTGGCACCATAAAAATCAGGTGCAGCAGAACCAAGCGGAATAAAAACAGTCCCGGTTTTCTTATCCAGGGCGATGCCGGTCCAATTGTTCACAGATCCAACGTTGGTATTTTTATAAGCTTCTTTCGGCCACGTTTCATATCCTTTTTCACCCGGAAGGGGTATCGTGTGAAACGTCCAAACCAGTTTTCCTGTACGAACGTCAAAAGCTCTTACCCATCCCGGCGCAGCATCGGCGTCTTCAGAAAGACTCACCGGCATGACTATTAAATTTTCATAGACTGTTCCCGGGGTTGTGCTTTTTATACTTTTATCTTTTGCCTCGTCAGGTAAGCCTGTATGCAAATTTACCTTGCCATGATCTCCAAACGTTGGTATTAATTTTCCATCAACTGCATTTAATGCTATTAAGTTAGGGCCTACGGAGTATAATATCCGTTTATCATCACCATCTTCCCAATAGGCAACTCCCCTGCTCACGCCGCTTATCGTTCCCGTATCCTTATACAACCACAATTCTTTACCAGTTACAGCATCCAAAGCAAAAGCTTTCAGAGATGCGGTAACACCGTATACGACGCCATTTACCATAATAGGGCTCATTTCCATCTGCCCGGTATCGGGAGCATCATACGACCATGCTATTTTTAACTGGCTAACATTGCCGGTATCAATTTGATTAAGTGTTGAATAGTGATTTCGATCAGGACCACCCAGGTATTCGGCCCAGGTGTCGTAATTATTTTTTACTGAAGACTTGCAACCTGCTATCACTACAATAGCAATCATCATTTTTATTCCTTTCATAAACCGTATTAATTTTTTTGCCTGAATTATGTAAAACCCATTTTTTGTAAATTCCGAAGCTATGTTGTGCTTCCTATAATTGATCGAACCTGAATTATTAACTGTTCCCGTAATACTACCTCATCAATTTAAATCTGCTCATTGATCAAAAAACAATCGCCTGCTAAATGTACAATAGTAAAACAAACTGACAAAGTGCAACCGGGCAACCAATTAATTTTAAAGTAAACTACAATTTTAAATCCACTGTATAACTGGACTTCAAAATCGGAAATTAGATTTTGGAATTACGGTACGCTTATTAAGGAGTTGACCTCAAATTTTCTTCGTCGCCCGGAAAACATCATTTTTCCCTCACAACAGATCATAAAGCCGGGTATATGATATTTTTTCGTTTGTAAAATAATTTGATACCTTTAACATGAACAGTTTTTGAGGAACCAGTACCACATTTATGGACAAAGAAAAAAACGTTTCAAGAAGAAGCTTCATTAGAAACTCATCCCTTGGTTTGGGTGTAGGTGTCGTAGGTGCAACGATACCTGTTATCGTTACGGGCGAACCTCCTAATAAAATTCCGGGCCATATTAACGGCCCCGGCTATTTCAAAGAAAATAAAATACTACCCAGGGAAATATGTGTAGCCAGCGTGGACTTAAAAGGACTCTGGCCTGATACCACCAGGGAATCAAGGATAAAGCGCATATTGGAAAGAATGGAAGAAGTAGCGGGAATGAAGCCAGACCTTGTATGCCTGCCGGAATTGTTTGATACCTCATGGGTCGAGGAAGAAAAGCCACTCAGTGCCCTGGCGGAAGACGAAAAAGTACCGGGACCGGTGACAAGCCGTATAGCAGCATTCGCAAAGAAAAATAGTTGCTATGTTGTGTGCCCGTTGTTCACAAAAAAAGATGGGAATTATTATAATAGCAGCCTGCTTCTTGACCGCAAAGGAACTATCGCAGGAGTGTATCATAAAACCCATCCTACGAAAACAGAGATCTATCCTGACCAGGCTTTTAAAGGTGGCGGCACCGTCCCCGGCGCTCTTGACCAGCCAATTATTGAAACAGACTTCGGCAAGGTGGGTATGCAGATTTGTTATGATGCAAACTGGGCTGATGGCTGGGAAAATCTTAAGAAAAAAGGCGCAGATATCGTAATCTTCTCTTCACAATTTCCAGGTGGAAGAATGCTCAATTATTATGCATTTAAACACAGTTATTATATCGTATCAAGCACAGGAGGTGATGCACGTGTAATTGACATCTCGGGAAACGATCTTGATATCACCAGCGATTTTGTTCGGTACGCCTGGGCAACGATCAATCTCGATAAGGTTAACGTAACCACCTGGCCAACCAATCACGCTCTTCCGGGGCTTTTCAAAAAGTACGGCGACAGGTTGCGAATTAAAGTGTGGGGTAATAAGGACGTCATAACTATCGAGAGCCGTGATCCTGCACTTAATGTTATGCATGTACTTAAAGAATTTGAAATTCCAAGTTATGCAGATATGCTGGCAGATGAAACAGTAGTACAGAATAAATACAGGCTGCAAGCCACGAATAAATAATATTAGAAGCTAGTTATTATAAACGATGAACAGGCCAGTAAAAAAAGAAAACCGGCTTCCCCGCGAGGTGTGGGTGGCAGCCATCAGCCTGAAAGGCATTTGGCCTGTAGATACTATAGACAGGCGGATGAAAGATGTGCTTGAACGAATGGAAAATGTTTATGCATTTGAACCAGATATCATTTGCCTTCCGGAGGAAGTTAACCAATCCTGGGTGGATGAAACAAAAACCTTGCAGGATGTTGCGGAAGATGAAACAACCCCTGGGCCAATTACAACTATGTTTGCTGATATTGCCCGGAAACAACATTGTTATATAACGTGCCCGATCGTAACCAAAAAGGACGGCCTTTTTTATGACAGCACGATACTCCTCAACCGCGAGGGAAAGATTGATGGCGTGTTTCACAAAGTACATCCCACGTCGACAGAGATACTTCCCAATACTTACTTCAAAGGCGGAGGTGTAACGCCTGGGCCGATTAAATCAAATGTTTACAAAACAGATTTTGGAAAGGTGGGCATGCAAATATGCTTTGACGCCGAATGGTCGGACGGGTGGCATTCATTAAAAGAAGACGGTGCTGAAATTGTATGTTTTTCTTCCCAGGGACCTTTTACCAATACATTGCGTAACCATGCATGGATCAATAACTATTATATATTATCCGCTACCGGTGAGGATGCCCAGGTACTCGATATCACAGGCGATGTAATTGCATCAGATGGTGAGTTTGCAAGATGGGTGTGTGCACCGGTGAATCTTGAAAAAGAGCTTATCCATATTTGGCCGCATGTGAAAAAGTTTGATGCCATTCAAAAAAAGTATGGAAGGAAGATCCACTTTAAAATATACCATCCCGAGAATTGGGCAACACTGGAAAGCCTCGACCCTGGTATTAAAGTAAGCGATGTCCTTAAAGAGTATGAAATACCTACCTATGATGAACATATAAGGGAAGCAACAGAGATACAAAACAAATACAGGCTTTAATAACATTCGTTCAGGTCTTTGAACAAACAATTATCTCCCGGGATTATTTTCCTGCATTTTTAAACATTGCTTCATAATGGGCCGAAGGTTGCAAAATACCGCCGCTCTCCTCATAAAATGATTTATCGGTGATGTATACCCCTTTTTGGGTTTGGGTCCATGTACCGGCGGCTTTTGGGTGATAGCCCATCATGACATCCCAGTTCTTATAATACTGGTGGCCATTTGTTTCCTGTAAGCCTATAGTCAAATTGGGATAAGGCGTCAAACGAGCTGCAACACATTTATTCCAGTCTACCAGGATTGGATTCACAGTGAGGTCTGCACAAAAGCACGGAACTTTCTTTTCATGGGCGAGCTGGGTGATCTTCATGGTCATACTTAATGTTTTAGCGATTGCCTTCACCGCCATTGCTGTATACCCCTGATCAATTCGTTTTGCTACATCCTCAACTGCATGGGCACTTTCGTCAGCAGCGATGGTTACACCCATATCACCTACATACATTTCATTTCGTTCACCAAAGGGTTCTTCTACAACCGCGATCTGATCAAATGCTCCTATTTTTTTTGCATGATCAAGGAAACGGGAAAGTGTATCCCTCTCATCATACCGTTCATTGGCATCAAAATAATAAGGTATTTTTCCATTTTTGGTATAGGGCGTTTCATAATGCCCGATGGCGCTATGAACGGCAGTGAGAAAAGCGATATCTTTTTCAAGCATTTCTTTTTGAGTGCCCGGGGATCCTGTTTTCAGTTTAATAATAAAATAGCCGTCATCTGCAGCAGCCTTGATTTTATCTACGTTTGTGCCAACTCCGAAAGATGGCATGCTTGCTACTTTCTCATGCCGGTACGATAAACCCGGCTTGTAAGCATCAGGGATCAAGTCATCGAAATGGGTTATATTATTTTCACGGGCATACAATATCCATGCTGCATTATCTATGCATACCAATGAGTTTAATGCAAACGTCTTTCTTAAATTAGGATTGCCCGTGATTTTCTTACCATAATCCAACACTTCCGGCAATAATTCATCAAGCAATTCCAGGGGATCAGTAAAAGAATTGCCTTTCATGATCTGCAAAGCCCGCCCGGTCATAGCATACATCAACGCATTTCCACCACTTTCTGAATGTTCAAAAAAAACTTTTGAATCAGACCAAAGAATTCCCTGGGTACCAAGCCCAATAGCATGTAAACCGGAATCTGACTCAAGCCATGCGGCAGTTTGCCAGCCTTCTGTTATAGCGCTGCCTTTAAAACGATAAGGTGTACCGAGTGGCTCGCGTTCAAAATCTGAACTTACATTTTTGACCCGGATCTTTGCTAAACGCTTTTTATTTCGGGTCATGCTTCCAAAATTTAAAGAAGTTGATTGAAGCCCTGCAACACCCATTGCCAAAATCCCTGCCTGGTTAACAAAATCCCTGCGATTAATATTCTTGTTATGGTGTTCTTGTTTTTTCATGTTTAAATTTATAAAGTTATCATTATGGAATGTTATTTAAAGTATACCAGGCCTCTGAAGACCATAAAGACTGTCCATCGTCATTGTGAATACGTTCCGGCAAACTGAAATATACAACATTCCCCTTTTTCAAACCCGGAATTTCCAGTAATACACGTGTCCGGTCTTTTGAAATCTCAACATGGGACACTTTCATATTTTCCAAATCCATTTTTGGGCCGCCATATCCGGCAGTTGGAAGATACCACCATTGCTGAATGAAAAAATCAGCATTGGTGATCTCCATTACTTTTGACAATGGCTGTGTAAATTCTATTTCAAAGCCACGTGGTTTGGCCCTAACGGCCAGCATCTCAAATGTCGAATTTCCATTGTATTTCAATCGCTGCAGCCCGAATTGTTTTTCTTTCCAGCTCCAGCCGCCAACCATACCTATTCCCCCAATATACAAGGCACTGTCGGGGCCGCGTGATAAACGGTTCACTCCCGCTTCTAACCCCGTCGTGAAACGAAATACCACGCCCTGGTATTCACCGTTTATTTTTTCCAAAAAATCACGTTTGATACCGCCATTGGTAACATCGCCGTGTAACAATTGACCATTGTATGGCCCATCCTGCATCAATATTGGTTGAGAAGGCGAATTGGCTATTTCATCTTCGGGCATGTAAATCGCAGGAGGAACGGTCGGCGGCTTCGGCGTAGAACCAGTCAACCCCCAGGGCATACCGTTAAAATCTCCCTGTCTTACATGTATCAACTTGTTTGCAGGCGTCCATTCTCCCTGGTTGTCTGTTTCAAATAATTCCCCATCTGGGCCCACCGTTATTCCATTCGGCATACGCAATCCGGAATTAACCCATTCGTAGCTTCCATCCATAGCAATCTTTATCGTTCTCCCGCGATCGGGCTTTTGTTGTTCACCCGATATAAGACGCATGGCCATCCCAAGGGTAACATAAAAATGGTTGTCTTTATAGGTAAGCCCCAATGCAAATTCATGAAAATCACCGGTGGCGCCCCAGGTGTTACAAACAGCCTGGTATTCATCAACTACATCATCTCCGTCAAGATCGATCAGGTGAGTGAGCTCCTGCTTTTGTAAAACATATATTTGTCCATTCACTACCTGGATGCCCAAAGGTTCTGCCAACCCTGATGCAATACGCTTCACCGTTATTTTATTGGTGTCCCCGGTTTCAACTCCATCAAGCAGGTAAACTCCACCAATAGAATCCCAGGTCGTTACCAGCATTCGCCCATCGGGAAGAAATGCCAACCCTCCTACCCTAGGCTGGAAGTCGTGTTTATGTATTGTAGCAAGGGTATAGCTTGGATGAATTCCTTCAAGCGCTGCTCCAAAGAGTGGCTTGTTATATTTATTAGCAGTTACTTCTTCTACATCCTTTTCTGATGCTGGCTTCGTTTCTCCTTTTGGCCTCAAAGAAAGAATGTAATCCAGCATAACTTTTATTTCATTGTCTTTCAGAAATCCATGTGGGGTCATTGCAGAATTACCCCAAACACCTGTTCCACCCCGCTGAACCTTTCGGATGAGGTATAGCACATTGCTTTCCTCATTTGGATACCTTTCGGCGATTTGATGAAGCGATGGCCCTACAGTAGGTTTGTCCAATTCATGGCACGTAAAACAATCACTTTTTTCCATCCAATACTTACCCCGTGCATCATAGTCTTCCTGCAGTTTCGGCGGAAATTGATCGGGAAGCTTATTGAACCAGTTTGTGATTAAGGTTGTTGAATTTGCATTAAGGTTAAAAATGCTGTCCCGTGATTGAAGTGAAATAGTGACACCATCGGGTGCGCCCGATACTGTAAAAAATCTCTCCAATCCCGGCTGCCCTGATTCATTTCTTACAAACTCCGGCCGTTCTTCGATATGGATCGTATCTTTTGAAGAAAGTACCAATATATGTTTTAGATAAATTTGATTTTGCCGAAAGATATAGCCCCTATTGATCATTTGAAATGAATCCAGCTTACCACGCAACATGGCCGTCCATTTAAATGGGCGCAGGCTATCGGTAAAATACGATTTACCCCACGTTGCCGGTTGAATATTCTTCTTGTTCGTATAGGCCGCCCCTTCCAGGATTACACCTCCTTTCCATGCCTTATACAAAGTGCAATGTGCAAGATCATACGTGACATAGCATTCAGAATCCAGCGCCAGGGTGAGCATCCGGGGTTGTTTATCGATCACTGAGCGGAAAGCCCATGGGTCTCTCGGCCTTTTTATTTCCACGGCCTTTTTATTACATGCCACTGTAAGGGTGATTGTTACAATAACAAACAAGGTCTGATGAAACCTGGTCATTTATTTCCTGTTATTTTATGGGTGATCAATTTTTATCAATTTTTTCTTTTCCTATTATTAGTAGTAAGCGGTTGTTTATTCAAGGCCAACTGAGGTGTTTATGAAGAAACTTAAATGTTCCAACACTTTTCATGGAGTGACCGCCATTAAAAAATTCTATCTCAGTTTTATCACCAAGATTAAACCTGTCAAAAAAGTTTCGAACCTTACCGTATTCATAAGAAACCCATTCATCGGGCTGAACAATGTCATAATGACCCCGTTCAACCATGAATGGCCTGGGGAAAATAAGATAGGACATTTCGGCATAACTGAAAGTGCTTCCCATGTTAAAATAAGGCATTTCCCATTCGAGGCTATTCATGAAACCACCCTGATAGTGTGTATCCGTTACCTTTCGCGTCCAGTCGCCGAAATCGCCGGCGCATATTGAAAGACAATAACCCTGCAATACCGCGGGCACACGCATTGCTGTTTCACCCCCATAACTCAAACCATAGAAAGCTATTCTTTTACCGTCAACGAATGGGAGTGAGTTAAGCCACTGAAGCGCCTGGTCATGTTGCGAAATAATAAATGAGAAAAGTGTCTTTCCTATTGTATTTGCTTTGCGATGTAACCACCTGTACCGGTCTTCTCCCCTATATGGATTTTGAGGTGCATAAACAATAAATCCCTGGTCGGCCAGCTTGGCAGCCACATCATTATAGCCCGTGTTATTTCCTTCAATAACTTTTTGTGGCGTACCATCACGCCCATGCTGAATTACAACAACCGGCCGTTTTTCACCGGGCTTGATATCCTTAGGTATCAATAATACCCCCGAAGCAATCAGATCCGGGTAAACATCCAATACAACCTCGTAACCAGTCCATCTTTCTTTGTCATAAATTTTGCGGGTATGGGCGTTTGGTGCAAGCAACGGGTCATCAAATTTTCCCAGGAGTTCTTCATTAAAAATCTTTCTGTATGTATTGGATGCTGCAATGAATGAATCGGTTGAATAATATGGGTGATAAGGCTTGGTACTCCATGTTCTATCTCCAAATTGCGGCATGACGTTATAAAGAAAGAACCGGTTTCTTTTTGTATCGGAGTCGCGGACCAGCCATTGCACGTGATCTTCAATTTGTTTAACCAGTCGCACCTGCCTTTCGGCCGGGTCAAAAGAAACACGGTTATCCACCGGCACAATTTCACTAACCGGTATCGATGAGTTAAAACCAAGGAACGAAATAAATTTTTTTATTGCCGTTTCGGAACCAAAACTGACAGGGCCTTGCTGATCGCTGATAAGTTCTTTGGGTTGAAAACCTCGTTTTATAAGTGTGTCAATTCGCTTGTATTCTGAGAGGACGTTTGCAAAATCCGGCGTCTTCAAAGTGCCTTTAT
>JBDTLZ010000027.1:0-19522 GCA_039934515.1 Ginsengibacter sp.
AATTGCTAAAAAACAGCCGAAAAGCATTCCACAGAAACTTTAACTAACTCTTATCGTTTATTTTTTATTAAAAAAGGTTATCAGCGAATTACATTATCAACAAATAAATATAATTTAGAATTATGATTTCACCCGCAAGAGGAACTTTATTAATTGCAAATCCTTTTTTAAAAGATCCGAATTTTAGCCGGACCGTCATTTTTCTCTGCGAACATACCGATGAAGGCAGTTTTGGTTTTGTGTTAAACAAAAAGTTCCCAAAAACCCTCAAAGAACTTATACCCGAACTAAAGGACACCGCGCTTCCCGTTTACCAGGGAGGCCCCGTACAAAGGGATGCCTTGCATTTTTTACACCAATATCCCCAGTTAATAGGCGGGGGCGAAGAAGTACTGAAAGATGTTTACTGGGGAGGTAATTTCGAAAGCCTATTAATCAACCTGAAAAATAATGATATCAATAGTGCTCAAATACGCTTTTTTATCGGGTATAGCGGCTGGAGTGAAGGGCAGTTGAACAATGAATTAAAAGAAGAGAGCTGGCTAACGGTAAAGGCTACGCGAGAATTAATTTTTGATACAAAGCCTGAAGACATCTGGAAAAATTCTTTGAAACATCTTGGGGGCAATTATGAAATGATGATAAACTTCCCTATTGATCCACAACTGAATTAAGTTCAAAGTTCAAGGTTCATAGTGTAAGGATTAAGTTTGAAAATTCCTCCTTAACCTTTAACGATCAACCTTCAACCCAGTATGCTCTATAAAATCCTTTTATATCCGGCAAGATTGATGATACATTTTTACTGCCGCAGTATTATTTACAATAATAAAAACCTGCTAAAGGAGCCGGGGCCCTTACTCATCGCTGCCAGTCATCCCAATTCATTTTTAGACGCTATCATTCTGGCAACCTTGTTTAAAAAACCGGTCTATTCCCTGGCACGCGGGGATGCTTTCAAAGGGAAATTTGTAACAAAGATACTGGCTTCTCTTAAAATGCTGCCGGTGTATCGTATTAGCGAGGGAGCGCAAAATCTTGACAATAATTATTTCACCTTTGATGCCTGCCGTAACCTATTTAGCAAGGGCGGAATTGTCCTGATTTTCAGCGAAGGAAGGTGCATCAACGAATGGCATTTACGGCCTATAAAGAAAGGTACGGCAAGGCTTGCCCTGTCTGCATGGAACCGGGAAATACCGTTGAAAATCCTTCCCCTGGGCATCAATTACAGCAGTTTCAGGATGTTTGGAAAAAACATGGTATTAAATTTTGGAAATATCATTACCAAAAATGATATCACGGAAAATCAATCACATGGAAAAGCCGTAAACGAATTTACCGCGAAGCTACAACAGGAATTAGAAGGGCTTGTTTTTGAAATTGATAAAAATGATACAGGGACGCTAAAAAAGTATTTTTATGTCCCACAGTCTTTTTTAAAAAGATTGTTCATATTTATTCCTGCGATGGCCGGCTATATCTTTCATTTTCCGCTCTATTATTTAATCGATCTATTTATCAGAAATAAAGCGGGCGATCATTATGATTCAATAATGACGGGCCTGCTTTTTTTTCTCTATCCATTGTATGTATTAATTGTTACGCTCATTGTATATTACCATACCGGTAATACTCCCGCATTTTTCCTGTTACCGGGAATCCCTTTAACGGCTTTATGCCTGCTTCATTTTAAAAAACAGGTGCGTTAACTCCTGCGGCCACTGCGCTCAAAAACCCTGATTAAATCCACAAGCCATTGATATGCCTGGCATGTTATAAATATCAGGTAAAAAAAGCCCCGCAATTTATGCAGGGCGTAAAGCGGTCACCCTAATTTATATTCCTCAAACCTCTCTTGCACCTTCAACCAATACCGTAGTTTTATTGTTTAATACTTCCACAAATCCACTCTGGATAGTATAATGAGACGTTGCAGTTTTATCTTTTAAAATTTTAAGTTTCCCTTCTTTCAATGCACTTACCAAGGGGGCGTGTTTTTCAAGTACTTCGAACATACCACTTATGCCTGGAAGCTGAACTCCATATACATCCCCGCTAAAAATTTTTTTATCCGGTGTAAGTATTTCCAATATCATATAGCAGGATTTATGTACCGGGCAGCAAGCAGGCTACCCTTTTTAATTTTTAAACTATTATAAAAAGAATACACATTTTTTGAACAGGAGCCACTTCCTCATTACGCCTGCGCCGCCTCAATCATTTTCTTACCTTTCTCAATAGCATCTTCAAGATTACCTACCAGGTTAAATGCTGCTTCAGGATATTCATCAACTTCACCATCCATAATTGCATTAAAGCCGCGAATAGTATCTTCAATAGGAACAAGCACCCCTTTCAACCCGGTAAACTGCTCCGCCACATGAAATGGCTGGGAAAGAAAACGCTGCACGCGGCGTGCACGGCTTACCGTTAGTTTGTCTTCATCACTCAATTCATCAAGGCCGAGGATGGCAATTATATCCTGCAATTCCTTATAGCGTTGCAATGTGAGTTTAACCCTGTTGGCACAATTATAATGCTCATCTCCCACTATCGCCGGAGACAAAATCCTTGAAGTTGAATCCAATGGATCAACAGCAGGATAAATTCCCAGGTCTGCAATCTTCCTGCTCAATACGGTTGTAGCGTCCAAATGCGCAAAAGTAGTCGCCGGGGCCGGATCTGTTAAATCATCGGCGGGAACGTAAACAGCCTGAACTGAAGTGATAGATCCATTACGGGTTGACGTGATCCTTTCCTGCATCAATCCCATTTCCGTGGCCAATGTGGGCTGATAACCCACAGCACTTGGCATCCGTCCAAGTAACGCAGATACTTCCGATCCCGCTTGTGTAAACCTGAAAATGTTATCAACGAAAAATAAAATATCTTTTCCCTTTCCCGTACCATCTCCATCACGGAAATATTCTGCCACAGTTAGTCCGCTCAACGCTACCCTTGCTCTCGCACCCGGTGGTTCATTCATTTGTCCGAATACGAAGGTAGCTTTTGACTCTTTCAGGTCTTCCATATTAACCGATTCAAGGTCCCAGCCGCCCTCTTCCATGCTGTGAATGAATTTTTTACCATAATTCATAATCCCCGCTTCAATCATCTCACGCATAAGGTCGTTACCTTCACGGGTTCTTTCACCCACACCGGCAAAAACTGATAAGCCGCTGTATGCCTTGGCAATATTGTTAATGAGTTCCTGTATCAAAACTGTTTTACCTACGCCGGCACCACCAAACAACCCGATTTTACCTCCCTTTGCATACGGTTCAATCAAGTCAATTACTTTTATTCCTGTAAATAATATTTCCGAGGCGGTACTTAAATTTTCAAATAACGGAGGCTTATTATGTATCGGCCGGCCATTCTTTTTACTTACCTGCGGAAGACCATCAATGGCATCGCCGGTTACATTGAAAAGACGGCCGTTAATCTCATCGCCTACCGGCATCAATATTGGTGAGCCGAGGTCGAGGACCTCAATTCCCCTTTTCAGTCCCTCGGTGCCATCCATGGCAATACACCTAACGCTGTCTTCTCCGAGGTGTTGCTGAACTTCCAGTACCAGCTTATCACCATTTTGCCTGGTGATTTCCAGGGCATGGAAAATTTCAGGCAGCTTATTGCCCTCTCCAAAATGTACGTCCACAACGGCCCCGATTATCTGTTTTACTTTACCAATATTTGCCATATTATATAATTGATTACTTCCTGCTCAATTTGGGCGCAAAGGTAAGGGTAACCTTTCAAAAAGTCAACTATGATTGAACAAAATTTGCCGGAAATAACCGGCTCGACTTTGGCTGTTTTCATTTCCACCCAATTCGTCAAAAGAATATATGGAAAGGCGTTGAAACTATACCCGGGGCCATTATTAGGAAAGAGCCGATAATCGGCATTTTGTCGAGAAACATCCGGTGTTTATTTTATAAGCGAATGAAATAAAAGGTTTACAAGCATTTCTATTCTTAATCTAAAGATTGTATTCAGCAACCATTAAACAATGTAATTTTGCAGGTAAATTTCAAATTAGCAATGAGATCCCATTCATTTATTTTTTTCTTCTTTTTCCTTTTTAGTATCACTTCATTTGCCCAAAAGCCACCAATGCTTTCTATACCAGTCACCTTACCAAATGGATGGAGGTTGTCTCCCGCAGGCAAAGGATACCTGCTTGGTGACCTGCCACTCAATATAGCCGTGAGCAATTCAAAGAAATTAATGGCCGTTACTAATAATGGCCAGAGTACCCAGAGCATCCAGTTAATAGATGCGGTCACCGAAAAGATACTGGACAATATTACCGTTGCCAGGTGCTGGCTGGGCTTGAAGTTTAGCGCCGATGAAAAATTTTTATATGCGTCCGGTGGAAATGATAACATGATTTTGAAGTATGCTGTTAAAAATCATAAGCTCTTTTTACAGGATTCTTTAAAACTTGGAAAACGATGGCCCGAAAAAATCTCGCCCGCGGGAATCGATATTGACGACAAAAAAAGCCTTTTATATGTTGTTACTAAAGACAATAATTCACTGTATGTCGTCGATTTAATAACTAAAAAAATAAAAGGGCAGTATAAACTCGGTGGAGAGGCATATACCTGCCTTCTCTCGCCAGATAAAACGGAATTATATATCAGTTGCTGGGGTTCCGATAAATTGTACATATTCAATACGCTTTCAAAGACAATTACAAGTGAAATAAACGTGGGCGATAACCCTAATGATATTTGCTTAACAAAGAAGGGCCGGTATTTATTTGTTGCAAATTCCAATGACAATTCAGTATCGGTGATAGCTTTGTCCTCTAAAAAAGTAATAGAAATATTAACCACTTCCCTTTATCCGAATGCGCCGGAGGGTTCTACGACCAATGGCCTTTCACTGAGCCCCGACGAAAAAACTTTATATATTGCCAATGCTGATAACAATTGCCTTGCGTTGTTTGATGTAAGTACACCCGGTAATAGTAGGTCAAAAGGATTCATACCAACGGGCTGGTATCCGACATGTGTGAAAGCAATTGGCAGAAAAATTTTTGTGACGAATGGAAAAGGATTTTCTTCCTTCGCTAATCCTGATGGCCCCAACCCGATGAAGGAAAATGAAGAATTAACCTACCAAACCGGAGATACTACTGCAGTGAAAACGGCTCAATATATCGGGGGCCTTTTTATTGGCACCTTGAGTATTATTGATGTTCCCGGTTCAAAACAACTGGCCGCCTATTCACAGCAAGTCTATAAAAATACGCCGTATACCAAGGAAAGGGAAACCATTTCTCCTGGTGAAAGGGGTAACCCGGTGCCCATAAAAGTTGGAGATACGTCACCGATAAAATATGTCTTTTATATCATAAAGGAAAACCGCACATACGACCAGGTACTTGGCGACATTAAAGAAGGAAACGGAGATACGAGTCTCGTTCTCTTTGGCGAAAAAATTACGCCCAACCAACATAAACTTGCCAGGGATTTTGTTCTTTTTGACAATTTTTATGTGGATGCTGAAGTAAGCGCAGATGGACATAACTGGAGCCTTGGTGGATATGCAACTGACTATCTTGAAAAAAATTGGGTAACCAGTTATGGCGGCAGGGGCGGTTCATATGATGGCGAAGGCACCCGGAAAATAGCCAATAACAAAAATGGATTTATCTGGGATTATTGCAAACGTGCAGCGGTGAGTTATCGCACATACGGTGAATTCGCAGATGATTATAAACCAAACGTGCCGGTCTTGAGAGATCATTTTTGCCCGTATTTTACAAGCTGGGACCAGCATGTAAGAGATACAACAAGAGTCGGGCAATGGAAAAGGGATTTTGACTCATTGGTAAACATACACGCTTTACCGCAACTCAATACCATCCGTCTTATTAACGATCATACGGAAGGGCTTTCTAAAGGACGGCCTACTCCATTTGCACATGTAGCGGAAAATGACCTTGCTGTAGGAATGTTCATCGATTATTTAAGTAAAAGCCCTGTTTGGAAAGAAAGCCTGGTAATTATTGTTGAGGATGATGCACAAAGCGGGCCGGATCATGTGGATGCACACCGTAGCACTGCTTATGTAGCGGGGCCGTACGTAAAAAGAAATTTTGTCGACCATACACTTTATACGACCACAGGTTTATTAAGAACAATTGAACTAATATTAGGATTGCCTCCCATGAGCCAGTATGATGCAGCTGCCACGCCATTGTGGCGAAGTTTCACATCGGTGGCCAATACCAATACATTCAATCACCTTCCGGCATTGGTTGATATCACGGAAAAAAATACCGCCATAAATAAGCTTTCGGAAAAAAGCGCTGCTTTTAATTTTTCAAAAGAAGATGAGGTAAATGACGCCGATTTCAATGAGGTTTTATGGAAGGGAATAAAGGGTATCAACAGCAAAGTTCCTTCGCCAAGAAGGGCCGCTTTTGTAAGGGTAAAAGAAGACAACAACTAAAATTTTTCAACCCCGGCTCTTTCCGGCCTTTGGCAGACAAGCCTTAACCTACAGATCATCAACCAGCTTTTCCAGGTCAACTTCTTCAAGCGGAAATCTTTTAGAAGCATCGGTTTCCCAGTGCCATTTAACAAGGCTTATTTTGCCATTGGCAATTTCGATACCGGTGATATCATCATCGTTATAGCAACAACAACCGCTGTTAAAATAAGAAGGCTTAACCTTTTTTCGCTCACCTGTTGCAGTTACTTTTTGTCCGGGTATGTTGTTATTTGGATGATCAGAATACAGGCCGGAAGCGAAAACGGGCTTATGGGTATGACCTGTAACCAGCAATAAATTTTTTTTGTGGCTGCTCCATTCATACATCATGATGTTATGTTTGTCCCGTAATACATAATCTTTGGCAGGGGTATTTACATTTATCTCCAGGTATCGTTGTAATGGTCGCCACATGTGACTTACAAGCCATGTACTCACACCGTTATTATCGCTCATTTTATCGCCCTGGTGACCATGGGTTAAAAAAACAGACAAAGGATTATCACCAATTTTAGTTTTTAAAAGCAGTCCTTCATATACAGGCAATGGCAATTTGAAAATTCCTTTGAACCAGGTGTCAACGTCTATTTTATTTTTCCAGGTGAGATCATGGTTGCCAAAAGTCTTGAAATATTTTTTTTGTTCATGAAACCTTGCTTCTGAACTGAAAGATTTGCCATTCTTTGAAATTACCTGCTCAGGCTTATATTTCCACAGCTCCTCACTATCACCCATATTAACATAGTTGTATCTATTAGTGAAATAATAATCCAGTGCCGCCAGGTAGTTTTTTTCATTTCCCGCAAAATCATCTCCATGGTCTTTATCGCCCTTATGATGATCACTGAAAATAATGAACTTATCTCTTTTAAAATCCACTTCGATACTAATGCCCCGGTTGGTTTTCTTCTCGTTCAAATTTCGAAGCAGCCTGCTTAGTGATTTAAAAACCTCTTTTTTATCAGGCGCTGAGGCATTTGATGCCAGTCTCGTCAACAAAGGGCTTAATATTTTTTTCAAGAATTTTTTCAAAATAAAATTGAAAATTATTACACCGTACCGGCTTTGGGCGTTTTATGCAATGGCAAAAATTTATTTATGAAGGGCATCCTTTGCAATTCCTTTCTTTCAACCGTCATTATAAACCATACATACAAAAGCAAAAGCAAGGTGGCCGTAGTAAGGTTGATGATAGCTCCGTCAAAAAAATAAATAATTGCAGAATGGATAAAAAACAAGAGCACAACTATTACCATATATGCGCACAGCTTCTTCCAGGCATAGGGTATGTGGTAGGCTTTTTGCCCCCACAGGTATGAGATCACCATCATACTTCCATAACAGAAGAAAGTAGCCCATGCGCAAGCCATATAGCCAAAATAGGGAATAAAAATAAAATTGATACCCAATGTAATCACAGCGCCAATAAGCGTAATATAAGCGCCTGAAATTGTCTTATGCGTAAGTTTATACCAGATGGAAAGATTGTAGTAGATCCCCAGGAACATATTTGCCAAAAGTAATACAGGAACCACCTTTAAGCCAGTCCAGTATAACTCATTGCGCAAAAACTGCTTCCAGATATCAAGATACATTGCCACTACCAAAAACATAATGGTAATTGTAATAACAAAAAATTTCATAACCCTTGCATACACTTTTTGAGGGTTCAGGCCTTCGGCCTGTTTAAAAAAGAAGGGTTCAGCCCCCATTCGAAATGCCTGGATAAAAAGGGATATTAAAATGGAAAGTTTGTAACAGGCCGAATAGATTGCCACCTGTGTTTTTGCTTCTGCAATATTATTTACGGGTGCCAGCCATGTAAGCATAATCCGGTCGAAGGTTTCATTGATCATCCCTCCAAAACCAGCGATGATCAACGGCATGGAATAGACCATCATGGCAAGCCAAAGCTTTTTATTGAACGTAAACTCAAAAGAGAATAACTCTTTATATAACAGGACAAGGGCAAAAAACGACGCACATAAGTTAGCAATGATCACATACCCGACGCCATATCCGGGTTTATAAAAAGTTGCAATAAGCCCATTGGGATTTTCCTTTGCAAGCCCGGGGCACACTGATATTAAAAAATAGGTAACCAGGATCTGAAGAACTATCGTCAACACCCGAACCATTGCGTATTTGCGTGGCCGTTGATCGTGCCTCAGCCTGGCAAATGGCAATGTAGATAATGCATCAAAACCTATGATCAAAGCAGCGTAGGTTATTAACTCCGGGTGATTTTCCAACCGCAAAATGTGGGCCAGCGAAGACCTTGATATTATTAAAATGGTTGTAAGAAGAACCGTACTGCATACTATAGAACTCATTGCAGTACTGTATATATTTTTTTTATATTCCTCTTTCGATGCAAAACGAAAGTATGCCGTTTCCAAACCGTAGGTAAAAACCACGTTCAGGAAAGGAATAGCCGCATATAAAATGCTCATATCACCGTAACCGGTGCTTGACAGCTTATAAGTTAAGTAAGGGGTCAGCAGGTAAAATAAAAATCTCGCGGCAATTGAGCTCACTCCATACCATAAAGTTTGCCCCGCCAGTTTTTTTATACTACTCAAATATCATGTTTTAAAAAAATCAAATTTACTTGTATAATCGTTAATGAAAGTGAAGAACAGGTATTAAGGTTGTGAGAATCTTTTGTCCCTGAGAAAGGAAGTATCTTTTAAAGTATGTAAGAAATAAATAAGGTCATTTTTTTCAGGCTCAGTAAATTGGATGCCATTTTTTAGCGATGAATCCAGTGTGGCGCCCGCTTGTATCCCCTTACTGTAGTGGTCAATTACATTGCTCAGCGAATACAACCTGCCATCGTGCATATAGGGATATGTCACTGAAAGATTTCTGAGGCTGGGAACTTTAAATTTTAAAGAGTCCTGTGGGTCGCCTGTGATTCTCATGCGACCTGAATCTTTTAAAAATTTATTGAGCGTAAGCCCATTGTTGCGAAATGAAAAGTCCGTGAATAAAGGTTCTTTGTGACAAGTATTACACCTCGTTTTGAAAAGGTCATACCCCCGTTGTTCTGTTGGGTTGAATTTATCTTCTCCTCTTTTTACTTTATCATATTTCGAATTTGACGATATCAGTGATCCCACAAACTGCGCCAGCGCTTTCAACATTCGCTGGCTGTTGATCACATTGCTTCCAAAGGCAGCTTTGAACATCCTTTGGTAAGAAGTATCTTTTTTTAATTTAAGCAAAACAGAATCTACATTTTCGGCCATTTCATTGGAAGCCGTCATGGGGGATAATGCTTGCACTTCAATATGGTTAACGCCACCATCCCAATGAAAACGTGATGCCCATGCCAGGTTAAAAAGCGGCGGGGCATTGCGTGTAGTGAACTGGTCGTGAAAACCGTGGCTAAGGTCATGATCGTAAGTCGCAAAAGCTGCAAACTGCTGGTGACAGGAAGCACAGGCAAAGTTGCCGTCTTTGCTGAGCCGGCCATCATAGAACAATTTTCTTCCGAGTTGAAATCCTTCTTCTGTAAGAGGATTATTTGCAAAAATATTGGCAGATGGCTTTGGCCAGCCCGCAGGGATTTTTAATTGTAGCGGCGTAGGAATAAAAGGGATTGAGAAATGCTTCTCATCGATTTTTCCTGCATCCAGCAGCAAAACAGATGAAGCGATAAAAATCACGATCAATATGGAAATTCTTACTGTCAACTCTTATTCTGGGGTGATTTTTTCGATCCGGAACATATTAGCATAATTATCGCTTATTAACTTCGCAAATTGCCCCGGAGAGGTTATGATGGGGTGTTCGGAAATTTTTATATCATTGGGATGCTGCCACCAGGCATTTATATCAGCATTTACAACAATTTCACAGGTTTTACCACCAATAAAATGAACCGTTTTCCCCGGAAAATCAAGCTGCACCGGTTTAAGCACATTATACTTACCTGAAAAGCCACCGACATGAAACTCAAATTTATTATTCACCGCCGTCGAGCTTGCTGAATTTCCTTCTAATTTAGCCATTACATAACCGGTATTCCACGTCCAGAACATATCATTTGCGGGATCAAGATCGTCGGTTTGTGCACCTGAAACATTGTGCAGGCTGTCAACACCCAATAAAAATTGAACAGCATTATAATCTCCGGCAGGTATGGAAAAACTGATAGTTTGCGATTCAACCCTGCTTTCATCAACCAGGTGGTAGCTGTTCTCTTCTTTGAAGCCAGCGTACCCGTTTACCAGGGACACATTGGTCACATAATAGCGCAATTTGGTAATACTATATTTCTCTCCGAATGGATTGGTATAGGATGAATCATTAAAAACTACCCTGCTCCCCTTGATCGTATTGATGAAAATTAACTTTACAGTGCAAAGATTCTGAGCCGATATTTCTTTTTGCTTAAATGAACTCGACAATGCAAAAACCAAAAGTACCGTCAACACCCAGAAATTTTTTCTTTTATCAGCTGTCATAATCACTAATTTGTTTTCGCCCCTGTTTGATCAACCCTTTTTCTTTTTTTAGCCGTATTCTTTTCGCTTTGGATGCTTTTGTGGGACCTGTAGGCTTTCTTTTTTTTCTTATTATCAATGCATTATTCAGCAAAAAGTGGATTTTCGCGATAACTTCCTCCTTATTGCCAAGTTGTGACCTTTCCGTACGGCTTTTTACCAATAAATAGCCGCTATTTGTTATTTTATTGTCAAGTTTCTCAAGAATAATTGCTTTTTCCTCTTCGGTTAAAATATTTGAGGTACCTACATGAAAACATCCCTCGACCATAGTCTCCACTTTATTCACATTTTGGCCGCCTTTGCCCCCGCTGCGTGCCGTTTTGAATTGTATTTCCCGTAAAACCTCTACCATAATTAAAATTACTAAATTTAAAAGATGTTATCCTGTTCCGGAACGTTGCACAGAATTAATGCGTAATTTGTTGATAGTTAATTTTTATAAGAGCGAAAAAATTGACATTTTTGCATATAACCACCAGTGAATGAAGTTAAAAGGTATATATAGCTCCCTCTGTGAGAGAAAAGATTTGGGCAAAAAGTCATTTGCGGTATTGATTGATCCGGATAAAGTAAGTGATGAAAAGATGCTTGTCCTCGTTGACCTTGCCCTGGGTGCCAAAGTAGACTATTTCTTAGTTGGTGGAAGTCTTGTAGTATCCAATTACCTGGATGAATGCGTGAGGCTGATTAAGCAAAATTGCAATATACCTGTTATCCTTTTCCCAGGGAGCCCTAACCAGGTGTCAAAAAATGCCGATGCACTCCTCTATCTATCCCTTATAAGCGGCCGCAATGCGGATCTGCTGATAGGGCAACATGTTATAAGCGCTCCTTTTATCAAACAAAGTGGCCTCGAAATTATGAGTACCGGCTATATGGTAATTGATGGTGGTGCGCCTACGACCGTTTCCTATATTTCGAATGCCAGCCCGTTACCTGCTGATAAAAACGAAATCGCAATGTGTACCGCGATGGCAGGTGAGATGCTGGGAATGAAATTAATTTATATGGATTCCGGCAGCGGCGCTAAAAGGGCTGTGTCTGAAAGTATGATCGAAAAAGTTTCAGGCTGCATCTCGGTTCCATTGATAATCGGGGGAGGCATTACCGATCCTGAAAAAGCTTACCTCAATTGCAAAGCCGGTGCAGATGTGATCGTTGTGGGCAATGCCATTGAGAAAGATGAAACTCTTATCCGGGAAATGGCAGAGGCGGTACATTCTATTCCTGTGAAGGTGGCTTAAGCGAAGATTGTAGCCTTCGACGGCGTCCTGAACTACAAAAACCAATTCCATTCTTTATAAAAAGGGAAGCAGCATTTTGGGGCTGTCATCGCCAGGTTCATTTTTCAGCCATCACCGGGCTGTACGCTTCAAGTACGGCACAAAACCACTGCAGCAATCTTCACCGGGCTTTTCGCTTCCATCCCGCAGCCAGTCAGCATCAAATCATTTTTGGATCCGCAGTAGACTTCCACGCGATCACACAATGGGAACATGGAATGGATTCATCGGACAAGGCATCTTAAAAATTTACTGAATTTCCAGCCGCCAGGTTAGGGTGAACTTAAAAGAGGCTTAACTTCTTACCGGCTTCGAATTTTTTCGTTTCCAAAGATAGGGATGGCAAAAAGCCAACTGTTTACAGGCTCATCATTTCCTTGAACTTCACAGCCTGTCTCCTGCTTACCTCAATTTTCTCCCCACCAGTCAAATCCAGCAGGAGGCCACCATTAAAATAAGGTTCTATTTTATCTATCATGCGGAGATTGATGATGTGCTTGCGATTTGCCCTGAAAAATACCTTATCATCAAGCCGTTCTTCCAATGCATTTAAAGATTTGAGGATAAGTGGCTTATTTGTCCCAAAAAAAACTTTCGCATAATTTCCTACACTTTCAAACAGGCGCACATCCGATAATTTTACAAACCAGCACCTTTCCCCGTCTTTTACAAATACCTGGTCATTTTCATGAAGTAAGCCCCTGTTATTATATGAAAGCAATTCTTCTTCATCTTTTTGCCGCACCTTTAACAAGGCATCCGCAAGCCTTTTAGGCTCGACCGGTTTCATAAGATAATCCAGTGCATTCACTTCAAATGCCTTCAATGCATATTCATCATAAGCAGTAACAAAGATCACATGAGGCGCTCTTTCTATTTGGGTAAGCATGTCAAATCCTGATTTACCCGGCATCTGTATATCCAGGAATACCAGGTCGGGATTAAGGCTTTCGATCTTTTCAATTCCTTCATTTGCATTGGCTGCTTCACCGATCACCTCTACTTCAGGAAATTCCTGCAATAGCTTTTTCAATTCATTCCGGGCAAGGCGCTCATCATCAATAATGATTGCTTTCTGCATAGTTTTAAAATTTTATGACTTTAAAAGAAATCTTCTCCGGTAAAAATAAACTGAATTTAGTTTTAGGGGAACTTTTAGTTTTAGACAATTCAATATAATACCGGCATGACAATTTTGGCCTCTACCTGGTTGCCATCGATACTTTTAATATCGAAAAGAGCCCTGCCCTGGAATAAGAATTTTAGCCGGTCACGGGTACTTTTTAAGCCAAATCCCTCTTCAACAGGCTCTTCTTCAAGTATGCCTGTATTTTGCACCACCAGTTCAAAATGATGGTTGGTATACCTTGAGATCACTTTTACAACTCCTCCCTTTATTTTCTTGCTGATCCCATGCTTGATGGCATTTTCCACGAGGGTCTGCAGCATCATCGGGGGCACCGGTTGTTCCAGGGTATCTTCATCAATATCCATTTCAATTTTTAACCGTTCTTCAAAACGCATTTGTTCCAGGGCAAGATAATCCCTCACAATATCCAGTTCCTTGTGCAAAGGGACTGTTTCCATTTTTTCAACCTGCATGCTGCTGCGCAGGATATTAGAAAGTTCAGTGATTGCTGTTCTCGCACGCTGTGGGTTTTCATCTACCAACGCCCTGATACTATTTAACGAGTTAAAAATAAAATGGGGGTTGATGTGTGATTTAATTGTATTCAGTTCAAGTTCTTTAACTGTTTTTTCAAGGCTGAGTTTATCAACTTCATCTTTCCTGTTGCGCTCAAGATAATGCCATACCATATAAAGCAGGAGCCAGAGCGCAATTAAGATAAATGTGAAAATAATATCCCACCAAAACCTTCCCCTGTGCTGGTCTTCGTATTGCCACACCCCTTTATCGTCTCTATACCATCCCGTGCTTTTCTTGATATTTTGGCCGGCAAGGTAATTTGCTGAATCTTTTGGATTGTGTCGATCGCTTAAAAAGTATTGGGTGCCCGATAAATTGAGCGCCCGTTCCTTTGCGATGGCTAATTTAAGGTCTTGCTTTTTTTCATACTGTACCAACGACAACCCGGTAAGCATTGCAGTGGATTTTGCTCCATAATAACTCAAAAGCCCGGTAAGTGTTACGCTTATTATAAACAAACCTATAACACGGTTTGTCGAAAATCTTATCCATTGGATCTTTTTTAAACCAAACCGCAGGGCATGTGTAGCGAAAATATTGCACAGGAATTCAATTGAAAGTACCGCAAAAAAAATATTTTTCTTCTCGTCGGGTTTGAGATACATGTCGTTGGCGAACAAATAAACAATGACAAGATTGAGTAACGTCCACCCTCCCCACCCTAAAACCTGGCATATCCAATAACGGAGCGTTGTTTTATGCATAGGCAAAGCTAGTTGCTAATTAATTGTATTAAAAACACCTTTTTATTAATGGTGAAATGGATTGGTGAGAGGTTCGCCAATTTACCTTCTGCTAACTTTTCATTTTGTTAATTCCCGTTCAAGCTGACCCATACTGTTTAACAGGTCATAAATATATTTATAAATCACAAGATAAACCACCTGGGCTCATTTCAATATTACTATTAAATTATTTTAGTTTTTATACCAGTCAGGAGAAAAGTTTAGTTTTACAATGCTTATAAAGTTAGCAAATGGCCAATCAAAACCTACATACCGGGAAAGAAATATTGACTCCGGCCGATAAGGAGTTTGAAAATAATATCAGGCCTGCTGTGATCGAAGAATTTAGCGGGCAAGCCCAGATAATAGGCAACTTACGCATCTTTATAAAAGCAGCTAAACAACGTGGAGAAGCCCTGGACCATATTCTCTTCCATGGGCCACCGGGTTTGGGCAAAACAACCCTTAGCCGCATTGTTGCTAATGAACTTGGAGTAAATATTAAGGAAACAAGCGGCCCGGTAATTGAAAAACCTGGTGATCTGGCAGGCCTGCTCACCAACCTTGAAGCCAATGATGTTTTATTCATTGACGAAATACACCGACTTAGCAACGTGGTTGAAGAATATTTATATGCGGCAATGGAAGACTATCGTATCGATATCATGATTGATACCGGCCCTAACGCGCGCAGTGTACAGATAAACCTCAATCCATTTACTTTAATTGGGGCAACCACCCGCAGCGGGCTTCTTACTGCTCCCCTCCTTTCGCGTTTCGGCATAAAATCAAGACTTGAATATTATAATGCAGAGACCCTGCAAAAAATAATCCTGCGTTCATCGTCTATACTCAATACAAAAATAACTTCGGATGCTGCTAAGGAAATTGCCGGCAGGAGCCGTGGCACACCCAGGATATCCAACGGGTTGTTGCGCAGGGTGAGGGATTTTGCACAGGTGCTCTCAAATGGTATTATCGACCTTGCTATAACCGAACATGCATTAAAAGCGCTCAATGTAGATGAATACGGCCTCGACGAAATGGACAACCGGATATTAAGTGTAATTATAGAAAAATTTAAAGGAGGGCCTGTTGGCATTACTACTATCGCAACAGCTGTAGGAGAAGAAACGGGAACACTTGAAGAAGTTTATGAACCTTTTTTAATACAGGAAGGCTTTTTGATGCGCACGCCCCGGGGACGTGAGGTAACGCCCAAGGCTTACAAACACCTGGGTAAACTTCCGAATATAAATAAAGGACTGTTTGACAAATAGCTTTTTAACCATTTCCGGCAAATTAATTCCCGATACCGTTTTCTGCTACTTCTTACCCCGCTTTGATCAAAAAAATTACCGGCTTTTTGTGAAGGTCCGTTTGTTCCTTTTTCCAGTCAGCAATTGTTTTCGTTTTTACCCATTCATTGGGCGAAGTAAGCGCTGCGGCAATACACAATTTCGTGGTGGATTTACATGACTGCAAAATTGTTTCAAGCATTTTGTTATTTCGGTACGGTGTTTCAATAAAAATTTGTGTGCAGGTTGTTTTAAATGATTCTTCCTCCAGTTGCTTGATTTTTTTGACACGCTCGATTGTTTCAATAGGTAAATAGCCACAAAAAGAAAAGTATTGCCCGTTCATTCCACTGGCCATTAATGCAAGTAAGATCGCGCTTGGGCCCACAAGGGGTTTTACGGTTTCATTCATTTGCTGCGCTTCGTGAATCAAAACCTGGCCGGGATCGGCAATGCCCGGGCACCCCGCTTCACTGATAATAGCAATATTTTTACCCTCCCTGATCTTTCTCCTGAAGTTGATTATTTGCTCTTCTTCAGCTTTATGAATCGCAAACCATTCAAAGCTATCAATAACAATATCCTTACACATGCTTTTCAAAAACCTGCGTGCTGTTCTTTCGTTTTCTGCAAATATCACCTGGCAGTTTTTTACGGCTGTTATTACGTAAGGAGGGATGGTTTCAATCGCCTCATCAGCTAAAAAAGACGGTACCAGGTAGATCATGTAGGTGTTGAATTGGTAAATTGCTGAATGATTTTTTGTTGGGTTCCGGGATATGTTTGTTATTTACTTTTCAAATTTTTGATATGGTCCGAAGCATGGGTAAACCTCATTTTGATGCAGGCCTAATGACCAGTAATTAACTACGGTCTTCTTCCTGCAAACTTAAAGTAGCGGCGATTACTGCATAGCCCGGTGCAAATACCCAGCCTACAACCGGCAATGTATGCATTAAAAAAAATATCATGCCATTTCCAATAGCCAATCCCTTGTGCTGGCCTATAAAATCGATACTCTGTGTTGTGGATAGCCCCTTGCGCTCACTAGTATAATCAAGCATGGAAAATCCAAAATAATAGCATTCCACAAAAACAGCCAGTACCGGGGTTGCCCAACCAACCAGGGGTATCAGTGATAGGAACAATATTGAAATTGTATAAACCGTTTGCCAAAGCATATTACGCAACGCAATACCAATCCCTCTTGTTACATCACTCAAAAATTTCTTCAAATTAAAGGGGTAATTTTTGTTATTTATGATAGCTTCTGTTTTTTCACTTAGCCATGAAAAAACCGGGGAGCCGATGATAAGAAATAAGTATTTGAACCATGAAAAATAAAACAACATCAGGATGATCTGCAGGATCAGTTGCCCGAAAATAAAAAGGAAACGTAACCACCCCGCATTCTCTTTACGCAGCCAGCTCTTTAATCCTGTTTTTGAAAAAAAGTAATCTATTACCTGCGCAGAAGATTCCCAGAAAAAATAAATCCCCAACACAAAAAGAATTGCATAAATAATTCCGGGAACTATTATCCATTTCCACAACCTGTGTTTTACAATGAAGTTGTGTGCTTTAAAATATGCCCCGATAGCTATGATAATTTCTTTGAGCAATTGCGTTTTTTATTAGTTCCCTTCAAATCTTTCCAAACTTAGAAAATATAATCTGGTTTGCGCTGAAAGTTTTTATAAAGCGTTTTTGTTATCTTGAATGCAATTATGAAAAAACTTACTGCCTCGTTTTATACGCGTAAAAATGTGGTTTTAATTGCAAGGGAATTGATAGGCAAAATAATCGTTACCAACTTCGATGGATTGAAAACTGCTGCAAGGATAGTTGAAACAGAGGCCTATATGGCTGTTGCAGACAAAGCTTCCCATTCATTTGGTAACCGGCGTACTGCGCGCAATGAGCCTATGTATGCATCTGCGGGCACGGCCTATGTATACATATGTTATGGGCTTCATCACATGTTTAATATCGTAACCAACGAAAAAAATATTCCGGATGCAGTTTTAATACGGGCAGCAGAACCCATCGCCGGCATTGATAGTATGCTGAAAAGGACCGGCAAAAAAAAACACGATATAACAGTAACCCGTGGGCCCGGGAATGTAGGAAAAGCACTTGGAATATTTAAACATCACTCAGGGAAGCATTTATTTGGAAACAAAATTTATTTAATGGAAGATGATTTCATAATAGCCGATGAAGAGATCGGTACCAGTGAAAGAATTGGTGTGGATAGTGCCGGTGCAGATGCATTGCTTCCTTATAGATTTTACATAAAGGGCAATAGGTATGTAAGCGGAAAAAACAAATGAGTTCGATTCACAATACTTTGAAAATATTCGACCGGAACTACGCTGATTTAATGTTTTTTTATGCAATATTACTGCTACAAAGCTTAAATTTGCGGCTTAAATTTAATTAAATATATAATTATGAGCACAGTAAAAGTTGCGATTAATGGTTTTGGCAGGATTGGCCGGTTGGTTCTACGGCAGATCTATAATATGGAAGGTATTGAGGTAGTGGCGATTAATGATCTGACCAGTCCGAAAGTGTTGGCACACTTATTAAAATATGACAGCGCACAGGGAAGGTTTGACGGCGAAGTTACCAGTGGTGAAAATGCAATTAGTGTAGACGGGGAAGAAATTAAAATTTATGCACAAAAAGACCCTGCACAAATTCCCTGGGGAACGCACGAGGTTGATGTCGTTATTGAAAGTACCGGTTTTTTTACAGATAAAGATAAAGCCGAAGCTCATATTAAGGCCGGGGCAAAAAGGGTAGTGATATCGGCACCAGCTACCGGTGATCTTAAGACAATTGTATTTAATGTAAACCATGATATACTTGATGGAACTGAAACTATAATTTCATGCGCTTCGTGTACCACCAATTGCCTGGCCCCCATGGCGAAGGTTTTAAATGATAAGTATGGTATCAATGCGGGTTTCATGACCACTATTCATGCTTATACCAACGATCAGAATACGCTGGATGCGCCTCACCCGAAAGGTGATTTGAGAAGAGCACGTGCTGCTGCTGCCAATATTGTTCCCAACAGTACCGGCGCTGCAAAAGCAATCGGCCTGGTATTGCCGGAACTCAAGGGCAAACTGGATGGAGGTGCACAAAGGGTACCTGTAATTGCCGGTTCACTTACAGAACTCAATACTATTCTCGATAAAAAAACAACTGCCGAAGACATAAATGCAGCAATGAAAGCCGCTTCCAACGAAAGTTTTGGCTATAACGAGGATGAAATAACCAGTACTGATGTTATTGGTATTCGCTTTGGTTCATTATTCGACGCAACACAAACAAAAGTGTTGAGTGTAGGAGACATCCAGTTGGTAAGAACAGTGAGCTGGTACGATAATGAAATGAGCTATGCTTCCCAACTGGTTCGCACCGTGCGTTACCTTGCAGGCCTTATTAACAAATAAACGAGCGACAC
>JBDTLZ010000028.1:0-5883 GCA_039934515.1 Ginsengibacter sp.
TACGACAGGTATTAATGAAAAGTAGTATCGGTGGCAGAAGGGTTGTAAATATGTTGGCCGGGGAACAACTACCGAGGATATGCTAATGTTATGTCGTTAATGAAAAGTTGCAAAATGGTTACACGAATTTCACACTCGATCCGATGGTTATCGATCCGATGGTTATCAGATTTCACGAATGAAGATAAAATAATGGGTTTTTCGATCATCGTATTTTAAAAATTCGTTTTATGATCGTTGCGGCTAAAAAAATTACCATTGACGCGACGCTGGTGCATAGTAATACTACACGCTCCCTTCGTAGCAGGACGGTACCCTGTAAAAAAATTACCTGGAAATTATGACGGAAGTAATTAATATACGGGATAGCAATCATGGCACGGAGACCGCGGCCAGGGCTTCGTTATTTTTTTATGGGCATGAGGGCAATCCATTTTTAGCGCCACGGGGTGTGCACACCGTATATGGCAAATTAATAGTTGCTGATACAGCGCAAAACAGGGTTTTTATC
The DNA here is from genome assembly GCA_039934515.1 of Ginsengibacter sp. Taxonomy (GTDB): domain Bacteria; phylum Bacteroidota; class Bacteroidia; order Chitinophagales; family Chitinophagaceae; genus Ginsengibacter. Next base: position 512 of record JBDTLZ010000028.1, read on the forward strand.
TGGAACCAAATGCCTGGTTCTTCTTTCCAAAATCCTGATGTGGTACTGGGGCAAGCGGTTGTGACTGATACGCAACGCAACTCCGGCGCTTCAACCAGCGCTGTTTCTCTGTTATATCCATCAGGTGTGTGGAGTGATGGCAATACATTAATTATTGCAGATGCATGGAACCACCGGGTATTGATCTGGAATCAATTTCCCACAAAAAATGGCCAGCCTGCAGATATTGTAATCGGGCAGCCTGGCATGCAAAATAATTTGCCAAATGTGGATGGAGTAGGTACGCCTGCCTCGGCTAAAAATTTATATTGGCCTTATGGCGTTTGGAGTGATGGAGAACATTTATGGATTGCCGATACCGGTAACAGGCGCGTCTTGTTTTATGAAACAATTCCTGGCGAAAATTACATGGCTGCAGACCGGGTGATCGGGAAAAATAGCTTTGAAGATAAAGATTATGATCCTTCTCATGCCGTGTGGCCTTACGCAGTAAAAGTTTCGCAGGAAGGTGTACTGGCAATAACCGATACCCAGTATTACAGGGTGTTGATATGGAATCATTGGAAAGGTGCATTTACAATGCCTGCGGATGCCATTATAGGGCAGCCTGACCTTGACAGTTGCGGGCAAAATCAATACAACCTTAAGCCAAAAGCCAATACATTAAACTGGTGTTACGATATGTTTATACAAAATGGTTCACTATGGTTGGCGGATACCGGCAACAGCCGGATTTTATTTTTTAAAAAAATACCACAAGGAAATAACCAGCCCGCAAACGGCCTCTTCGGCAATATCAACTTTGAATCGATTGGGGAACATCTTGAAGTAGGGAAATCAGACAATGAGCGTTTATACTGGCCTTTTGCAGTAAGTGCCACTGAAAGTCAGTTAATAGTAGCAGATACCGGTAACCACAGGATCGTTTTTTATACCATTTAAAAAGGCAATACATGTTTTCATTCCCCCTTTTGCTTACAATTTATGCCGGTTTCACACATGCTTTCGAGGCGGACCATTTGCTTGCCGTAAGCAATATAGTATCGCAGCGTAAGAATTCCAGGCTGGCGATGAAAGATGGTGTTTTCTGGGGCCTGGGCCATGCTTCTACAATTTTTTTTATTGGCGTTCTTATGATCCTGTTTAAAGTTGGTATTTCGGCTCAGTATTTTCATTATTTTGAGGCAATTGTCGGCTGTATGTTAATTGCCCTGGCTGGTTATCGTTTACTGAAATTTTTCCGCGGTAAAAAAGTTGTTATTCATGCACATACTCATGATCATGAGGATGCGCAACACAAACACCTGCATGTTCATATTGGGGCGGAGCATGAACACCATCATATGCATTCCCTGGCGTATAGTGTAGGGCTTGTGCATGGGCTTGCAGGGAGCGGAGCCTTGATATTAATCGCCATGTCTCAAATCAGGGGGCCGGTGGAAGGCCTGGTATACCTGGTGATTTTCGGATCAGGCTGTATTGTCGGAATGTTGCTGGCGGCGGGTCTTTTCAGTATACCATTTTCAAAAAAAATAATGGAGGCAAGGATATTGCAAAGTTTTTTAGTTATAACCTCATCTGTGCTGTGCCTCGTATATGGCAGTAAAGTGATTTATGAAAACCTGCTGCTGTAAAAATCATGATAGCCCTGGAAATATTAATGGAAGCACTGCAATTCTATCAGATAAAAATAGAATCTGTTAACGGCACCCTTGTGAAAGTGCAGAATGGTTATGAAATAGAAGTAGAGCCAAATGGATTATACAAGCTCTCCAGTGACGGGTATGTCGTAGCGCCTTTTGATGAAATTAATGAATTGTGCAGGTTTATATTAATGTAAATTGTCGCATTCAGGCGTTCACAAATACCGTAGCCTGATATTCAATTTTCACAAAGCCGTTTTCATTGAATTTATTAAAGATATCCTTGAGTTCTTTAATCATGCATTGTTGGCTTTCCCCTTCGAGCGGAATATATGAACTGGATAATAGCTGTCCCTTTAATGATTCAAAATCCAAAACCTGGCCGTGGTTAAAATTTTTTCGAGTCATTGGTTTTGGATCGAAAAATCCCGCGAGTTCTTTTTCATTCACCATCCGTGTAGCTTTATAATCTGTACCAAACTTTAATTTCAATTCTTCAAATTCATTCAAAAAGGGTGTCGTCATAAGGCGTACGTTCCAGATCATCGCCATAAAACCTCCGGGCTTTGATATTCGCCGGAATTCTTTTTTTGTCACACCTTTATCCATCCAGTGAAATGCCTGCGCCACCGTTATAAGATGAACCGAATCGCCTGGTAAAAAAGTTTCTTCGGCCCTGGCATTGATGCTCGTAAATCCTTCAAAGCACGATAAATTTTTTTCTGCTTCCCCGCGCATTTCTTTGTTAGGCTCAATCCCTAAAACTTTATAGCCACGTCTTAAAAGCAATTCAGAAAATATCCCTGTTCCTGAACCAATGTCTGCTACTGTCCAATCTTTTTGCAAACCAATAGCTTGTTGCAAAAAATCAATAATTTCTACAGGATAAGATGGCCGGTATTTGGAATAGTTATCTACCCGGTTTGAAAATCTTGAAGTGGGATTTAATTGTTCGATATGATTCGTCATAATGAGTAAAATTAGAGGTTCCCCGCAACATGAAGCAGCAGGATTGTTATTAAAAATGAGTTGCTCTTAATAATAAAACCCCTTCAGGGTTTGAAAATGCTTTTTGCATCCACCATTGCGGGGATGTATGATATTAAATCATAAAATTATACTTGCCATATAACCTAATTTATCAACCAACTGTATTTTATCTTTGTACACTAACAATCCACATATGAAAATAAAAATTATTATCACAGGAGGCACATTTGATAAAGAGTATGATGAGCTTACCGGGCAGTTGTTTTTTAAGGATACCCACCTCCCTGAAATGCTGAGATTGGGAAGATGTATTGCAGACCTTGATGTTACTACCTTGCTAATGATGGACAGCCTCGAAATGACAGATGGCCATCGGGAAATGATTGCTTCCTGCTGTAAAAAAGCCAAAGAAAAAAATATTGTCATTACACATGGCACCGATACTATGGAGCAGACTGCAAAGTATATATCCAAACACGTGGATAATAAAACTATAGTGCTTACAGGTGCAATGGTTCCGTACAAATTCGGAAGTTCGGATGGTTTATTTAACCTTGGATGTGCGCTTGCTTTTGTGCAGACACTGCCACAAGGAGTGTATGTTGCTATGAATGGTAAATATTTCCATGCTAAACGCGTAAGAAAAAATAAGCAAAAAGGAATTTTTGAAAATGTTGATAAGGTCTGGTTTAATTCTTAAATTGATGTTCAGCCAAAAATTCCTGAAACATAACTATGTCATTATTTGATGATACCAGCCTTTTTACCTCAGGGGGATTTAAAAGAGAATTGTACGAACTGGAAAATGCCACGCTCATATTCATCGAAAGCTTTTTAACAAAGGAAGAATCAGACATACTTTATTTTAAGCTCCTGCATGAAATAGCGTGGCAGGAATCATCCATCATTATATATGGGAAGCTTCATGATACACCAAGGCTTACGGCATGGTATGGGGATAAGGATAAAACATACCGTTTCTCAGGAAATACTATGACTACCTTGCCATGGACATCCGATCTTCTTTTTGTTAAAGAGAAGGTGGAAAAAGAAGCGGGTGTTATATTCAACAGCGTGTTGCTGAATTTATACCGAACCGGTAAAGACAGTGTTGGCTGGCACCGGGATAATGAAAAAGAATTTGGCATCAACCCTGTTATCGCCTCAGTGAGCTTTGGGGAAACGAGGCCCTTTCAGTTGCGGTATAAATTTAATAAAGAAGTAAACAAGATTACCATTCCATTAAATCATGGATCTCTTTTAATCATGAAAGATGAGACCCAACATTACTGGGAACACCAAATACCAAAGACAACCCGGTCTATTAGCCCACGCATTAACCTTACCTTCAGGGTAATTAAAACATTTTAGTTGAATCCAATATTTCTTCTTAAAACTTTCCGGATTTTGAATAAATGAGTTAAGCAAGCAAATGAGATTTACACTGGCTGGAAATTGCAAAACCGGTTATAAGGTTAAGTTTACCCATTACTTATTGACTGAGCGGGGTACTTTTGAAAAGCCGTTTAAAGAAAGGCCATATAAACAAATTTTCAATACGAATAAAATTCCTGGTTACCGTTAAAGAGGTGCCCGAAAACGTAAAAAACCGGTAGATTAAAAGATCAGTTGATCTCAATCTACCGGCTTGTACAGTATATCCCGCAGGAATAAAATTTAATTACATTTCAGGAAGTGTTTTTTTCTTCCAGGTGAGCTCAAAATCCCGCGCATTATTCCATACTTCGGCTACGGCACGCCTGATATCCTTGGTATTAATAGAAAATTTCTTTGACCAATCCTTTACCTCATAGAGCTCTGATAAATTGATACGGTCCCTGCTGGGCTTTAAAATATTAGCTTTATTCTTAATATTATTCTTGTTTACAGCCATAACATATTGTTTTTATAGTGTCCCTGTTTATATGCAATTCCTGTGCCTAAATTTTAGCTTAAAAGTTGGATTTCAAAATATTACAGCACCGCTTAGATGAAATTGATAACATGGGTAAATGATACAAAATCAATATGGTATGATTTTAACATGAAGGCTAATTTCCTGGAAAATCCGTTGAATTAATTTCCAAAATAAATAAAGCCACTAATTTTTCGTGGCTTTATTAAATAAGGGTAACCTCTTTTTTCCTATTTTATACATTTGCAGTACCGCATGTACAATTATCGCAAGTGCAAGTCTCACAACTGCAATTAGGATTTCCGCAGGTATTTTTGATTTCAAACCAGGCGCATTGGCCCTTCAAATTTTTCATGATTTTATATTTTTTATTAATCATACAAAGGTAGTTTCGTCGTTACTTACGCGTGTTACAAAACTTTGGATAACATTTATACAATTTTGTGTTTAGGATTAAATAATTGCAGAAGTAGTTGTTGTAAATATTCTTTGTCGTATTAACTAACGATACAACATTACCTGCACAACTCCTTTATTATTTTTTCATGTGCGGGATATAGAGAAGATAAAGTTTCAACTTCTCCCAGTTCGAAATCTGCAAAATCAAAACCTGGTGCAACCGTACAGCCAGCAAAAGAAAACATACTTCCTTGTGCCGGCACCGCAGGCATCGGCCTTGAAACAGCCAGGGTATTTTCATCTGGAGGCAACAAAGTGATTGTCACCGGCAGGAATAAGCATAGGCTTGATAATGAATTAACCCAACTCGACAGTGCAACAGGCATTGTAAGTGACGTTAGCAAAGATGGCGATACCGATACATT
>JBDTLZ010000029.1:0-11083 GCA_039934515.1 Ginsengibacter sp.
TATGTGCCGGCAAATTACTTACCAGCAAAGAAATATTTTCAGAACCTGCGACCTCGCCAAGTACGTAGTTGGATAAGCCAGGCCCCTGTCCCCAATGAATAGGTACCCTGCCGCGCAAATCGGGCAATCCAAATGTAGTCACGCCGTTACCGCCGTAAGTAGTACCGATAAGTGAAAACAACGCAGTGTTTTGAGCAATAGAAAGAAGCTGGCCATTGCATAACGCCCAGCCCCGTGGGCTAAAAGTTCCGGCAAAAACCATAATCATCGCGATAAAAGGTTCCATAATTAAAGATTAAGAGTTAAGAATTATTGTGTTTTTAAAAATAAGCTGCTGCTCCTTATAATAGCTAATGTCCTGTATTCCCGAATTTTTCTTAATGTTTGTTTTCGTTTTTACGATTCCTGCCGAGTTGCCTGCCATTCGTTTACTATTATTGCAGAAGGCTAATAATAATTCTTCTGAACCGGGTTCTTTTGATAAACGATATAATGAATCCATTTCATAACGATTGAAACGAATGATCGGGTTGTGAGCATGATTGTTTTCAAATAAAGTAACGATCACATCAGCGCACCTTGTGCCATCATTCCAGAAGACCCAGGTAGGTTGTGCCAAAATATTTTCTTTTGGGAAATAAATGATCTCTCCATATTTATAAGAATGCCCTTTTGTATCCTTCCTGTTGTTTGCACTATTGAAATTAGTAAGACTTTGATAAATGCGCCCTCCGGATCTTTTCCAGAATTTTGACCAATCTTTTTGCAGATCATTTCCAGCGTTGTTAGTAGAAAAATGTTTCAGGCCGGAACCAAATGCACTCCCTACCGATAAGATAGCAGCACTGGTCAAAAAATTCCTGCGGTTATATTGGATTGCTTTCATGGGTTTAGAATTTAACCAGTTTTTCGGTAAACAAATCGGTTCCTTTTCGTATTCGCAGCAGGTAAACGCCCGCGGGGGAATTGCTGATATTAATTGTTTGAATCCCCGATCCTGCTGTGTTGGCCCACACCCTTCTTCCAGCGGCATCAAATAATAGAAATTCAACTTTCTCATTAGTTGCTTCGATATTCACTTCAAAAATTCCATGGCCAGGATTGTTTGAGATCGAGTAGAACCCCGATTTTTGGAAATTAACAGAAGCCACCATAGAATAAGAATATTTACCATCCAGGTCAACCTGCCGAAGCCTATAAAAACCTTTGCCACGAACCGGCTTCAGGTCATTGAACTGGTAGTTTGTTTCCCTGGAAGAGTTTATACTTCCGTTGACGAATCCAATATTGGTCCAATTGACGCCATCTATGCTTCTCTGTATATCAAATCCCTTGTTATTGATTTCACTGGCCGTTTTCCAGTTTACAATAACTTTTTTGTTATCTAGTCTTGCCGTAAAACTTATAAGTCGCACTACCAATGCACCGGCACCGCGTAAAGCTAAAGGAGTGCCGCCAGTGCATGTTTGCCCGCTTACCGAGCTCCATGGACAATCAACATTTCCGGTACTCCACGGCAATGTGGTATCACATGAATTTTGAAAATAAGGCTGGCCGCTGTAAGCAAGTACCCACAGGTTATCGGGAGCGGGAAGCCAGTATACGCTTATCTCGACATCAGGAATTTCATCAACAGTTCCTGTGCCCATGTAAGCAGGCTTTCCATTTACATCTCCCACGGGATCCAATGTGATGGTGCCTGTCATACATACACCTGAAACTATTACTGTCTGGGATTTAATTGAAGAAAAGCCAAGTATTGCAATGAAAAAGAGGTAAAATGGTTTCATAGCTTGTTTTTAAAGAGGTACACTTACGTGTTTGGAAAAATGAAAGTAGTCATTAATTTCGAAAAAAATAAAATTATTTAATTGCTGAAAAAAAACTACTATACCGCTATTACCACACATTTTTCAATATTCCCCGGAAATAATCGTTTATGGATACACGTTAGGTAGCCTTGTCGCGGTTACCGGGTTATGCTAAAGTAATTGTCTTATTTTTCCGATTACTTCCGGGAGCCTGGTTGCATCCTGTCCACCCGCTGTTGCCAATGTTTTTTGACCACCGCCTCCGCCTTTTATCAATGGGGCAACAAGCTCTTTAATAATTTTTGAGGCATCAAGGTTTTTAGAAGAATGTATATTTTCATCCAGCATTATGGCTACACGCGGTTGTCCGCCAATATCGGCAACCAAAACAACTACATAATTTTTCAACTCATTTTTTAAGGAAAAACAAATTTTCTTCAGTGCATCAGCATTGGATACCTCAACTATTTCTCCAATAAAATGTACTCCGTTAACAGACTCTGTTTTTTTAAGCAATTCGCTTTTTAATGCAAGGTTATTTTTTGTCTCAAGTTTTTCTAGAAGTTTTTTTAATTCAGAATTTTCGAGCGATAAATTTTCTATTGATTTCAAAAGGTCTTTCGGATTTTTAAGGCTGTTACGAATATTACGGATCAACCCCAACTGATCATTTATAAAATTTTCAGCAGCCTTGCCGCTTACCGCCTCAATTCGCCGAACTCCTGCGCCAACAGCAGTTTCATGTATTATTTTAAAGACGCCCAGTTCACCGGTATTGCCTACATGAGTACCGCCACATAACTCAATTGAAAAATCCGGATCTATGATTACCACCCTCACAATGTCGCCATATTTTTCGCCGAACAAAGCCATGGCACCTAACGACATAGCTTCTTCTTTCGCCATTTGTTTTATAACTACGGGGATATTTTCACGGATTTTTTCATTCACCATTGATTCAATCTTCGCAATTTCTTCATCAGTAACTTTTGCAAAATGAGAAAAGTCAAATCTCAGGTATTCATCATTTACCAGGCTTCCTTTTTGGGCAACGTGCCTGCCCAGTACATTCCGCAATGCAGCATGCATAAGGTGTGTAGCGCTATGGTGTTGTTGCGTAGGAATTCTTTGTCCGGCATTTATCCGGGCAAGAACATTCCCTTCGACAGCCACCGGTAATTTTTGTATAAAGTGGATAATAAGATCATTTTCTTTTTTGGTATCGGTGACGTCAATTGCTTCTCCTTCAAAGACCAACTGCCCTTTGTCGCCAACCTGTCCGCCGCTTTCCGCATAGAAAGGGGTTTTATCCAAAACAACCTGGTAGGATTCTTCTCCCTTTGATTTTGTTTTACGGTATTTTAAAACCTTGCTTTCTGTTTCAAACAAATCATAGCCAATGAACTTCGAAGTTCCATTTTCATTAACCACGATCCAGTCTTCAGTATCAACAACACCAGCAGAACGGCTGCGGGTTTTTTGTTTTTGCATTTCAACATTGAAACCTTCTTCATCGACAGAAAACCCTCTTTCGGTTGCAATCAATTTGGTTAGGTCTAATGGAAATCCGAATGTATCATAAAGTTCAAAGGCAATCTTTCCTGGCAAAACATCAGCGGCTGTTGATTTTCCTTCGTGAATAAGTTTAATCCCATCCAAAGGCATAAAAATGTCAACTTTGATCAATCCATTTCCCAATGTCTTCAAAAAAGCTTCCTCCTCTTCATGTACTACTTTTTCAACGAAATCTTTTTGCTTATCCAATTCTGGAAACACATTTTCAAATTGTTTGGCAAGCAGGGGAATTAATTTATGTAGCAATGGCTGCTTCACATCCAGGTATGTGTAATAATAACGAACAGCCCGTCTTAGAATTCTCCGTATTACATACCCTGCACCCGTATTAGAAGGCAATTGCCCATCTGATACAGGAAACGCAACGGCGCGGATATGATCGGCAATAACACGAAAAGCAACATCCTGCTTACTGCCAGTACTGGTATATTTTTTTCCGCATAATCTTTCAATTGCTGCAATGGTCCCGGTAAAAACATCTGTATCGTAGTTACTTTGTTTTTTCTGTAAAACCCTTACCAGTCTTTCAAATCCCATTCCCGTATCTACGTGTTTTGCGGGCAACGGCTCAAGGCTTCCGTCTTTCTTACGGTTATATTGAATAAATACATTGTTCCAGATCTCGATCACCTGTGGGTCGTCATTGTTCACCAGGCTTTTGCCTTCAACCTTCTTTCTTTCATCACCTGACCTTGTATCCACATGAATTTCTGTACATGGGCCACAAGGGCCGGTATCACCCATTTCCCAAAAATTATCCTTTTTATTTCCCATGATGATCCGGTCTTCCGGTATCCATTTTTTCCAGAAGCCGATCGCTTCATCATCTGTCGGGAGATTTTCGTTTACATCACCTTCAAATACGGTAACATACAACCTGTCTTTGTCAATTTGATAAATACCTGTGAGCAGTTCCCAACTCCACTCAATGGCTTCTTCCTTAAAATAAGGCAATGGGTTTGCCTCAGCATTTCCAAAGCTCCAGTTACCCAGCATCTCAAACATAGTATGGTGATACGTATCAACACCCACTTCTTCAAGATCATTGTGCTTGCCACTGACCCGCAAGCATTTTTGGGTGTCGGCAACACGGCTGTACGGAGGCTTCCTGTTGCCGAGAAAATAATCTTTAAATTGGTTCATCCCGGCATTGGTAAATAACAGGCTTGGGTCATCTTTTATAACAACAGGCGCAGAGGGAACAATCGTATGCCCTTTTGACCTAAAAAAATCCATAAAGTGCTGTCTTACCTCGCCGCTGGTCATCATACCGTTGATAAATTTTAAGATCGATTTGTGGGTTATGAAGCTATCTTTGTTTTTTATAGCAAATTAAAGTCGTCAAAGATATTTGTTTAGGTGCATTTACAAGCAGCAATCCATTTTAAAAAACGATTATATGAGACTGCTCCTGCTTTTAAGTAATGAAAAAAATAAAATATTACTTTAATACGAACAGTTTACGTTACGAAAAATTTGTAACTCCGCTGCGCGTAAGATTGCTGCGCTTCTTTGGCTTCATGGCCACCTCTTTCGTCACAGCCTTGATATTGGTTTTTCTTGCCTTTCGCTTTATTCCATCTCCCCAGGCAAAAATTGCCGAGGCGCGGTTTGAAAAAATGAAGCAAAATTATGATGTGCTTGTGTCGCAGGCAAGGCTACTCCAACAGGAAATGGCATCTCTTGAACAAAGGGACAACCAGGTTTACCGGTCCATTTTCCAGGCAAATCCATTACCCGACAGCGCGAGGGCAAAACTAACAGAGCAAAAGATCGAATTGCAAAAAGTGGAGGCCCTCAATGACGAAGAACTTGGTAATGAACTTGCCAAAACACTTAATAATATTAAAGCAAGAATTACGTACCAGTTTACGAGTTACAATGAAATTGAAAATCTTATCAAAAACCAGGGCGCCAAGCTTGCCTGCATTCCCGCTATCCAACCTGTGAGCAACCGCGACCTTGACAGGATAGCTTCAGGATTTGGCATGAGGATTGACCCTGTATATGGTACACCGAAAATGCACAAAGGACTCGATTTCACTGCATCGCAGGGTACCCCTGTTTATGCAACCGGCGATGGCAAAATACAACTTGCGGGCTTTACAGGAGATGGTTATGGCAACCATGTGATAATAGATCACGGTTATGGTTATGAAACGTTATATGGGCACATGATAAGGGTAAAAGTAAAACCCGGACAAAAAGTGAAGCGTGGGCAGGTAATTGGATGGGTAGGCAGCACAGGAAAGAGCACAGGGCCACATTGTCACTATGAAGTGCACATTAATGGCCAGGAAGTTGACCCGGTTTATTTTTTTTATAACGATCTTACACCTGAACAGTTTGACAGAATTTTAAAAATAGCATCGACAGGAAGTGCAAAAAGCCTTGATTAATTAAATGGCCAACTCACAAATAACATTTGAATTCGAAGACGCTTCCCAAAAGAAGAACGTTGACAAGAAACAGGCCGCCGGGCTTGCCGGGGCGACCAAGCGCAAAAGGGGACGAAAAAGCCTGAAAGAAATGGGCACAGATGCAAGCCTTGTTGAAATTCCGGGCGATGAGATTCTTTTTCAGAAACAATATTATTCAATTGGAGATGTGGCGACAATGTTTAAGGAGAACACATCATTGATACGTTACTGGGAAAATGAATTCACGATATTAAAGCCCAAAAAGAATAAAAAGGGCGACCGGTTTTTCAGGCCCGAGGATGTTAAAAATCTCAAGATGATCTATCATTTGCTCCGGGAAAGAAAATATACCATCGATGGCGCAAAAGAATTTCTGAAAAATAATAAGGCTGCAGGCGAAAAACATGAAATGATTGAATCGCTGCAAAAAGTAAAAACATTTTTGCTGGAGCTAAAAAACAGTTTATAGAAATGGCTGGGGGGGGTTGGATTTCGCGATCGCCAATATCCTGCAACTTAGCTTACCAGTTTTACTGAAGTAGTGCTCGAAGGCTTTATCTCGTGTTTTTCCTGCATCACTCTTATAGCAATGTTTATTTCCTCTTTCAGCTTATTCTGATCGTCCGTATCCATGGGGAACTTTATGAAATAAATGATCATGATCACGGCGCTGTCATTGTTAATTTCCTGCAAGTACACCGAATAAGTTTGAACCAGGTCTTTTTTGGCTATAAGAATTTCTTTGATTTCTGAAATCGTTTTTTTCAAATTTTCCGACGATGTTTGCGGCGAGAGCAATGTTCTTATTTCAGTTCTTATAAGGTTACGTACACTCCAGTTATCCAATATACTGTCGACCATTTGTTTGTTGGGCACTGTTACCAGCGACTTTTCCGGTGTGCGGAGGCGGGTACTGCGTAGCCCAATGCGTTCAACCGTTCCCGTTATATTGTTCACTTTTACAACATCGCCTGTTTCAAAAGGCTTATCAAAAAAAATGATAAAGGAGGCAATTAAGTTCTCAAGGCTTTCTCTTGCAGAAAGCGCAAGGGCCGCACCAACAATACTCAAACCAGTAAATAAATTGCTAATGCGGAGCCCGAAAGAAAATTTCAGGATCATCAAAATTCCTATAATAATAAGTATGACCCTGATAAAGTCTTTAAAAAAAAACAACAACTGCAGCCTGCCGGGTGTTTTATCGCTACTTGCTTTTTCCTTTATGAGCAACACCAAAAAATTTATAAGCCGTATCAGTAACGATATAAAACAAATGACGATAAGGCCGGAAGCCAGCCCTCCAACGATATCCTGGCTGCTAACTGTGTGAATGCTGAACGCAAGTACCGATGGGAAATTAAGGCGGTCTATGGCGAGAATACCAACAACCGCAACCAGTATCCTTTCAATAGGAAGTATTACCAGCCGTATAAAACTTTGTTTATTAAGTGTGCCCGATTGCTGTTTTACGAATTTAAAAATGAGAGAGGCGGCGTATTTGGAGATAATTCTTTTTAATAACAGTGCGGCAAAGATAACAATGACAACTCCCAGGTAGCTGCGTAAAGAATTATCAAAATAAACCTGGTCTAGAAATTTCATACTGCAAGATAAAACATCAGCCAAATCTATTGAATAGAATAAAGCGCGAGTTGCTGATTTTTAAGTACATAAATTTTGTGATTGCTGACTTTTATGGAATTATTATCCTGTAAATCCGCTGAAAGCCTGTATTTTTTCACATCCGGAACCGGCGGGGTATACCGATACAGGTGGTCTTTGTCAAATCCATAAATCTGCTTATCAATTATTTCAAAATCGGACCAGTGTAAAAATGGCAAACGGCTTTTAAAGCTACCATAATAATCAAATGTGTACAGCCCTTTTTCGGGATCATATAAATAAACAAACCCATCATAATCAATTATTTTCCTGGGTGTTGGCACTGAATCAAATAGTAACCGCAAATCGACGCTCTCGAAAAGATTGTTGCCACCATCATCAATCTTTTTTATCTTATTTTCCTGCTCATCAAACAGCCAGATATTGTTATCGTAAGAAGTCGTAACTGCCCTGACCTTGAAAATATTTTGATTGCGGAGGTTAATATTCGTAAGCACATTGAGGTATTTATCCAGCAGCACTATGGTGAGGTAATCCTCGTAAAATAAAATCGCCTTCCAGGGATTTTGTGCTTCGACATAACTAAGTTTTCCATATTTGGTTACCTGGTTAAACACTCCTACAGAGTCTCCTTTTTCATTGTATTTCCTGAGCTGGTTATTTGTATTAATAATATAAAGCTCTCCCAGGTTGTCGACTGTGAATGATGAAACCGGGTATTCCATTTTTTTAAGAAACCGGAACAGAGAATCATCCTGTGCATGAAGGATCCCCCCGGTAAAAAGCAATATTAACAAGAGGAACAGGTGAAAATATTTTTGAAGGTGATCACTCATATTTCATAATATTTCAGCAGGGTGTCTTTACCGTCGAATACTGCAAAACTGTTGTATTTTATCCAGTCGCCAAGATTTATATACCTGCTGTTATCGCCTAATTTAATATCAACCGGAAAATGGCGGTGGCCAAAAATAAAAAAATCGTAGTGTTTTTTCTGCAGCATTTCCATTGAAAAAATGACCAGCCATTCTTTATCTGCCCCCAAAAAATGCTCATCAATTTTGGCCGCGGAAGACCTGCTTTTGCGGCTCATATAATCCGCTATCCCGATCCCAATGCGGGGATGTAAGGCTCCGAAAGCCCATTGCGAAAGTCTATTGCGGAAAACCTTTTTTAAGAATTTATACCGGTGATCTCCTGGTCCCAGGCCATCTCCGTGCCCGACAAAAAATTTCTTCCCGCTAAACTCAAATTCCCGGGGATTGTGAAAAACCTCTATGCCGAGTTCATTTTCAAAATATCCATTCATCCACATATCATGATTACCCACAAAAAATTTGATGATAATACCACTATCAGTGAGCGCTGCGAGCTTCCCCAAAATTCGTACATAACCTTTCGGAACAACTTTTTTATACTCATACCAAAAGTCGAATAAGTCGCCAAGTATGAATATATGGGATGCCTCATGTTTTATGCTGTCAAGAAATGCTACAATATGTTTTTCTCTCAAAAGGCTTGCTTCGCGATCAGGTGCGCCCAGGTGAAAATCGGAAAGGAAAAATATTTTATTTTGTGAGTCAATCATTGGATATTTTCAATCCGTGGCGGATATTTTATTTCGATGCCTCATCAATCAAAAATAAATAAACTTCTTTAGGGCCGTGAACTCCTACTACCAGCGTTTTTTCAATGTCGGCTGTGCGACTGGGCCCTGCGGCAAATGTTGTGAAAGAGGGGAAATTGCCGTTACCCGACGATTTTAATGATTTAAGAACATCCCTTGTATCGTACACCAGTTGGTTTATCCAGGCAATACAAATGTGAACGGGCGCGTAGGCACTTACGGTTCTGCCACTTTGCTGGGCCGAAGTCATTACGATTGAACCTGTGCGCGCAACGAGATATTTACAGGAAGTAACCGATGCATCACAATCGGCCAGTGTTGACTTGTTGAGCCCTTGAAAATTTCCGTCATCAATTATTTGGAGCAAGTTTTCCTCTACACAATAAATGTTTTTCCATTTTTTTTCAGCAATGAGTTGCTGTAACTGCAATTTCATATCTTTTTCGCTGAAACAAAATGCAAATTTGCCTAAAAGCCTGGTGAACTCTTCGGCAAATACAATTTCAAGATCGTCCATTTGAGGTTGAAAAACATAATTCGTACCCTCACTTTTAGGAAAAGGCAAAGGCACCGGGTTACTCAGTGCCTCTCGTACCTTTTTTAATATTTTTTCTTTTGAAGATGAAGCCATCGTCTATATCATTTTATAATCACCTGTCAATAATTTTACCCAATATTTGAGGATCAATAACTGCTTCCTTTGGATTGTCAACAAAGTCCAGTGCTTTCTTTTCCTCGTATGGGCGTTTTCCGATTAAAGCTTCCACATCACTTTGAAAAAGAACTTCACGTTTTAGCAACTCTTTTGCCAGGATTTCAACTTCCGCTTTTCTTTCTGTGAGCAATGCCTTGGTCCTTATAAACGCCTGCTCAATTAATTTTCTCACTTCCTCATCGATCATTTTTCCGGTTTCTTCACTAAATGGCTTTGTAAATGTATTGTCCTGTTGCGGATCATAAAAACTTACATTCCCTACTTTTTCATTCATGCCATAAACGGTAACCATTGCGTAAGCCATTTTTGTAATCTGCTGCAGATCGTTGCTGGCCCCTGTCGATATTTTACCAAAAAATATGGTTTCAGCCGCCCTGCCGCCCAATGTCATACATATCTGGTCAAGAAGCTGGTCGGTATTATATAAATATTGCTCTTTGGGCGTGTATTGAGCATATCCCAAAGCAGCGGTACCCCTGGGAACAATAGTTACCTTTAATAACGGGTAGGCATGTTCGAGGAACCAACCGCAAATCGCGTGTCCCGCTTCGTGGTAGGCAATAATTTCCTTTTCCTCGGGCAAAATAATTTTATTCTTTTTTTCAAGACCGCCGATTACCCTGTCAATGGCATCCTGGAAATCACTCATATCCACAGCGTCTTTGCCTTTACGTGCTGCAATCAAGGCTGCTTCATTGCATACATTGGCGATATCTGCACCGGCGAAACCAGGAGTCTGTTCGGCAAGTTTATGAACGTCGAGTGTTTGAGATATTTTTATCGGTAGAAGGTGCACTTTAAAAATAGCTTCACGCCCAACAAGATCGGGGCGGTCAATGGTTATTTGCCTGTCAAACCTCCCCGGGCGTAGCAATGCACTGTCCAGCACATCGGGCCTGTTGGTTGCAGCAAGGATAATGATGCCAATATCGGTAGAAAATCCATCCATTTCAACCAGCAACTGGTTGAGGGTGTTTTCCCTCTCGTCATTGCTCATCATCATATTTTTTCCTCTCGCACGGCCTATAGCATCAATTTCATCAATAAAAATTATGCACGGTGCTTTCTCTCTTGCCTGTTTAAATAAATCTCTTACACGGCTTGCGCCTACGCCTACAAACATTTCTACAAAATCACTACCGCTTAAGCTGAAAAAAGGCACCTGGGCCTCACCTGCCATCGCTTTCGCCAGTAATGTTTTACCTGTGCCCGGAGGGCCAATCAATAGTGCTCCTTTTGGAATTTTCCCCCCGAGAGCTGTATATTTTTTTGGGGTTTTCAGGAAGTCAACAATCTCCATAACTTCTACTTT
>JBDTLZ010000030.1:0-17843 GCA_039934515.1 Ginsengibacter sp.
AGGCAAAGGTAATGGAAAATGTTTAATGGAAAAATTTTGAAAAGAATATTTATTAGGCACGCAGCAGGTTGAAAATGCCCTGCCAACTAATGATGCAGGTGACTATGTATTTATAAGACCTGGTGACAAAAAACAGCGAATCGATCGCCGTATTCGCGGCACCGGTTTATAAAAAGATGGCGGTTGTTATTGTTATACCGAATAATACCTGGCAAAAAAAACCCCCGAAAATCGGGGGTTGTATAAAAACTTCTTACGTGATGTCACGCAGCCATCTTTTCTTTTTTTCGCTTCATCTGGGTAATAACAGATTCTAGTGCGATATCGAAACTTTCTTCGAATGATTTCGAAGAATGTTTTACAAAAAAATCGTGCCTTGGCACATGCACCTTAATTTCAGCAATTTTATCTTTAATGTTATGAACTACATTATCTAGCTTGAGAAAAACATCTACTTTAGTAATTCGTTCATGAAACTGGTTCAATTTTGAGAGTTTCTTCTCAACATAAGACACCAATTTTGAGTCTGCTTCGAAATGGAGCGCCTGGATGTTAACGTTCATAGAAATCATAAGTTTTAACGGTGAATAATAAAAATACAGGGTTTAGTTTAGAAGGTTGTAAGTAACAAAGGATTTTGAGGTTAGACATAAGAAGTCTGTGTAAATGAAATTACATTTCAGAACGCATTTTTCAAAATAAAATTTCACAAAATCCCGGATTCTAAAAAATATTTAAGATTTGGGATGAGAGAGCTTATGGACCTCCTTTAACTTCTCGATAGAATTGTGCGTGTAGATTTGCGTAGACGCAAGGCTTGAATGGCCTAATAATTCTTTTATTGCATTAATATCTGCCCCATTATTAGTTAAATGCGTTGCAAAGCTATGGCGCAAAACATGGGGGCTTTTTCTTTCATTTGTTGAAACGTCACCCAGGTATTTTTTTACAATATTGTACACGTATTTTGGATACAGTGGTTTTCCTTTTGTATTTAAAAGAAGATGACCTCCGGTCGCTACTTTGAAAAATACCTTCTTTTCAGCAATATAGTTGTCGATCTCTCTCAGCAATCCATTATTTACCGGTATCACCCTTTCTTTATTACCTTTTCCCAAAACCTTAATAGAACCGTTACTTTTATCGATTTGCGATTCCTTTAAACTGATAAGTTCACTGAGCCTTATCCCGGTTTGATAAAAGAGCATCAATAACAGCGCATTGGTCCTGCCCTCCCACGTTTTTGGGAAGTCAACATATTTAAAAAGCGTATCAATGTCTTTTTGTTCAATAAAAGATGGAAGGCGCCGGCTGACTTTTAAAGACGTGACTGATGCCATCGGGCTAAATGTTACCTTATTAATTTTAAGCTGGTACTTAAAAAAAGATTTTAATGTTGAGATTTTCCGGTTGACTGTCTTTGAAGCTGCCTTATCCTGTTTCAATGATGCAAGCCAGGAGCGCACCACAGATGCAGAGATTTCATCTAACGCAATTGAATTGTATTGCAAAGTGATAAAATCAAAAAACGCCGTAAGGTCATTCTGGTAAGAAATTATGGTATGTTTCGAATAACGCTTCTGAAACGCCAGGTAATTTAGAAATTCCTGTATGGGGTATATTTCACTTGGGGGCATAAAAGGATGGTGGTAAAGTTAGTGAAGAATGTGGGTAATAGTTTTCCGTACCCCCGGGCAACTATTAAAACCCATGCGCTACCTGGCTATCTGGAATACGATTATCCCGGTGTATAACGAATCATAAACTTTTACCGAAGCAGCAGCAAGGGCGCTCCTTAAGATATATTCTTTCTCCGCAGGAGTGTCATAGTAATTAAAGAAATATTTCACCTGGTATTTTATTGCCGCATCAAGTATTTCAGAAGTTGTATAGTCCCGTGTGAATACTCCAAACAATCGCGAGTTGTTTAAGTAACAGAAATAATAGTTCCTGCTGGCATTGACATAATCGGCGTTTGGCCCAAAAAAATTACCGGCAATTCCATGTTGCTTTAATGCCCTGGTAGCGTTGTAGATCCAGGGTTTGTTACTAATATTTTCTTTCAGTTCCCTTATTGGTTTTACAAAAAAAGAGAATATGGCTATGACCGTTACAAAACGCCAAAGGTTTTTTTGTTGTGGCGGTATCGATATTTTAGATACAAGTATTGCAGCCATTAATAAAAGAACCACCGGTATTAACCAGATATATCTCCATTCCAATGCAATTAACAGGTATCCGGACGGATAAAGAATGGCGGTAATGAGCAGGAATACCTCATTGGGTTGCCAGTTCATTCCACTGCGGTGATACAGGTAAATACTAAATGCCAGCAATATTGTTATTGCAAAAATGCTGATCTCATTTAACAACCGCGTATAATCAAAAATGTTCCAAATGGTAATTTTTACCTGTTTAAAAAAATAATTGGCCGACGTAAATGGAGTAATATAGTGCTGTTGAAAGTAAGTTGGGTCGTCTGCAATCGCCAATGCCTGCGGATTTGCTGGAGCAACAACCAATTTTCTGCCATCGGTAAAGAATGGTTCGAGGCTTTTATTTACGGTTATGCTGGTTGCCGAACTTATCGTAAACTGCTGGTATTTATTGGTAAGCAAAATGATATAAGGGGCTGAAAATATTACGAAAGCAATAAAAACCATTGTTATTTTTGAAAGATAAAATTTGAAAAAATTTTCCCGCCTGGCTTTCCGGCATAACAGGAAGATGACAATGGAAATGTGTATGATAAAGAAGAAAAAGTTATAGGACTTTGCATAGTAACAGAGAGCCCCCAACAAGCCACACAGCAATAATTTAGGACGTGAATAGATAAAACGCCTGGAAAAAATTAAATTAAGATACAAGCTTAATAAAAAGGTCTGTAACCCATCCGGACCTAATAATTTAAAGGCCGAGGACAACGTAAAAATGGCAAACGCCAATGGTATTACTGGTTTAAGCCACTGTTTTATATAAAATTTCTGACTTAATGCATAAAATGAAAACAAAGAACACGCGCCGATAAATCCATTAATATATTTACAACATACAACAGGATCACAACCGGCTTTAATAAATGGAATCAGCATCCATGATAGCAGCGGGCTCCAGCAACCATTTAAGGCCGTAAAATAATTGCCCCAGGCGTATTGCCGCGCTTCCTGTATATAAGCAATGCCATCTGAATCAATATTGAACCTGTTGTAAGGAAATAAAATAAAAAAGCACACTGCATACAGAAGAAAGGAAATTATTAGGTAAATATGCTTCATTTTTGTGCCTGTACCAGTTGATTGGATTCAGATTCTATGAATGGAAAAACAAGAATATCCCAAATGCTGACATTTATTATTATTCCAATTTACAACGAATCTAAGGTAATTTATAAGCTATTGCAGAATGAAGAGTTCAGAAAGTATTCGCTGATATTGGTTGATGATGGCAGCAAAGACCCGCTTTCATTAAACGAAATATCCATTCCATTTTATTTTGTACAACATTCGGAAAACCTAGGCCAGGGAGCAGCCTTGCAAACAGGAATGGAAATGGCAAAACTGTTGCAAGCCGATATCGCTGTTCATTTTGATGGCGACGGACAGCATGATCCTACCGATATTGACGCATTAACGGAGCCGGTAAGATTGGGCAAAGCACACGTGGTAATCGGTTCTCGGTTTTTAAAACACAAAGGGGGAAACAATCCTTCCAAAATACCTTTTTCAAGGAAGATCATCCTGCAGTGCGCGCGCTTTGTGCAATTTCTTTTTACGGGCATGATCCTTACCGACAGCCAGAACGGGCTCAGGGCTTTGTCTGCGGCGGCATTGCAGTCAATCCAGGTGACCGAAAACCGGATGGCCCATGCCATCGAATTGATACAGATATTTAAAACCAGGAGGTTTGCGGTATTGGAAGCTCCGGTAAACATCACTTATACAGAATACTCCAATTTGAAAGGACAAAAAGTATTAAACGGATTTTTTATCGTATTAAGATTGCTCGTCAATAAACTCGTTAAAAATATCTCATTTTCTGCACTCCTGATCACCCTACCTGCTGGTATATTCATTTGGCTTTTCAAACCGGGTTTAGAAGTTTTACCCCTGTCAGGCATTTTCATTTTTATGTATCTTTTTAATATATGCTGGCTGCTTATCGTTCGCAACACAAAAAAACGATTTATAGCAGCAACATCGGCGATACGGCACGAATCTCTGCAAAATGCCAAACGATATAATTATTAAATAAGCCTTGTTTTTAAACGGCAAGGCTGGAAGCGGCGCAATTTTTTGGTGAAGTATGAGAAAAATATACAATAAATCATGCGGGGTAAGGGCATAAAAAAACCGGCAGCCGGTTTAAATTCAGGGCTATCCGGAATAATTTATGACAAGAAACAAGCTTAAATTTCTATTTTACCGCTGGCGATCTGCTGTTTGTAAACAGCCTTTAAAACTTCCCCCCTTCTTTTAACCGAAGGCTTGGTAAACGACTGACGCTCACGTAGTTGCAGTAAAGTCCTGCTTTTCTCAAATTTTTTCTTATATTTTTTGAGTGCTTTATCAATATTTTCGCAATCTTTCGAATCAATAATCAGCATAATTTTCCTTTTATTTTTTTAGGACTGCGAAGATAACCCAAATTTTTAAATTTAGAAATTTAGAAAAGATTAAATTCATAAACTCCGGCAAAATCACAATTAAGCAGCTATGTTCACAGGTATTATTGAGTCACTTGGTACCATTCAGGAAGTAACCGCCGACAGGACAAACAGGATCTTTTGGATTAAAAGCGACCTCTCCTCCCAATTAAAAATTGATGAAAGCTTGTCTCATAGCGGTGTTTGTCTCACCGTGGAAGAAACGACCAGCAAATCGCACAGGGTCACGGCCATACTTGAAACACTCGATAAAACAAATGCCGGGGGATGGAAAGCCGGCGATATCATAAATCTTGAACGTTCACTCCGGATGAATGGCCGGATTGATGGCCATATCGTACAAGGGCATGTGGACGGAACTACTACCTGTATCTCGATAAATGACCGTGGAGGTAGCACTGAATTCACCTTCAGCTATGATCAAAAATATGCGGCGCTCCTGATTGAAAAAGGATCCATATGCCTGAACGGGGTGAGCCTTACTGTATTTGATGTTTCATCGGATACATTTAAAGTTGCAATTATTCCCTATACTTTTGAACACACCAACTTTTATACACTCAATACAGGAAATGTGGTAAATATTGAATTTGACATTTTAGGGAAATATGTTGAACGCATGCTAAAAGTCAATGGAGTGAAATAATGAATCAAAAATTCAATGTTGAGCCAAACCGACGTTATCAATAAACATATCCCTCAATTGGACGGCATCAGGGGGATGGCTATACTCTTAGTTATATCATACCACTACCTCGGTTCTATACCCCTATTTTCATTTGGTTGGTGTGGGGTTGACTTGTTTTTTGTGTTATCCGGTTACCTGATAACTTCCCGGCTTTTAGATCTGCAAAATCAAAAAAATCCCCTCATAAAATTTTATACAAACAGGGCACTGAGAATTTTGCCACTCTACTATCTCACGCTTATTATATTTTATGCGGGCTTTAACTTGCTCGTAAATAATGAGAACTTTTACCTGTTCCGTTTTTACAACTATAATTGGGCAAGCTTCGCATTATTTTTTCAAAACTGGACTTTAATACATTATACAGGTGTAAAAGAAAATTATTTAAACCATTTCTGGTCGTTGGCGATCGAAGAACAATTTTACCTCATCTGGCCATTTTTTTTATACAAATTCCGTGGGAAGAAATTTTTCTATTCCCTGGTTTTTATTATCATACTGCTGATAATAATTACGCGAACATTTATATATATGCAGTACTCAGGAAGCGATGAATACACACATTTTTTTTGCAACACTTTCTGCAGGATGGATGCCTTTTTAACAGGTGGCTGCCTGCTTCTTCTTCAAAAAAACATTCATGCAAAACAATTTATCCTACTTTATGTTGCCGCTTTCATTGCGATCGTTTTCGGAATTTATTTCACAGGGAATGCAGATGTGAGCAACCCATTTATCAGTACTGTTGGCTTCACGTTAATTGCAATCGCTTTTGCCGGGCTGATCGACGCAGCAACGGGCAATTCCGGCAGCTTAATTGCTATTCTATTTAATTTCCGGTGGCTACGATTTACAGGAAAGATCTCTTATGGATTGTACATTTTCCACTGGATGATCCTGATCCTTTTGGATGCCCGGCTGCAACAATGGATGCTGAGATTTACCTATTTCAACAACCAGGCAGCACGTGTCGTATCGCTGTTGATTTGTTTGTCAATAAGCTATATTATTAGTGTAATAAGTTATTTTTATTTTGAAATGTATTTTTTAAAACGAAAAGTGCATTAACAGAATGAGTTATTATGACCGGTAGTAACAAAACATTTGCTTCAAATATCCTGGGCCAGTATTACCAGAAGATACTATTACCTGCATTATGGATGATAGTCCAATGTTTCCTGTTCCGGCAAAATGGTATCGTCACCTCACTTGAAGCAGAAAAATATATTTCACAGGCACAGTATTTTCTCGTAACAGGACATTTTGCCAGTCATAATTACTGGTTGTATTCTACCCAAATTTTTTTAATTGCCTTCGTTATCAAATGGCATCTCGGCTTCGCAACTGTTGTTATTGTCCAGCTTTTGATGAATCTTTTTGCAACCTGGATGTTTTACCTGTTGGGCATATTCTTTTTAAAAAAACCGCTACCTGCATTCCTTGCAACTGTTATCTTCATCATTAATATACCTTACCAGGTTTATAATTCTTTCCTTTTTACAGAGTCAATTTTTTACAGCCTTACCATTATTTACAGTAGTTATTTGCTGCGGCTCAACAACCTTAAGATAAGTAAGCTAATAATCGTGGTACTCTTTGTTGCATTGTTAAGCATCACCCGCCCTACCGGCATTTTATTTTTTGTTGCTACGGCCTTCTATATTTTTTTACGGTTTTTCAACCACATTTTCCTTTGGAAAAAACTACTGATTATTGGCTGCACAGTTATTCTCTTTTTCGTGTTGCTCAATACCATGTTGCAATCGGGTGGCTCGCTCGATTTCATGCTGCCATTTAAAAAGGAAAATATCATTTGCGGTGTACCAACAGTTGAAAATGCTGACATAAAAACATATGAAAAAGGAAATTCTGTACAGGGAATTTTATATTATATCCTTAATAACGAAACCCAGTTTCTCAGGCTTTCGAAATTAAAAACAATATCATTTTTTGGGATGGTTAGAAATTATTATTCCTCATTCCACAATTCTTTTTTAATGCTTTTTTTCTATCCTTTTTACCTGCTGTCAATCGTGGGAGCCTGGAAAATGTTTAAGAGAAAAGAACCGGTCTTTTTCTATATGTTCACGATCATCCTGCTGTATTGGACTACTACCTTACTTACCTGTGATGACTGGCACAACCGATTTGTATTAACGGCTTTTCCGTTCATTTTCCTAATTGGCTTTGCCGCTTTTGTAAAACCGGGTTCGATTACCGAAAAATGAAAATTGAGGCCGTCCTTTATTCCAATTCTGTTTCCCAATGCCTTTCTGGTATCTCTACATTGGCAAAACCCCTACCCACAAGCCTGGCCTTAAAATCCAGTTGCACATCATAATCACCATGAACTAGAAATAATTTTTTTACCTGTTGTGCGTCCTGGCAGGAAAGCCATTTACAAAGATCATTATAATCGCCATGGGCGCTCATGCTTCCTATCTCCCCGATTTCTGCGTTTACCTCATGCTCCTGGCCAAAAATATTTACTTCCGCGGGGTGTAGTTTTAACTTCCCCCCCAGGGAATGCGGTTCGCAATATCCTGAAAATAAGATCGAATTGCGGCTGTTTTCAATATTATTACTGATGTGGTGCTTGACCCTGCCGGCATCTGCCATACCACTAGCGGCGATAATTACACATGGCTCATTCAAATAATTGAGTTGCTTGCTTTCCTTTACACTATTAATGAACTTCAATCCCGTGAAATCGAATGGATCCTTATCGCTTAATAATATTTTTTGAATACGGTCGTTGAAATACTGCGGGTATCTCCTGATAACTTCAGTAGCTTCAATACTTAAAGGGCTGTCAACGAAATATTTTATACGGGGAAGACGGTTCTCATTTTCGAGTTGGTTCAATGCATAAAGAATTTCCTGCGTGCGTCCTACACTAAAGGCCGGAATGATCAGTTTGCCTTTTTTATGAAGGCAGGTTCCTGTTATCCATTGCAATAGTGCATCGGAGGTACCTGTAACCTCATCGTGCAGTTTATTGCCGTAGGTTGATTCTATCAATATATAATCGGCCTGTGGGAAATCCGCAGGGGATTTTAAAATTACATCCCTGTATCTTCCTACATCAGCAGAAAAAGCAAGTCTTGTTTCTTTTCCTTCTTCATTTATTTTTAAGTGTACCGTTGCGCTGCCAATTATATGGCCTGCATCCAAAAACATAAACTGCACATTCTCATCTATCACATACCATTGACCGTAATCCACCATTACAAAATATTGGAGGGCGTTTAACGCATCTTCCATTTCATACAATGGCAACAGGTAGGGCCTTCCCTGAATTGCTCTTGTTTTGTTTTCAAACTTCACATCACTTTCCTGTATGCCCGCACTATCCTTCATTAGTATTGCTGCAAGGTCTTTCGTAGCCGGAGTGGCAAAAATTTTACCGGTAAAACCTTCCTTTACCAGTTTGGGGATCAGCCCGCTGTGGTCAATATGCGCATGGGAAAGAATTAAATAGTCTACCGCTGGAGCGTTGAATCCGAAATCCCTGTTCAACCTGTCGGTATCTTCACCCATACCCTGGAACATCCCGCAATCGAGTAAATATTTTTTTCCATTTTTTAAAGTGAGTAAATGCTTTGAACCGGTTACTGTACGGGCAGCGCCGTGAAATGCAATCTTCATAACTACGTATTGAATGGTGAAAGTACTTGAATGTAAGAAAACAATCCTAAAATAACTTGCGGGTGGATGTACATGAACAGGAATTGAAAAGTGATATGCAAAATTTTATTCACCTTTTATAATGCAGTGTTTATCCAAACGTATGGCTGTTGTGCCTGACACGATATTTGGCTATTAAAATCACGGATCAACACTTCCGCAGTGTCTTTGAATAATCTTAATTATGGTTTCGCCTGTTTTGCTCTGAATGACCATGTAAACAAAAATTCCGCAATGGGTGTTCCATTTTTATCGCGCCCAATAGATTTTGCAATTATTTTTTTTGGATCACCGGTAGCTATGGCTTCATCAATTGTCTCTGTCATTTCTCTCCCGTTTTCACAGGTAAACCAGGTAGTGCCGGTGGCTTTCTTAAAATACTGCGCTTCCATTTTTGTAACCAACATTGATATTGCAGGAACCCGTTGGTGCACATTACCGGATGCCAGGAGGCCTGTACTCATTTCAGCAGCCATGGCAAGTGACGCAAAATAAGTTGAGCGAAACGGATTTTGAGTAAGCCATTTATAAGGAACCGAAGCAACACACCTTTCTGCATTGATCTCCCTGATTTTTACGCCGGAGAAAAATGCGGCAGGCAACTTGTACAATAAATACATCCTGAATTTTAAGGGATGCGCTGCCATTTTAAGAAAAGATTGCTGTGAAGGGCTCAATGTGTTTGTTTTATTGGTTTATTAGTGTAGGGGGCTAGATGGTTTAAGGTTTAGGGTTTAGTTTAGAAAGTTTAGTAACAGTCTTCAACTGTTTGAACATTGAACTCCGGCCTTTGCATTCAGTACTTCACTTGTCTTTTTCCAAAATTTCGAATTGCCTGCTAATACTTTCTCCATTTTCGTCTACAATAGTAAGCAAATGTTTCCCGGGAAGAGGGTTAAATGCCATTTGGTGAAAATTAGTGGTTGTTCCAATATATTCATCATCGAGATGCCAGAAAATCTTGCTGCCAGGCCTTCGATGTGCAGCAGTGAAAATTGTGTTCCCGCGTTTACCATCGATCTCCAACGGCACATAGATCCTTGCGTCCTGCTGCGGATAAATTAATTCCATTTGCTTTCCAGCAGCCATGAATTCGCAACCCGGCATAAATGGCGGCAGCGGTTTATAATCATGATTTTTTTGTTTATAATACCATTCCATTGCTGGTGTCAAAACAAACCAGCTCCTGTGGATCATATTTGCAGGTGATTCACAATTTTCATTAACACGATACCTCCCGGACGCATCAAGATGAATCAATTTATGGTAACTGCATAACGGTGCCCGGTAGCCGCTCCTGGGAACCATTAAGGTATCGACATCAGGACAATCAATACCTGCCCTGTAGCCACTTTCCCTGCATACAGGTATAAACGCAAAATTATTCGTTGGCCGGGAAAACCATGCCGAAGACGGAAGCTCCCGGAAAATATCAAACATAATGGGAGCAGCCGTTTGCACGCCGATAAGCCCCGCCCGTCCTTCACCATCCGTATTTCCTGCCCATACAGCAACTACAAATTTTGGAGTGATTCCTATCGCCCACGCATCTCTAAAGCCGAAACTGGTGCCAGTTTTCCAGGCTATCTTTTGCGATGATGAAAATTGTTGCCACAACCCTTCTTCGCCGGGTCTCATCACCTCTTCCATGGCCTGGAAAGTAAACCAAAGTGAGGTTGCATCCAGCGAATTAATTATTTCAATTCCGGGTGACCTGGTTTCCTTTTTATCGCCGGTATAATAACAAGGTGCGTGAAAATCTTCGCGCAAAGCAAGGCCATTATTTTTTTTCTGATGGAGGACTGTTCGCGCCATTCCAGCATAAATGCCGGCAAGATCCCACATACTTACTTCGCTTCCTCCTAAAATTAATGACAGTCCATAACTATCTGCGGGTCGGTTGAGCGTTGTCATACCCATTTGCATCAATAAATCATAAAAGCGCTGGTACTTATATTGCTGCAAAAGTTTTACAGCGGGAATGTTGAGCGACCGTGCGAGCGCTTTGGATGCCGGAACAGCTCCATCATATCCCAGTTCAAAATTTTGAGGAGCATAGCCGCCAATTTGCGTTGGGATATCGGGAATAATGGAATTGGGTAAGATCATCCCGTCGCTCAGCATTGCCGCATACAAAATTGGTTTCAACGTGCTACCAGGGCTTCGTGGTGCCTTCACAACATCTACATCGCTTTCAAGTTCGGCATCTTTAATATCATAGATATTGCCAATATATGCCAATACATTTCCTGTTTCAACTTCAAGTACCAATGCACAGGCATTATTAACGCCATTACCTTTTAATACATTATGATGGCTCGCCAGGATACCCGCAACACTCTTTTGAAGGTTAATATCAATTGTTGTTTTTATTCTGAAAGATGTGCCTTTGTTTTTTCTCACATCTTCCCTGGAACGCTGGAGCAAATGAGGAGCCAGTTGCGGCAAACGAAGTGGTTCCCCAGGAAGTGGCTCCAGTTTTGAAAGATAGCAGGTTTGATTATCGATCATCTTACCTGCAAGAAGGTTATCAAGCAATGTATTTCTCTTCCTCATTAGGGCTTCCCGGTTCTTTCCGGGATGCACCAGGGAAGGTGCATTAGGCAGTACCGCCAGCGAAGCCATTTCACCCCAGCTTAGTTTTTCGGCACTACGGCCAAAGTACCGCCATGATGCAGCATCCAAACCAACTACATTACTCCCAAATGGCGCCTGGGAAGCATATAACGCCATGATCTCCCTTTTGGAATAACTGCATTCAAGTCTTATTGCCTGTATACCTTCGATAATTTTTTCCCATAGATTTCTTTTTGCCTGGTGGCGGCTTAAGCGTATAACCTGCATCGTTAGTGTACTTCCACCCTGCACTACTTCCCTGCGTTTGAAGTTTTGCAAAGCTGCTCTCGCTATTGCAGCTATATCGACGCCGGGATGGTGAAAAAATCTTTTGTCTTCAAAGGTGGTAATGCATTGTATAAATTTGTCGGGCACATTTTCATCGTAGGGAAAACGCCATTGTCCATCTGAGGCGATAGATGCGTTTAAAAAATTACCCTCTTTATCTTCAAGCACAAAACCCGCGGGGGCATCAAATAATTCTGAAGGAAGACAACACCAAAAGCAGGCAAATAATCCACAAAAAATCAGCCCAAACAATAGTAGTCTTTGCTTGATCTTTATATCTGTTCTTTTGCTGGGAATTTTCGTTTTCATGCACTTATTAATGACCCGTCACTTCGACCCATCTCCCGTTTACTCCGGCATTGATAGAATTGTCATACATGGCACTACAAAAGGTACCCGGTAAAAAGTATCTGCCCAGGTAGGTTGCATTGAGCTGTACATAATAAGTAAGTGTTTCGCCCTCCCTTATGTTGAAGTAAGTATACACCCTGTCGTCTCTCACATCCTGGTAATCGTAGCGCGACGACTGGAAGGTGCCTTCTCCATCCTGTAACCGGGTATTTAATATCTCCCAGCCGCCGGGGAAAATCTCTGTAAGTGCCATACGCTCATAGTAACCCCTTCTACCTGGATTTTTGATCGTTACCTTTGCAATAAAATCTGTTCCCTGGTTCAGCTTATCCACATCCAGCGGCTTCAGGTCACGCGATAGATAACTTACATTCAATAACAATATGGAAGGATTGTTATTTACCTGCAGGCCCTCTCCGGCTAAGGGCTGGCCTTCAGCAATTATTCTTGCATACAATACATTGCTTCCTTTGTTATTCAAAGTTACATTGACAATACCTTTACTCAAATCAAGGGGCAACTGACTGATATAAGAGGATGAGTTGATATTCAGCGGGCTTCCGTTAACGGAGCCTGCAGCAATAATTTTTACGCCTGAAGGATTGCTGCCACAATATTTTGCGATTGCTATTAATGAATAAGCAGTAGTTTGGGTGCTATACCAGTCATCTTTTGAAAGCCTGGCAGCAATTGTGTTTACCAGTTCGGCGGCCAATGTGCGTCTACCCATAAGCGTTAGTGTCTCCAGTACCATTGCTTCATCCCTTGTATCAGAGCCATAGGTAAAACCCGGTGAATGGCTGGTATTGAATGTTATAGGCAGGCCGCTTATTAGCTGTAATGCAGTGTTGTCCTGTCCTGCAAGTTTATATGCAGCGGCCAGCCTCCACCTGGCTTCCTGTGAAATATATTTGAATTCCTTTAACCTGTTCATTGCACCAAGCTCTGCAGACTTTGCCAGCGCAAGCAAATAAAGCCGGTACGCCTGGTTAAGATCTCCTCCATAAAAATTATTTGTCGCTGGCACCCAGGCAGTAGCTTTTGCGCGCTCAAATTGTTTCCATTGTTGCAACATTTGTTCTGTTACCGTATACCCCTTTTCACGGGCTTCCAGTAAAAAGTGCCCGGCATAATTAGAACCCCATTCATCACTTTCCGTGCCACCCGGCCAGTAGCTAAAGCCGCCATCATTTCTTTGAAAATTCTGTAAAGCAACGATCCCCGCTTTTACATTTTTTTCAATTTGGGCTTTACGATAACCAGACAAATCTGTGAGTTGGTCAAGTACCAGTTGCGGAAAAACTGCAGAGGTTGTTTGTTCGATACATCCATGTGGGTAATCAATAAGATAGTCCAGTCGCTTTTCAAGATTTATTGCCGGAATGCTGGAAACTTCCAGGACCGCTTTGCTGGTCGGGATGGAACCGATCGGTGATGCAGAGGTTGTCCATTGCTGGCCGGCTGAAAGCACCTGTGCACTGATGCTTGATACCCGTGGATTGGGATTGCGAATGTCAAGTTCCACATCATAATTGGCTTTTTCACCGCCACTTGTCGCTACCAGCTTCACTTTACCAATCCCGGTAGCAGTTTTTACTTTTATAGTAAAATAAATCATTTGCTCTCCCTGCTGGCTGAAATTTACAGCCTGTGAAGCAGGGCCGTCAATTTCCAAAAAGGGATTTGCCTGCAGCGTCACATTTACATTCTTTATGTTATTGTCCATCGCAAAAACAGTAACGGGTACCCTTATACTTTCTGTTGGACCCAAAACCCGTGGCAACGTTGCCAGGAGCATTAATGGCTTTTTCACCGCCACTGCTTTTTCGGCGCTTCCATAACTACCATGGTTAGCCGCAATGACCATAACCCTCACCGAACCGATATACAGGGGCAGTGTAAAATTGTGCGTTGCCTTAGCCCCTTTATCAAGGTGGAATGGCCCGAGATATTTTACGACGGGCGTAAACCGGTTTGCCTGTTTCTGCTGAACCGGTCCACTGGATTCCTGGTCACCGCCTATGGTTAATATTCTTTCCAGGTTGCTTCCCCATGCCCCGATAATATAGTCATAGAGGTCCCAGCTTTTTACACCGAGCGCTTCTTTTGCATAAAAATAATCGTGCGGGTCGGGAGTTTTAAACCTTGTGAGATCGAGCAGGCCTTCATCGACAATGGCTATACCATAGGCCATTTCTTTACCGTTCACCTCGCTAACGGTTACGGATGATTGCTGTTCAGGCCGAATGGCGCCAGCCATATTTATCACGGGTTTCAATACGGAGTTTTTATCTTCTATAAACACGGGTAAAACTCCATACATTCTTATAGGGAGGTCATTAATAGTTTGTGCATGGGGTTGCAGGAGGCTTACATTAACATATACATTGGGAGCCATGCCAGGTTCGGCCTTAAATTTTACCACTGTTTGACCTTGCCCGGTTTCCACCCAAAAAGTGCGTAAAACTTTG
Organism: Ginsengibacter sp.; assembly: GCA_039934515.1. Classification (GTDB taxonomy): domain Bacteria; phylum Bacteroidota; class Bacteroidia; order Chitinophagales; family Chitinophagaceae; genus Ginsengibacter. Next base: position 14,765 of record JBDTLZ010000030.1, read on the forward strand.
CTTCCCGACTCAATACTTATAAGCCCACGGCCTCCTTTACTGCTGGGAATTGTAAGCGTTACATCATCACCGGTTAGATATTTTTCTTTGTCTGATGTAAATGATAACATTGAAGCGGCGGTAGGATCGTCGGTGTCCTGGCGGCTTTGCCAGCCGGGCTGATCAATATAAACTACGTCACCTGTAGTATGGCCGCTTTTTATATCCTTAACCAGCACCAGGTATCGGCCCCAGTCATTTTCGCCCACCCTGAAAGACCATTTACCCATACCATCACTCAAATGAACTGTTTCAGCTTTAATTAGTTTATTGTATTTATCCTGTGTAAAATTGCTAAGGTTATCGCTGCTATTGTCCCACCACCAGCGCCATTGGATTTTATAAAACTGAACTTCAACATCCCTGTCCCCGGTCATCAATTTTCCCTGGTTATCAACATCAACAATTTGGGCAACATGGGTTTTGCCGGTCAGCAGAAAACCCCATGGCTTTTCGCCCTCTGGCATTTTTATACCTGCATAGCTGGTATAAGGACTATAAGGCAGCGTAACATTATCAATGCTGAAACTGCCACCAGGTTCAAAAACTTTTACAAAGAGATTGGCGCTCAACATGCCAGGTGCATTCCCGTCTGTTTCAAAATCCGGCTTTATAGTAGCTTTTCCTTCGGTATCGGTTTCACCTTCAAAAATGGTTTTTGTTTGGGTCGTATATTTTGATGCAGGGTCATCAAACCTGTAACCCTCAAATTTTGGAAAAGCTGTTTTCTTCGTATACAACGATGCATCTATTTTCGCTTTTAGATTTTTTGCGGTAGCTCCAAAAAGCCAACGCGCATAAAGCTGGCCGGTATTTGATGCATTTTTTCCGAGTATTGCATTGGCACCAAAATCAAGGTCAATTTTCAGGCGGTTGGGCATCACTGTTTCTACCTTAATCCTTTTTTCAAAAGTTGCGCCACCCACTTTTACGGAGGCAAGCCAGTTACCGGTTGGCGCATTTTGCCGGGTCGACGTTCTAAAAACATTAAAACCTTCATTCGCATTTTTCTGAATCATCTGTTTGTAAAGCTGGCCCTGGGGTGTAAACAGCTGGAACTGTATGGGATGGTCTTCCGGCAACTTTCCGGCTTTGTCTTCTATTATGCAATTAATGAACAAGGAATCTCCCGGCCGCCATACCCCTCGTTCACCAAAAATGAAACCCTTGATACCGTTTGACAGTTCTTCCCCGGAAATATCAAAACGGCTGAGTGGAAGGCTGCTTCCATCGTCCAATTTTAAATATCCTTTCTGCATGTTTTGCTTCGCAATGACGAGGTAAGGTTTTCTTTTTAATTCAATTGTCGCAAATCCATCTTTGTCACTTTTTGCCTTCGCTATTATTTGTTGCTGGAAATCCAACACATCCAATTCAACATTAGCCATAGGTTCTGTAGTTAAAATATCAGAAACGGCAATGGCAATTGAATTGTTACTGCCTCTTTTTGCAGTAAGGCCTATATTGGAAGCAATAATATTTCTTGTAGCCCACCGGTCTTTATTGTAATAAGATTTTTTACAAGGGTTGTCCTTTTGTTGCCAGTTGTAGCCAAAAGGGTAATAGCTATCATAACGATTCCAAAATTCACTATTGTCATCTTCTCCATTTTCATTGTTTCCATATCCGGTATAACCATACTCTTCCTCATCCTCGTCTTTTTTTGAGGAGCTGTCAGCAAGATGGCATGTGTATAACGAATAACCAGGCCTGAAGCCAATTGTAATGTGGTAGATCGCCCCGGGTTCAGTTTTCAAAAATTTGTCTATATCAAGAGAGAAGCGTTCTTTTTTATGAAGGTCTAAGGTTTTATCATCATCAAGACGTAGCGTTTTTTGCACAACCGGCACCGCAACACGCCGAAGGTCTTCTTCACCGCTTAAATTATTTCCCTGTAAAAATTGGGGGATATTATTTTCATAAATCTTTATTATACTTATATCAACCGCGTTTAAATTAGTTGCTTCAAATGGCAATACCAACCGGCCCGAATTGGGAAGAATATTTCCCCTCCCTTGTATCTTAACAGAAGGCATCCTGTTCTCAAAAAACACGTTAGACGCATAGCCCCCCTGCAGTGTGTCTCCCCAGATGTTTTTTATGCCCGGGTGTATATTTATAGAATAATCTCCATCCAGCTTATCACCGGCGTACAGCTTCACTTCACTTCCGTTGATGGTATATGTAATATCGGCCTGGTTGACAACAGTGATAAGGCCTGTAAGGTCCTGGCCTACTGCTACAGGGTCACTGAATTGTATAGATGCGTATTGTTCTGCCTCATTCATTACCATCACATTCATAACCTTGAAATCACCTATAGCGGGTACATCTATTGTTTTACTTCCCGAGATATCAATGTTTAAAGGCTTCCCGTTCCAACTAAGCAGGAGTTGCAACGCGTTATTTCCCCTTTCAATATTGTTAACAGTAAAATTGTGCGTTTTAGCGGCGCCGTTATGCTGCCAGCTTATTTGCAAAGACTTATTATTTTCTGATGCCGTTAGTAGTTTTTCAACAGGCGCAGTCGCTTCAATATCGGCAGTTTCAATTGTGCCATTTAAAATCATCTTATCTTTTTGCCCATTGCTTCTTAAACCAAAATCAGTTACCGCGAAAGAGGGCTTTACCGTTTGAATATTAAATTTGAACTCTTCATATCTGGCGGGCACCCGGAGGATTTTACCCAGCCTAAAATTTACTTCATAAACCTTATCAGGTTCAAGATTTTGAACAGGTTGAAATTCAACGGTACGGGCATCAAGCCAAACAGCTTTCCCTTTTACAGCGGGCGAAAAATCGAAAAGCGATTTTTCAATAACTTCGCCTATTGCATGGGTTGTGGGAGCATCTGCTGCCAGTTTAATCCTTACTGATGAAGTTTTTGATACAATCCCGGAAGTATATGCATCAATATATTGACTAAATGAAGGGTCAACATCCACCCATTGGCTTTTTTTCTTGCAGGAAGAAAATATCAGTAATAAAATAATTACGGGGAAAAATACCGGAAGGCAATTTTTTACCTTGGAGCGCATAT
>JBDTLZ010000031.1:0-23760 GCA_039934515.1 Ginsengibacter sp.
AATGGAGTCGTGCCGCTTGCGGTGATACCTACTACGATATCCCGGGAGGATATTTGTTTTTCCAGCAACCGGTTCCATCCATCGTGAATGTCATCTTCCATATCCTCACGGGCTTCAATGAGGTGTTCAATACCGCCAGCAATTATTGCATTTACCATATCTTTTGGCGCTCCATAGGTCGTTGGAATTTCAATAGCATCCAACACGCTCAAACGACCGCCACTGCCAGCACCCAGGTAAAATAACCTGCCACCATTCCTGAGATGCTGAACGATTGCATTGATCAGGCTGTTTAATTGAGGCAACGCATTTTCAATAGCATGGGCGACTTTTTTATCTTCATTATTGATGTGAGCGGTTATTTCTTCTACAGTCATTTTTTCCAAATGCCTGTATGGCGATGGCTGTTCCGTAATTCTCATTATATAAAAATATTTTAGAACAATGCTAGGCTATTTCGCACAATAATTATAAAAGGCGGGATCTTTTGAGGAAAAAATCTTTAATAAATTCATAGTAAGCCGGAGAAATGACTTGTACATTCCAATATCAATGGTAAAAGTGGAAAAAGACAGTTGCCTTATTGCAACAAAAACAGCCATCCATTATATCCGCAATACGATCAAAATTCCCCGGTTGCTCCTCCTCCACCGCCACTGCCGCCACCATATAGCCCGCTACTTTCAACCACCGGCTGCTTGTTAAAGGTTTCTGCAATGATCAAGGCTTCAGCATTTAACGCTTCCTTCCTGGAAGGATACAGGTCGATTGAAGTATATCCATATTTTGGCATAGCCAAATATTTTATTGATGTGTAACTAAGGGCAATAAGGATAATTCCTGCGATAAGCATTTCCATTTCCACCGGTAATAAGGCGTAGTAATATTTTACCGTAAAAACAGTTGCCGCTATCAATGCCAGTCCGGTTCTCATAACAAGGAAATCCTTTTTACGGATACCATAAATTATATAAGCAGGTGGAATTAAAAAAGTTAACATCCAGAAAAGCCATCCAAATGGAATTGGATCCTGCAGGGACAACTGGAGATGAAACATTTCATTACTAAGTTCTTTGATAATAAAATAATTGCCGGAAGCATATAATGTGACCAGCGATAAAAAGGTGACCGCTTTAAAACAATACTGGTAACTATACATCTTGCCGCGGCTTAGTTTTTGCAATAGCAGGCAAATCACTGCTGATACGATCATCATTATTACCGGGGCCGTAGCTTTTGCAATATCTCCAAACTTCAAATAAACCAGGAACAGGAAAATAAAGAAGCAACAATAAGTGAGCATCGCCATAAATGCATCAGTAAACCGTATACTTAACCATAACGCGACAAACATGGTGACACCACTCATCCCTATCCACGAAGTATTATAATCTGAAACAAAGAAAACGCTATCAATAAAGATAATTGTCAAAACCATTAATATGTTGTCTACCCCGGCATTATAATATCTCTTTGCCTGCACGAGAAGTTCGAGAGCGGTATAGCATAAGATGGCAAGAATGATCAATACTATTACTATCCCAGGGGTGGAAGACGCTGAAGACAGGAGCCACAGTAATAACGCTGAAAATAAAACGGCAACTATGGTTAATAAACCCAGGGCTATTCTTATAAAATAATCAGGCGTATACAGTTTACAGGGATATGTTGTCAAAATTTTAGTAAAACTGTCCTTATCGATACAGAACGTCTCCAGTGCCCCGGTGGCCTGATCATTTACATATTTATTATACAAATCGCTATCCTGGTAGGCCCGCATTTTTCTTAAAGATTTTATTATAATGAATAAATAGCCTTATTAAGCCAATACCGGAAAATATAAAATAAATGGGCCCGAGGTATAGTGCGCCCATATCGTAGCCGGGAAGCAAAAGTAATTTGATAACCACATAACTTAACCCAACATAGAAATACAATACGGCAATCACCAGGAAGTAGAAGGAACTATTTTTTATGGCATTCTTAAAATACCAATAGCTTACACCTGCCAGCACAATAAAACACACCAGGAAAATAGGTTCAAAATAAAACATAAGGGCCAGCAAAGAAATAAACAGGATATGGGTGCCAAAATTTTTATAAGTGAAGTTAAAATGGGCCTTGATATTTTTAAGTTTACTCATAAGCGATGCAGCCAGGAGTAACACTCCCGTTGCGAGTCCGGCGTATATAATATGAGGATTGTTAAAATCATTATCATTTAAAATTCTTAAAGGCGTAACCGAAATACCGGCCCATGCAGCAAGATTAGTAATAGCCAGGCTTAATACACCTAAATGATCGAAATAATAAGCGGCAATAAACAGGAACACCATCGGCATGAATAACGCCAGCCCCCATTGGTTGCCAAAGACATTATATTGAAATTGAATATAGCCGGTAAAGGTGAGTAATAACAGGCATCCCAACAACAGGACATAATCAAACCAAATGTTGGGCGATTCAATTTTTTTATTGCTATACCCCTTTGAATTCTTAATAGAATATCCAAAACATGCGATACAAATAACAGCAAGGATGACGAGCATTGCCATGTGGCCGATACTGGCAATATTCTTATAAATAAGTATTCCTACTGCAGTTGTAAGCAAAACGATACCGAGGTATAATAAAGTACGAAGGTCCCAATGTACTGATACCGGCTTATCCTTTTGCGCTGCTATCTTATTAAATTCCTGCTCATCAATAAGCCCTTCCCGAAGTAGTTGGGTGAATAAAGGAATATCCATGCCTGAAATATAATAAATAAACTGGTTTGGCAATTAATTGTTGATCAGGAACAGGCAAATGACTGAATTGCCGATAGAGAATTGTTCCCGGCAACAGGGGAAATTGTATGCCGGCGCAACCAGGTACGGTGGTAATGAAAATTAAGGAAGATAAGATCAGCCAATGCCAGTTACTTAAATCCAAGTCTCCCATACCTGGCTTTTAATGTATCGCTGGCCAGGGTAGTTGCATAAATGGTTTTGCCAGTCTTACAGAAACATGCATAACAGAGATCCTCATCAGCTTCCTTTTTGATCGTTAAACCCGCGAGATAAAGGCCCGACGAATCTAAGTAAGCAGCCAGGTTTTTCAAGGTCAGGCTATCGGTGCCGCCTATAGGCCAGGGATCTGCACAGAATGTTTGCTTATAATCCAATGTGGTATATTCATCTTTCAGTATCTTATTTTTTTTACAGGCCGGCATCACTATTGTCATAAATAATTTCAATATGGCCGTAACCCGCATGTGTTTTTTCTTTTGACAATTTAATTGGTCAAATCGTTGCACATAGCCTTGCGCGGCTCTTGCAAAACATCGGTAATATACAACGGCATAGACTTTATCTTCCTCCGGGAGGACAATATTGCCTTAAATAATTTGTATACAACGTTTGTAAATGATCTATGGTGCCGTCGCCTTCAAAAATACCGTGAGAACGGTTTGGATACGGCATGAACTGAAATTGCTTGTGGTACTTAATTAATTCGTTCAGTAACATTTCTGCATTTTGATAATGCACATTATCATCACCAGTGCCGTGAATATATAGCAAATTCCCTTTCAGATTTTTTGCATACGTAATGGGCGAGCCATTAACGAAATCCTCTTTATTTTCCTGGGGCAAGCCCATGTAGCGCTCCTGGTAAATATTATCATATGTAAGCTGGTTGCTAACCGCGGCAATAGCAATGCCTGTTTTATAAATTTCGGGATATTGAAACATTAAATTGAGGGTTGCTGATCCGCCGCCACTCCAACCCCATACGGCAACCCTCGACGTATCAACGTAGCCTCTTTTAAAAATTTCTTTTGCGGCCATTGCCTGGTCCCTGATGTTCACCAGCCCTATTTTACGAAATACTGCTTTTCTCCAGGCGCGGCCTTTGGGTACCGGTGTTCCGCGGTTATCGATTGAAATGTATAGATAGCCGTCATCTGACAAATTACCTTTGTATAGGAAATTATCTGCAACGCCATACTGGTCTTTTACATTTTGCCCCCATGGCTCAGTATATACAAAAAATACAACCGGGTATTTTTTACCCGGGTCAAAATTTGTTGGTTTAACTATCCATGCATCCATTGAAACACCTTCTTCCGTTTTAACTGTAGTAAATTCCATGTTCGATCTTTTTGGATCGGCAGTTTCGATGGCACGATCAACTTTATGTCCATCCAACGCGGCATGATCGGGCAATGAAATCCATTCCTCAGCTTGCGGTGTATAATAATTAGAGAAAGTATGAAAAGCAAATTTTGCCTGCGGCGACACATCATATTCGTGCGTCCCCTGTTGGTTAGCCGGGCTTATGCGTTCTGCTTTTCCTTTGCCATCAAGTTGAATCCTGTACAAATATTGCTGGGTTGCATTTTGTGGTGAGGCTTCAAAATATATATAATTATTTTTTTCGTCAATAGCGTTTATTTTTATTACATCATAGTTTCCCACAGTGATGAGCTTTTCCTTTCCATCGCGGGTAACCCTGTACAGATGGCGCCAGCCATCTTTTTCTGTTGCCCATAGAAATTCCTTACCATTGTTAAGCCAGTCCCAGCCACCATAAGAATACTCTTCATCCCAGAGAGGCAAAATATCTATCCATGCAGAATCTTTCTCTTCATATATAGTTTTTGAATTACCGGTAGCAACATCGCAGAGCATGATATTACTTTCATTTTGTTTGCGGTTTAGATGTTGGATGATAAGTTCATTGTTATTGGCGGCCCATTCCATTCGGGGCACATAGGATTGCCACACGGGATCGGTCGGGATTTTCATCCAGGTTGTTTTTGCATCAGAGATATTTACAACGCCAATTCTGAAAGGTGATGGCGGCTCACCGGCGATCGGATAAACCACGGGTTTTACAAACGGATAAATAGAATCAGTGTTATCAAGCATCAGGTAATCTTTCGTATTTTTTGCATCCATCTGCCAATAGGCAATTTTTTTGCCATCAGGGCTCCACCTGAAACCGTCACGGCAAAAAAATTCTTCTTCATATGCCCAATCGAAGGTCCCATTTATTAATTCACGGGTGCCACCAGTCGTCAGTTGATCGGTTTTACCGTCAGCAATATCTTCCACATAGATATTATAATCACTTACATAAGCGACCTTCCGGCCATCGGGTGAAAATTTCGCAAACATGAGTGAAGAGGCAGGCCTGTCGTTTCCCAATTTTTTGAATACATGGTTGCTTAAGTCAACCAGCCAGTAATCCCCACGCGTATCATACCGCCATACTCTTTTTGAATTGGTATATATAAGGATCTTATTTCCATCATCTGAAAAAAAGTAATTCCGGATTTTTATTGGCACTAAAACTTGCGGCGGTGTTAGTTGTTCTTTTGTTACAATTGTGACCGATTTCGAAGACGCCAGGTCAGTTTGAAGGATTTGATTTTCTTTTGATTGATAGTAGCTACGTCCGTCTTTCGACCAATGAACGCCGCGCGGGGGCTGGGCATCTGCAACAAGTGATACAAGTGAAAAAATAATGATTACGGTGGTCCTCGATAATATCATAAAAATATTTTATCCTGTGAAAATAAATGTTCCGTTTTAAATTAACGATAACCCTACCACCATATATACATTAGCAGAAACGGCGTTTTACCCAATAACAGCCTTTATGATAGGAGCAAATTCCGAACTAAAAATTGCCAGGCTAAGAACAAGTCCTTATTTGCTTAACTGAAAGTTGTCTCCCTGGGTATATATGCTCATATGCAGATCGTCAAATTTAATGTGCCCCTTAGGATCAAATCTTAAATGCGCCGGGTTAGAAAAAACAATTACCTGGCTTTCACCCGTCACTTTCACATCTTTTCCCTGAATAATGATCGCGGTGGCTTCATCGATGCCAATACAGGGTAAACGGGGGTATTTGGCCAAAGCTGATAACAAGCGATTGTACCTGCTGCGCACAATGAAATGCTGGTCAACAATTGCAGAAGTTAAAAGGCCGAGGCCTTCTTCAATTTCAATGTTGTCACTGCGTAATTGTTTGAATGTTGCATGATACGTAGTATCGCCGAGGAGATTATTGCCGGTTATCATATGGCTGCTCATCATAGCTGCACCGGCACTGGTACCAGCAACGGTTGCACCGGCTTTATACGCTTTCAGAATTGCCCGTTGAATTGGCGTATGAAGTACAATATCCATGAAGCGTGTTTGATCGCCGCCAGTTATAAAAATTAGCCGGGCATGTTCCAGGGAATCCAGCCACTTTGTATTGGAGGTATCGTTTTTCGTAAAATTCATATTTATTATTGGATTCCTGCATGCTGCTTCCAATTCAGTTTTTATATAATAATATGCAGTATCCGGCTCTTCTGTGGACATGGGTAGCACCACGATGTAGTCTTTGGCAGAGAGTTGCGCCGTAACAATAAGTGTTTGTATAAGATGAGGCGAACGGTCGCCTCCCCCTATTATAAATAGCTTCCCTTTTGCCTGGCCAAAGGAATAAATGACGAACAAAAAAGTCACACCTGTTAAAAGTAATCTACGCATCATAAAGATATTTTGAGGGCATTTTCATGTAAAGAAGCCTACCTGGCTATTCGATCAGTTTATTACCTGCTTGAAAAGTTTATACTGATAAATGTAAGCAGTAATATACAATATCCACAAAGGAGATTTTTCTCATTATGGTAATATTATAACCGGGGAAGTAAATAAATTCACGCTGCAAAAGCACCAATGTATTAACAAATTAATTATATTTATCCCTTCTTTTATATAATTTCAATTCTATAAAAACCATCTGCGATTTCTGTAATTCTGAAAATTTTTATTAGGGAATGCAACGCCCAAGATCTTATAATCAAGTGCTTGCCATCACTATTTGTTCGGCTTAAGATTCTTGATCATTGTAAACTCATAATATATCAACCAAGCTCATGAAAAAAATTTTACAATCAGTCGCCCTGCTTTTTATTTCCTTTTTCTGTTATAAAAATGAGGCCTTTTCGCAGTCCCAGCTTAGCTTAAAAAACTTTTCTGTATTTGGGGGCGATAGCACTGCCAGTTTTACTGATTCTGCGGTGTCAGGAGTAGAGTTTGCTTCAAATATAAGCCTCACTTCTGGTGGCTCAGTTGGCAGCCAGACTTATCTGGTATTTAAAAACCAGGTTAACATAGACGGAGATGTGTATGGCAATACCGCGACGATTGGCAACTCTCTAACTATTAATGCCGGGAGCTTATCAATATTTAATCGCCAGGGCGCCAATACCAATATTCTTAATATTGGTGCGCTGGTACAGCTTTTATCCCCCGGTGATCTCAACCTTAATGGAAACGGGGTGATTGCAAGTGGCGTGGTTAATGGAACGTTGACCCAACCCGCGATTTATAATTACTCTGGCCCTTCACCGGATCTCGGGACAAATAATGCTGTTCCAATTTTCCCCCGAATGCCGCTAATGCCCGCTGCAGCAACATTCCCGGCAGCCGGTATCGGAACGATAACTTCCAATCAAACGATCACCCCCGGAAGTCATGGGGCTATGGCATTAACCGCTTCGCAGGCAATTTTATTTTCAGGGCCAGGTACCTATGTTTTCAGCTCAATAACCAATTCAACAAATGACACTTTTAAATTTGATTTTCAAAATAATCTTACCGGCAGTTTCAGGATCTATATCCAGGGCGATGCCAATCTAGGCAGTATCAATGTGTCCTTACTTAATGGTGGAAGCTCTTCCAGGGTTTACACAGAAACACATGGAACGGGAAATGCCTCGAATAATTTTACCGCCTTTACGATGAATCCCATTAACGCTTCTTTTTCAAACTGGGAAGGAACAGTATATGCACCGAATGGAGCTATTAGAGTTGGTAATACTAACCTGGGCTCGATAAATAATGTAAACGGCTGCTTATGGAGCCGTAAAAAAGTCTATATCGGTATAAATACCAGCCTCCACTACTTCCCCCTGTCGGAGACTGCCAACCCAATACCCAACATACTTGTTCGCCCTTATTATCCGCCACCCGCCGATGGAAAAATAAACACAATAATAGGTTCAGAACTTACTTCAATATTTGAACACCAGGGAACCTTTACCCAGGACAGCATTATTTACCAGATCTCCGGCACTGATATATATATAGAAGTTATTGCCTTGCAAAACCAGGCCGTAGCTACCACCAACTTTTTAGTGGCAAATGGGTTAACGAATATTATAAATAATGGTCCGGGAAGCCTGATCATCTCAGGGAAGTTCCCGATTGCAAATTTATTATTGCTGAATGCGCGTGCCGATATTATTAATTATGCACGGCCTCTTTATCATCCTTTAAATAACAGTGGGGTCGTCACGTCCCGCGGCGACACCGCCATGTATTCCAACCTCGTGAGAGCGGGTTACAACCTTACGGGGCAAGGGGTTAAAGTGGGTGTTATCTCTGATAGTTATAATACCATACCCGGCAATTTTGCGGCAATTGATGTAGCCAACGGCGATCTGCCGGGGCCGGGAAATCCCTATAATGATCTTACCCCGGTACAAGTAGTGGGAGAATATCCCTTTGGCCAAAGTATAGATGAAGGCAGGGCTATGCTGCAGATTGTGCATGATGTGGCGCCTAAGGCCCAGCTTGCTTTCAGAACTGGTTTTGTAAGTGCCGGTGATTTTGCCCAGGGCATTGGTGAACTTGCTACTTCCGGTTGCAAGGTAATTGTAGACGACGTCACTTATATAACCGAACCCTATTTTAAAGACGGCGTTATAGCGCGGGCTGTTGATAATGTGGTTGCAGGTGGCACCACCTATTTCTCTGCCGCTGGTAATTTTGGTAAAAAATCGTACGAGGCAACGTTCGATGGAACCTTGCCTCCGGCTACGGTGAGGGGAATAACCAGCCGCGTCCATAATTTTGGATCAGGTAATCCATTCCAAACCCTTACTCTAAGCCCGGGCAACTATACGATAGTGCTTCAATGGGATGATAATATTTATTCTCTGGGCGGATCTGCCACGGGGACTCAAACAGATCTTGACATATACCTAACCGATAATTTAGGAGCCACGCTTTTTGGATTTAACAGGAACAACATCGGTGGCGATCCAATTGAAGTGTTGCCATTTACAGTAACTGCGCCTACCACTGCCAGCATAATAATCGCTTTGGCCGCAGGGCCACCAAATGTGAATGTAAAATTCAAATACATCGTTTTTCGCGGAAATCCTGTATTTACTGATTATGCAGGCTCTTCAACGTTAGTCGGACAAGCTAATTCTGCAGGCGCCATAGCAGTAGGTGCGGTACTGTATAGCAATACCCCGCCCTACAATTTACCGGTTCCCACAATAGCATCATTTTCTTCTGTAGGTGGCGACCAGGTAGATGGTGTGGCAAGGCCAAAGCCCGAGTTAACGGCGCCTAACGGAGTTAATACTTCTGTGAACTTCAATAGTGTGAACATTGATGATGATGTTTTTCCGAATTTCTTTGGTACCTCAGCGGCAGCCCCCCATGCAGCGGCAGCAGCGGCACTTTTAATTGAAGGGAAAATGAAATTTTTAGGCGAAACCATTTCTCCGGCTGCTCTCAGAACACTTTTACAAACTACTGCTTTAGATATGGGAACAACTGGTTACGATCCGGTAACCGGTTATGGATTTATACAACCTTTTGCGGCTATGCAAACATTCGCGAGCCCCATACCTGAACTGGACTTATTGCAAACTCCCGTTCCGCTTACCCGGCCGGTAACGACGTCTTTTATTGTAACCGTTAAAGGGAAGGGATTAAACCCAAGGACCCAGGCCTACCTGGGGGGAACGCCCCTAACAACTGTTTACGTAAATAACGAAACCGTTACAGCCTTGATACCCCCGTTTACGGATAATCCAACTGTTCAGCTTTTTAACCCCTCGATAATTCCTGCCGGTGCCGGTACCGGTGTTGTTGATGGCGGACTTTCAAATAGCCTTTTCTTCTTTTCTACAAAGAAACATGTCCTGGTAAAGGCTGATGATAAAACTAAAAAATACGGAGAAAAGCTTCCGGCATTTACAGCTACAATCACAGTAGATGGAGTTCCGCTACAGTCTTCGGGGCTTACTGCTGCTGCGCTAAAATTAGATCACCTGGCCTACACCACCCCGGCAGCAACTTCAAGTAATGTTTCTAATTATTTTATACATCCTGTTAATCCATTGAACCCGGCAAATCCTGCCGATGCACTTCTCCTGACTCAATATGAATATGAATTTGGTGATGGGGTGTTATCGATATTGAAGCTTCCGCTCAAGATTACCCCGAGAGATACGACACTTACCTACGGACAAAAGATACACGGAATACGTTTCAATTATGTTGTCGGGCCTTCATCAAATTTGCAAAATCCAGACAGCCTGGCAAGTTCTATCCGCTTGTCTTATTCATCGGCAATCATCGATTCAATATTGGCACTGGTCAATGGATCAGGAGCAAGCAGCCGCGCTTTGGTCAACAACGATCTTTTAAATCTAAGCATCATGATAAGCAGCGGGTCGGGTGCATCATCGAGGGCATTGGTAAATAACGGCTCGGGTACAACACAAACCACCTATATCGTTGATGTTGATGTTACGTCAATTTTTAATTACCTGGCAAACCCTGCCTCATCACCTTTGGTGAATGGTTCGGGCGCCAGCAGCAGGGCTTTGGTTAATACCGGACCATTGATCAATGGCACGGCAAGTGTTTTAGTAAACGGTTCGGGTGCCAGCAGCAGGGCTTTGGTTAACGGTGATCCCACATTGCTAAATAGCAGCACTACCGGGGGTACCAGTAACACCAATGTCGCTGTAATAGTTAGTGACAGGGACGTTCCGGCTGCCACCAATAACAGTATTATCGCTAAGTCAGTGAACATGGTTACCGGCGGTATTAATATAGGCAGCCACTTTATAGTTCCGGCTGCGTTCATTTCAGGAAATTATGAAATAAGCTATGGACTTGGAAAATTAACGATCACTAAAGCGCTGCTACAGGTCAAAGCAAATACTTTATATACCAACACCGGTGTATTACCCCCATTATCTTCCGTCATCACAGGGTACCAGTACCAGGATGGCTCAATTTCTAAATCGGGACCAGTTTATGCAATTACGCCCACCTATACGGGTAAAGCAGGAATTTATACCGTAAGGCCATCAGCCCTTACATTTAAAGGCGACTCAAATTACCTGAAAAGTTATGTAGACGGTATATTGTATGTGAATCCATATACCAGCACCTGTCAAAGAATAACGCTCTCATTAAAATGTGTTGGAAAGGTCACCAACGGCCCCTCAGGACTTCAGTATGTCGCACACTTTATAGCGAAAAATACAAATTCAACAACAGTATATATTCCCCCGGGAGCCGACAATTTTATAACTGCAACCGGGAAGTATTCGGGAGTTCCACCGGGAGTATTTCCTAAGGGAAGTACCAATTTTGATGTTTATTTTGATGGAAAAAAAATAACATGGACCGTTAAATCGCTGCAGTGTAAAGTTAAATGTACTGAAAGTGTTGTTGCTACTTCTACCACTTGCAAATGTACCGCAGGCCTTAGCAACACGTTAGGACTCGATGAAATTATCACTGCAGGTGTCTTAAGCACTAAAACCGAAATATTTCCCAACCCTGTAACGAGCAGGCTAACGGTTAAAACCAATTCCTCTTTTATGAATGAAAAAGATGTTACTGTTCTTGATGTGAATGGAAGGATCCTACTTGTAAAAGCAGTCTTCAAATCTGCACAAACAATCGATCTGAATGTTTCAGGATTGGCTAAAGGCACTTATTTTGTGAGGATAAGACAGGAGGCCAATAGTAAAACCATCTCATTTGTAAAGCTTTAAAAAATATTAAATTACAGGATATTGTAGTTACAAGATATCGCCCGGTTATCTATGAAGCAGATCTTTTTAAGAAGTAAAGTATAATTATGGATTGTAAAAGATTATTTATTGTAACCTTATTTTTTATTCATTCACTTTTTGTTTTAGCACAAAATAAAGGAGGCCCTGTGCAGGGCGCTGATACGAATGTTGTAAATTCATTACTCTTTTTGAGTAAAAATAATTTCGGCACCGATCCTGAAAAAGCGATTCAATATGCGGTGCAGGCCCGGCAACTCTCAGAAAAAATCAATTTTGAAAAAGGAAAAGCCCTTGCCTTAAAGAATATTGGTATTGCAAATTATTACCAGGGAAATAATATCCTCGCGCTTAGTTACTACCAAAAATCATTGTTGGTATTTCAATCGATCAAAGATGATAATGGTATCTCAAATATTGAAAATAATATTGGCGCCATTTACATGAACCAGGGTGATGATACAAAAGCATTGGCGTATTTTTTAAAATCATTGGAGGTAGCGGAAAGAACAGGCAATAAGTTGAGGATCGTTACACCTATGTCAAACATTGGCGCGATCTATTCCCGCAATGATTCTACCCTCGACCTTGCGCTGTCGTATTACCTGAAGGCATTACCAATGGCTAGTGAATTAGCAGACAGTAATGCCATAGGAACCATTGCAGTAAACGTCGGTGAAATTTATGTCACCAGGAAAAATGATTCGATGGCATTGAAGTACCTTGAAAAATCACTCGCGGCTTTTCACAATTCTGAAAATAGCCCGTTTTCCTATAACGCTATCGGCAAGGTTTATCTGGGTCAAAAAAAATATGGGCGTTCAATTCAATACCACCGTCATGCCCTTGAGATAGCAAAAAAATTAAATGGCAAGCTTGATATAGTTCAATCCCTCCAGGGGCTTGGGAAGGTCTATATAGAACTAAAAGATTATGCAGTGGCATTAAATTACCTGAAGCAGGCGGAAGTTATTGCCATGGAAATTAATGCGCCTTTGGAATTAATGCGGGGAGATAGTGCTATAGCTGCTTCCTATGCGGACATAAATGATTATAAAAATGCTCATTTATATGAAGTAAAATATACTGCTTATAAGGATACTTTGTATAATAATGAAAAAGATAAAAAACTTGCCCGGCTTCAATTTGGTTTTGATCTTGAAAAAAAGGAAGGGCAAATCACCCTTCTTAAAAAAGATAACGAGCTTACCGACCTTGAACTGAACAGGCAGAAACTTGCAAGAAATGCGCTGATCATAGGGTTAATAATGGCCTTTATACTTGCTTTTTTTATCTATAGAAATTATCGCATAAAGGTAAAAACCAATAAAATCCTTGACCGTCAGAAAGTAGAAATTGAAAATTTATTATTGAATATCCTTCCTGCTGAAGTAGCCCATGAATTGCAAACAAAGGGGCATGCCATCCCCAGAAATTATGAGTCTGTATCTGTTTTATTTACCGACTTTAAAGGCTTTACCGCGATTGCAGATAAAATGACTCCCACAGAAGTTGTTCATGAATTAAGCACCTGTTTCATGGCGTTCGACAATATTGTGGAAAAACACCGGCTTGAAAAGATCAAAACAATTGGTGATTCTTATATGTGCGCCGGGGGCATTCCCACTTATCATGAAGACCATGTGTGTAATATGGTTAAGGCAGGGCTCGAAATGTTAAGCTTTATTGAACAGTATAACAAGAGCAGGATAGCTGATGGTTTTGATGTGTGGGACATCAGGGTTGGAATACATGTTGGCCCCGTGGTAGCGGGGGTTGTGGGAACAAAAAAATATGCGTATGATATCTGGGGCAGCACCGTGAATATTGCCAGCAGGATGGAAAGCAACGGCCTTCCGGGAATGATAAACATTTCTGCAGCGACCTATGAGCTTATAAAGAATGATTTTGACTGTAACTACCGGGGTAAAATACATGCTAAAAATGTAGGTGAGATCGACATGTACTTTGTAACGAACAAAATTATTTCCGTGGTTAAAAAGGAAGAAGCCATTAACGGCCCGGGCGGTGACGAAAGATTACAAGTGGTAGTATAAATGGGGTTTAGGGTTTGGGATTTAGGATTTAGAAGGTTTAGTGAGTTTAGGAGGTTTGGAGAGTTTAGGGCTTATTTTGAAAGTAGGATACTGAAAAAATAAGGAACCTAATACACTACACCGACAGTAAATAGTCTTTGAAATCTTCATACTGTACATTCATTCGTATACTTTGCTTTTTTAGTTTCAATAAATCCTGTACCACAGCAGGCATAGCTACTTTCCTGCCAATAACTGGTTCTACCACATCGTAGAATTTCACAGGATGTGCCGTTTCTAAAAATATCCCCGCTGCACCAGGATTTTGTTGCCGGTATTTCTTCAATGCAGCGTAACCAACTGCTCCGTGCGGATCTAACAGGTACCGGCTGGCGAGGTATACACTTTTAAGTGTTGCGGTGGTCTCGGCATCAGAGAAAGAGTAACTGCTCATGACATTTCTAAGAGATTGAAATTGCTGGTCAAACAACTGGAGTATGCGCACGAAGTTACTTGGGTTGCCAACGTCCATTGCATTGGATAAAGTAACGACAGATTTTTTTGGATCATAGTTTCCCGTTTCAAGGTATTCGGTTACCACGTCATTTGCATTGCAGGCCGCAATAAAATGTTTTATGGGCAAGCCGGAACGATGTGCCAGTAAGCCTGCGCAGATGTTTCCAAAATTCCCACTTGGCACACTTATCACCGGCGGATTTCCTTTATCGGCCCATTGCCGGTACGCAAAAAAATAGTAAAACTGTTGCGGTAGCCATCTTGCCACATTGATGGAATTTGCAGACGTAAGAAATAAGGTTCTATTCAATTCATCATCTGCAAATGCCTGCTTTACCAGTTTCTGGCAATCATCGAAGGTGCCATCAATTTCCAATGCTGTGATGTTTTTACCCAACGTAGTTAGTTGCAGTTCCTGTACGCTGCTAACCTTCCCCGAAGGATATAATATTACTACCTCTACCCCATCCACATTATAAAACCCATTCGCGACAGCCCCACCTGTATCACCTGATGTGGCTACGAGGACGGTTATTTTCTTATCATTATTTTTAACGAAATATCCAAGACACCGGCTCATGAACCGGGCACCTACGTCTTTAAAAGCAAGTGTAGGCCCGTGAAACAATTCAAGAGAAAATATATCCTTCTCCACCTTCACCAATGGAAATTCAAAATTGACAGTCTCGGCTACAATTCTTTGCAAATCCTTTGTGGGTATCAAAGTATCAATGTAGGGACGGATAATTGTAAAAGCAATTTCCTCTTTTGAATATTGAGCAATTTCCGAAATAAAGCTCTTATCGACAGAAGGGATGACTTCGGGGAAATACAATCCTTTATCAGGTGCCTGTCCCTGTATAGTGGCCTCCCTAAAATCCACCTTCGGCGAATTATTGTTGGTACTGTAATAGCGCATAGTTCATCTTTAATCGGCAATTACCGGCCACCAGTAGAGGCCATCATACAATGGTATAATTGTATGATTATTTATAGCCTGGTATCTATTGTTATTCCGTCATTATTTATCGTTGTTACGTACGTGTGGTACAACAATCCTGTATTGTCATAAACATCCTTCATGATCTTTTCAACTTTTTTAGCAGTTACCTCTTCTTCACATAACATAAAGATTGAAGGACCGGATCCCGATATGCCCCCGCCTAACGCACCGGCGTTGACACTTCTCTTCTTTACATCATCAAAACCGGGAATGAGCATGCTGCGAACAGGCTCAATAATTACATCCTCCAGTGAACGGCTTATCAGCCCGTAATCGTTTTTCATAAATCCGGCTACCAGCCCGGCAATATTTCCCCACTGCCTTATGGCGTCTTTCAATAAAACTTCTTTACGAAGGATCTCACGCGCATCGGAAGTTTTTACTTCAATTTGCGGATGAACAACGGCAACATACATGGGGGGAGCAGGCAATGAAACAATATCCAAAGGAAATATCGAACGAATTAACGTAACCCCTCCATAAATACAGGGAGAAATATTATCAGCATGTTTTACCCCGGATGCCAGTTTCTCACCAGCCATGGCAAAGCGAACGAGGTCTTGTTTTGAATACCGGTTTCCCAGCAAATGATTGGCGGCAACAACACTGCCGGCAGCACTTGCCGCACTTGAACCCAGGCCACTGCCTGGTTTTATGTGCTTATTGATAATCATCTCAAAGCCGTAATCATTTCCGGGTTCCTGCAGTAATTCCAGGAGTGAAACGCCTGCAACATTCTCTTCGGGAACAGTGGAAAGGTTGTAAATATCATCATGCCGAATATGGATGCCAGGCTTTGCAGTTAAGGTAAGTTCCATCTCGTCGCGGGGATAATTTAACGCCATCCCCAATACATCAAAACCACAAACTAGATTTGCAATAGTTGCCGGTGCAAAAACTTTTATGCTCGTACCAACGGTTTGATTTCCGATAGAGTTATCACTTAAATTGTCTTTTACATTCATCTTCTTTAACTGTGCTGTCAATTCACTAACTGCGGCTTTTTTGTCTTTTTAATTTTGAGTCAGTTGTTGTCCGGGTATTATCCTTTATGAACGCGCCATTGTTTTTTTGGCCGGTATATAAAACATTGGCATTTTTTATTAAAAATTTCAGCTGCCTTATTTGGCCGTCCTGGTAATAATTTGAATAAACATTAAGCGTTAAATGATTGGACCGGGGATTTCTAATCATGAACTCCTTAGTTCCCTGCAGTTCAAAGCAACCAAAAAAAATACTGGTTATAGTTCCGGCGGGCTTCCGGATAAGGTTGGTACGGTTTGCAGTTATTATTTCTTTTGGGATATAGCCCGCAAAGCTGCACCTTACCGTGGGTTGAGCGGTTATTCTGACCCGCTTTTGTTTTTTAATTTCATTAAACGAATAATCGAGGCTTCTAATTTGCAATGTATCTGTTTTGATTGTATTGCCATAGGGATCAATATACCTTTTAATATGATTACAGGTTAGTAATAAGTTGGTATCACCCTTGTTTTCTTCTTCTATAAGATCTGATTCAACGAATGCTTTTTTTTCCAATTGCGGGTTAAGAATTATCGTGTCACCGGAAAGCGACCAATGCCCGTTTTCTGAAAAGTCTTCGTACCGGTAAAAAGTGGGATGTTCCCGCGTTACATACCGGAATGTAGCGTCCCCGCTAAATGTTACTGTAACTCCGGATACAACATTTGCATATGTACCACTTATTTTTCCCGGCTGGCTGAATGCAGCAATAGAAACAAATGTCGACAGTATGGTGAAAATTATCCGCTTCATCCAAATTAATAATTACTTTATTATTTTAAAGTTTTCTACTGCAAACTTTCGACCAGTTGCATTTCACGATTATTCTTTAACCTGCAGCCCTGATAATATCTGCAAAAACACCAGACGCCGTTACTTCTGCACCTGCACCCGCACCTTTAATCACAAGCGGTTGCTCGGTGTACCGGGTTGTATAGAAAAGGACGGCATTATCTTTCCCGTATAAATGATAGAAGTCATGCTGCGGATCTATATGTTGCAATCCAACAGAAGCTTTTCCATCTTCGTATTTTGCCACAAACTTTAATTTTTTACCTGCATCAGCTGCCTCCTTAACCAGGTTCGCAAAGTGCGTTTCATGGTTTTCCATCTCTTTATAAAAATTGTCAACATCGCCAGTCATACACGAAGGTGGCATGAAAGAAACGTTGCTAATGTCTTCCATCTCTAATTTTTCGCCTGCTTCCCTGGCGAGAATCATGATCTTACGCATAACATCAATCCCGCTTAAATCTAATCTCGGGTCGGGCTCCGTGTAACCTTCGTCCTGCGCCTGCCTTACGACTTTCGCAAAACTTTTTTCGCCGGTATAATTATTGAAAACAAAATTAAGCGTCCCACTCAATACAGCCTCTATTCTTTTTACATTGTCGCCGCTTCGAAGCAGATCATTTAATGTACCAATCACCGGCAATCCTGCGCCGACATTCGTTTCAAAAAGAAAAAGCGCATTAAATTCCCTTGCCAGGTCTTTAAGGCTTTTATAATACTCATAGGAAGAAGAACAGGCAACTTTATTGCAAGCTACCACCGAAATACTTTTTTGCAAAAAACGCGGGTATATTTTTGCGACTTCATCATTGGCAGTGATATCTACAAAGACCGAATTCCTCAAATTCTTTTTCTGAATAATAGTTATGAATTCATCCATATCCATTGCATCGGCAGTTGGCAATAATTCATTCCATTTGGAAAGATCAAGTCCTTCATCATTAAACAGCATTTTCCGGCTATTGGCAATGGCAGCTACCCGTACCTGTAAGCGAAGGTGATCCTGCAAATGTTGTTGCTGTTGTTGTAATTGGGCCAGCAACTTGCTGCCGACATTCCCGGTGCCGCTAACAAAAAGATTCACCTGCTTATAAGTGGTTTCAAAAAATTCTTCGTGCAGCACGTTGATCGCTTTTTTTACGTCGCGTATTGCGATCACAGCAGAAATATTTCTTTCGGAGGAGCCCTGGGCAATGGCTCTTACATTAACACCGTTTCTTCCCAGTACCCCAAACATCTTTCCACTTATCCCCGGATGATTTTTCATATTGTCGCCAACCAGGGCTACGATTGCCAGCCCTTTTTCCACTACCAGCGGGTCAACTTTTTTTATATCAATTTCATATTCAAAAGTCCTGTCGATAACTTCCTTTGCTTTATCAGTATTGATTTCTTCGATGCCTACACAAATAGAGTGTTCCGAAGAACTTTGGGTAATGAGAATAACATTTATTTTTTCATTTGACAAAGCTTCAAACAGCCTTTTGGAAAAACCGGGTATGCCCACCATCCCGGTACCTTCCAGGCTTAGTAAAGCAAGGTTATTGATGCTTGATATACCGCGTATGGTGTTCCCGTTCTTATGAACATCTGTATGAATCCAGGTGCCGGGATCAGCCGGAGAAAAGGTATTTTTTATACATACCGGGATCCCCTTGTTCATTACCGGCTGGATGGTTGGAGGATAGATAACTTTAGCGCCAAAATGAGACAATTCCATTGCCTCCTGGTAAGAGATCTGCTGGATGATTTTTGCATTGGCTACCAGCCTGGGATCGGCAGTCATCATCCCTGAGACGTCGGTCCATATTTCGACAACCGTTGCCTGTAATGCAGCTCCAAAAATTGCAGCTGTATAATCTGAACCACCTCTCCCAAGAGTGGTGGTATTCCCGGTTTTGTCGCTGCCGATAAACCCCGGAAGAATGCAAATTCCCCCGTTAAATGCTGAAAAATAATCCTGTATATTTTTATCGGTAGCGCTAAAGTCTACGTTGGCCATGCCAAAGTCAGAATTGGTAATAATAAGATCCCGCGAGTCTTTCCATGTATTCCCCAAGCCAAGAGATTTTAATTTTGCGGCAAATATTTGGGTAGATAAGAATTCTCCATAGCTGATAATAGAATCTTTTGTACGTAGTGAGAGTTCCCGCAATAAGAAAACACCATTACAGATATCTTCAATTTCATTGCATCTTTTTTTAACCATGCTCAACACACTGCTTTGCTGGTCAAGCGGAATTAATTCCCTTACAGCTGTAAGGTGGCGCTGCTCAATAACCTGGAGTTTTTCCTTATAAGAAAGTTCAGCTTTTGACGCAAGGTCAGCAGCCTCAAGCAACGCATCTGTAGTTCCTCCAAAAGCTGATAAAACAATTACGGTATCTTCCTTTTTTATCGCGTCCCGAACGATAGAAATCACTTTATTAATATTTTCTGCATTTGCTACAGAACTGCCGCCGAATTTTAAAACCTGCATATTTGAAAGTTTACTAAGGTAAAGTGCCTGTTATATGAACTTATTTTTATTGTAGAAGGTAAACGCAAGGAGCTATAGAAATATTTTAACCCCTACGGGTCGCAAAAATAGTGGTAAAAGAAGTGAAAATCACTTCTAACGGAATAACCTTACTGATATGGTGGTTGCTTGCTGGCAAAATATTAAAGCCGAAAATACACCAATTGGCCGTAATGTGAGAAAATGTAATAAAATTTATTACGCCTTCTTTTACATGCAGCGATATATAAAACCAATTTTACTATCTTAATTTATGGTACGCACCATCGGTAACGGGATCCGTCCAGCTCACATCCCAGCCGGTAGAGATCAACTGGATAGCGATGTGTGTGAGAAGGCTATCGGGCGTCGCTCCATGCCAATATACCTCACCTGCAGAAATAGTTACGACATCCCCCCGGCAACAGGGCTTGAACATCCTCTTCCTTTGTTTGAACATATCCCTTCCCTTCCGTTACCAGCAGGATCTGTCCAGCCGGGTGGGTATGCGAGTGGTTGCGGCATCCCGGTTAGGCTGTTACCCTGGCCACATTGCAAGCGATATCTTCATCACCCACCAGCATTTGAAGCCATCCGCTACCGGTAAAATAATCAGCGGGAAATTTAACCGATTAAAGAATTCCTGAACTTTTCTTCAGCATAAGATTCGAATGTAGCCTTTGGGTGAAGTAGCCAGTTTTGGAAGCCTGATGAATGTCTGGGAAGGTTAGCATGTGAACCCGCAGCGACTTAATTTTTTACCGGCTAACTCTTCAAACAATCCTTGATTTGAAATAAAATTAGGTTAAGAGAAAGAACATCAATAAAAATTTTTGAAGTATTTTCATACAACGATACGATTGCTGCATTTTTTTATTTTTTATTTTAATTTATACTAATGGATAACCAGTTTTCCCGTGGTTTGCAGCATTTCAAAAACTACGTCGGGATAAAATTTCAATTATACAACAGCCTTTTCACTTCTTTACCGTTTCACCGGATTGAAAAAACAGGAATTCTTTTATCGTTATTCCTTAATATTTGCGAGGAAGGTTACAAAAAGAAACTGAGCCCCACAGAAATAATCGAAGATTTTTTTTCGAAGCACACATCTTTTACAAACCAGCCCGAAAAGCTGGACCTTCTTTTTCGATTCATACAATTTGTTGAAAGGCAGGTCGTATTATTTGATGCATTAGAAGATGCCGCTTTTACCAAAGTTCAGGATATCAATGGAGCCGGTTCATTAAAACAGCTCGAGTTGGAAGTGCTGCAGGGGGAAAAAGAAGCAGCGCTCGCAAAAAAATTAGAAACCTTTTCGATCAAGCTTGTCCTTACAGCGCATCCTACACAATTTTACCCCGGTTCAGTATTGGGAATTATCAATGATTTGTCCAAATCCCTATCAGAAAATAACGCAGGGCAAATAAACATGTACCTGCAGCAGCTTGGAAAAACCCCCTTCTTCAAAAAAGAAAAGCCAACTCCATATGACGAGGCGCTGAGCCTGCTTTGGTACCTCGAAAATGTTTTTTTCGCGGCTGCGGGCAGAATTATTTCCTTCCTGAAAAATCAATTCCCTGACGCCGTACATGAAAACAACCCGGTGATCAATATGGGCTTTTGGCCGGGCGGTGACAGGGATGGCAACCCTTTTGTAAACACTGAGACCACGCTGAAAGTGGCAGATGCATTAAGGGGCGGCATTATCAAAAGCTATTACCTCGAAATACGCAGGCTAAGGCGCCGCCTTACATTTAAGGGAGTCGACGTGATATTATCTGATTTGGAAAAACAATTATACAATAACATTTTTATACCTGGTAACCGCACCCGTTTAAGCAAAGAGGAAATGTTGGGAGTTTTGAATAAAGTAAAAGAGATTCTTATTTACCAGCATAACGGCCTGTTTCTTTATCTCATCGACAATCTTATCAATAAAGTTCATGTCTTCGGGTTGTATTTTGCTTCGCTGGATATAAGGCAGGACAGCTCTGTTCATGAAATAGTATTGAAGGCTATTGCAGCAGGTGATAAAGTATTACCAGCCAATTATGCAAAATTGAGTGAAGCTGAAAAAATAAATGTCTTAACCCATAATAATGCCGTGATTGCGGAGAAGGATTATAAAGACCCAATAGTAAATGACACGATCAAATCAATTAAAGCGGTTAAATTGATCCAGGAATACAATGGTGAATTGGGATGCAACCGGTATATTATAAGCCATAGCAGCAGCGCACTGAATATATTGGAGGTATATGGCCTGTTCATACTGGCCGGATGGAAGCGGGAGGATTTAAAAATTGATATCGTTCCACTATTTGAAACAATTGATGATTTACAAAATGCAGCATCAATACTGGATACCCTATATACGAATAATGAATACCAGGAACATCTAAAAAGAAGAAACAACAAGCAGGTTATCATGCTTGGATTTTCCGATGGCACAAAAGACGGTGGTTACCTGATGGGTAACTGGAGCATTTATAAGGCAAAAGAGGAACTCACTGCTATTTCAAAACAACACAATATAGATGTGGTATTCTTTGACGGACGTGGCGGACCGCCGGCAAGGGGGGGTGGTAAAACGCATAAATTTTATGCGTCTATGGGTAAAAATATTTCGAACAAAGAAATTCAGCTCACCATACAGGGACAAACAGTAAGTTCCAATTTTGGAACGGTTGATGCAGCCCAGTTTAATATTGAGCAGCTCATACATGCCGGTATTTCCAATGATATTTTTTCCAATCGCCATGTCACGCTCCAGGAGGAAGAAGAGACTTTATTGCAGGAACTTGCCAATGCAAGCTTTAATGCATATACCGCTCTTAAAAACCATCCTGATTTTATGGACTACCTCACTAATATCAGTCCTCTTAAGTTTTACAGTGAAACAAACATCGGTAGTCGCCCCGCACACAGGAGCGGAACAAAAAAAATAAACCTGCAGGACCTCCGTGCCATTCCTTTTGTGGGTGCATGGAGCCAGCTTAAGCAAAATGTAACCGGCTATTATGGTGTTGGCACAGCCTTACAAAACATGGAGAAGGCAGGTAAATTTAACCAGTTCAAAACATTGTACCAGAATTCATTATTTTTTAAAACGCTACTTGACAACTGCGAAATGGCCATGAAAAAATGCTTCTTTCCCCTTACTGGCCATTTATCAAAAGACGAAAAATATGGGGAGATATGGAACATGATCTACCAGGAATATGTAACTACCGAAAAATATCTCTTCCAGCTCAGTGGTAAAAACGAATTGATGGCGGAATACCCGGTTGAACAGTTATCCATAAGCATGCGGGAAAAAATTGTTCTGCCATTGGTTACCATTCAGCAATTTGCGATTGCAAACATTCGTGAAATCGAAATAGAAAAAGCCCCGGAGGATTTGAAAAATACTTACGAAAAATTAGTCATGCGCTGTTCATTCGGCATTATCAATGCAGGAAGAAATTCGGCATAGTTCACGCTGCATGTACGGTACCAGTAATTTTCTTTCCTTAAGTAAATAACCGGTTATGTGAAGCGGTATCGGTATCTAATAAATTACCGCATTAATTTTCATCATCTTTAACTGATATTGTCACCATAACCGGTAAAATACTACTGCAAAAAAAGCAATATACCAATGCCGATACTTACCATACAAGAGGGTATTTAGCATTAAGAATTATATCCTTACATAAAGTAATGGCATAAACAAACTTTCACCTGCTCAACAATGCAGGAATGGTAATCCGTAAGGGCATTTAAGTTCCGTTATAAATTCTCAAAGTGCTGTGTGATGTCCAGGCCTGCCTCTTCTTCTTCGGGTGATACACGCAAAGGAACAATCATATCTACGATCTTAAACACGATGAATCCCATCACAATAGAAAAGACGACTACGAGCAAACAACCGGCTACCTGGTGTAAGAAAAATGTGGTGCCGCCGTAAAGTAAACCGTCGTTGCCAGCAGCATTTATTTTTTTGCTCGCAAAAATACCTGTGCAG
>JBDTLZ010000032.1:0-13576 GCA_039934515.1 Ginsengibacter sp.
AACAAAAATCTAATCAGTTGAACCTATTTGATTTATAACAAGACGCTAATGATTTATCTTCACCAATCTGAAATAAATCTTCGCCTTCAATTACGTAAAACCATTCGTCTTGTTTTGGGTGAACATGTAAAGGCGGGCCACCTTTAGGTGTTAAGCCCGTCTGTTCAAACACAGCCAGATCATTTTCTGTATCGATACCGGATATCTTTATATCTAAAACGTTTAAAGTAACACCTTTCATTTTGTAATGTTTGCCAAATCTGGCTTCTCCGGAATTAACTTTAAATCCTTTGTCGTTTCTAAAAGACAAGAATGATCTTACTTTACTAAATGCAAACATTGGTAAGGTCGCTAACGCAGATAAAATAAAAAAATTCCGTTGCATTTTGATCTGAGTTTTATGAAATTTGAACTTTAGAAAACGTTGAACCTTATGATGCCAAACCTTTTCCATACCCGAAGGAGAGGCAATTGACCCTGGTCTTGCCAGGAACTTAAGCTAAATTGAAAATATAAAATACACCAAAAGTTCAATTGAAAAACGTGCAGCCCCGCCCAATGTTGACAGTGATAAAATACCCATTGTTCCAACGTGCAGCCCTGACTTTTGGCAATGTTGGAAGAAGTACTTTTGTCAAGTGAGTGCTTTCAAAAACTTAGTAAAACTGTCAGAAAACTTTTCAAATTTCCATGCCCCCTGGCCGTGCATGCTTTTGTATATTGGTGCATCCCCATCTTTTGTTGCGTCAATATCAATACAAAAAGGGTCACCACCATCGTCTCCTATAACTACAAGATTAATTGGCCAATCATTCATCTTATTTTGAGTTTCAGTATTGTACGAATATCCGCTTTGCGCCACAATCAAATTTCCTGCTCCATACAAAGAAAGACCATTTACAAATTTTCTGCCGTCAATATTAACCTCCAATGGAGAATAGTTTTTGAGAAATAGTAAATAGGTGCCAGGTAGTTGCCATTTTTTTTCAATTTCAATCATATCTGACTCACCTGCTACTATTAACCAGTTTGATGGATTGGATTCATCCTGATTTTCACTACGTAATTTTTCTAATTTTTTATCAAGATTTGAGATTAATTTTTCGAAGCTGGTTTTAGGATTTGCTATTGATGGATGAATTTGTGGTTTTGGATAACCTAAACCATCAGGATATCCATTTTGTTGCCATGCTACAATTTCAGTTATTTTAAGGTCCTCAACTCTCCAATAACCTGGGTCGCCTGGCAATCCTTTGTCAAACGTTTGTTTACTGAATTCAGAAATGCTTTTAATTGCTTTTGCCCTGATTGATACTTGCTGACTTTCTATTTGTAATAATTCGATTAGTTTTTCATAACAGTCTTTTCCCTGGGTTTTGAGCAGGCCGTCTATTCCCCAATAGGTTAACGTTGGAACTGTTATAGTCCATGCAAAAAAGTACGCATATTTGTTTTCGTTCTCAAGTGTCATATCAATTATGTCTCTCAATAGAAAATTTCGCCAATGTAAGATTTTGCCTTCTTTTACATACTGAGAAAATATGTTTATGACGGTTTCTCTTTGTGTGACTGCATAAATTTTCAGTAACTTATTTTTTAGTTTTGAAAAATTACTTCCGTCTGTTTCATCAAATAATTGTTGCCGAAGGTTGTCAATGGAATTTATTTGCATAGATGTTTTGTAAGTGCTTCTGCCAACGTCGGCAGGGTTTGCTGCTGTGCTGGCATTTATACTTGTGAGCTTGAACTTTAACCCAATTAAAAATCTAAAAATGAAGATATGTACAAATCCTGAACAATGAAATTCTGCCCGGGCAGTAGTTGATAGAATTACAAAAAAAGGAAATGCAGGTCATCCAGCATTGAAGTAAGCGCCTTGCGTTCGTGCTGCTAATTTTTAAATAAAAAATACTACCGGGATCATTTTTTATATTTCCGTGAAAATGCCAATTCTTATCAGCAATTAAAATCTAAGCCTTACTCATTAAATAAAGTCCACCGATAACTAATCGTAAAGTAATTATTCCTAAAAAAATAGAATAGTCAGTCCTGTTTGGCTCTTTGGTGATGATTGACTTAATTTTAAAGGTGATGGAATCGAAAGAAAACTTTGCCGGTTTATTCCAAAGTGCGCCGGAGGTAATTCACCTGCCCTGGATGATAATTTAAATGAACCGGCAACTGCACCAATTCATAGCTGTTGGGACAGTTCATATCATTGGAAATCAACGGGTATTTCGCGTTCATACCTTTCAGTGAGTGCGTTCGACGTTTTGTTAACCATCGTAATAAGGGCTTCCAGCCCTGCAGGAGATATTGATTCTTCAAATCCCATTTCATGATTTTTTTCACACCGCCGGTAAAGTCATGCCTGATCCTGTCAGCCGTCCTATAATCGCCCCATGAAAAAACTACTGCTACCAGCGCTTATTCAAATGCCATAAAATAAAGTTATGAACAAAGGTCAGAATGCTATTGTTTCACCATAAAGTCTGCAATGAGAAGATGTTGTTATTATTTCATAATAGGATGGAATGTTTTAAAAATCTCCCGAAAAGAATCCCGGGAAAAATTTGCGAAACTGATTAGTTGCACATATATTTGCAACTCATTAGTTGCACAATAAAATATTTAAAAGATGGGAAGAGATGTTTTCCAGGCGATTACCGATGCCACAGGACGGGCAATTATTTTGCTTATAGCCGTCCAGGCCATAACACCCAATTGCGATTGCAGAACACTTTGATACGACCCGGCAGGCAGTCTCTAAACGCCTCCGTATACCAGCCGAATGCCAGCTTGGGAAACAAGAACATGATGGCCGGAAATTTACTGCCAGCTTCAGGTAATTAAAATGAAAGAAATAAGCAAATGGCTTGACCAATTCAGGAAATTATGGGAAAACCGCTTCATCGAACTGGATAAAGTATAATTAAAAATCAAAAACAATAAAAAATGAGCACCAATTTAGAATTTGATTTCTCAGTTAACAAAGAGAACAGAACGATTACCGTAAGAAGGGAATTTGCAGCCGGGTTGCCGCTTGTATGGGATGCTTATACCAAAAGCGAAATCCTCGACCAGTGGTGGGCGCCGAAACCGTGGAAAGCAAGAACAAAATCAATGGACTTCAGGGTAGGTGGGCATTGGCATTACGCCATGGAAGGCCCCGCAGGTGAGGAGCATTGGAGCTGGACAGATTACAACTTCATCGACACTCAAAAAAAATTTAAAGGACTGGACACTTTTACAGACGCGGATGGAAATGTGAATAAGGACCTCCCCATGTCACATTGGGAAGTAACCTTTACCGGCAAGGGACAAACAACTCTTGTGTTATACCATCTTTCTTTTGACGACCTGGCCCAACTGGAATCAATAATTAAAATGGGCTTGAAAGAAGGATTAACGACAGCTATGGAAGGACTGGACGAGTTGCTGCCTTCATTAAAAAAACAAGATAGTTAGAATAACCCGGGTAAAAAGAGTTCGAAAGTTCAGCCCGGACATTGCAACCAGCGTATCGCAAACGTGCAAGCAATATTTCCAGGCTGAATTTATTTAAAGGTTAAAGAACTATCAAAAGTTACTTAATTGTAATGATGATTCTTGTAATGCACCATTGCTAATTGCGTTGTCGCAGTTCAGGATCAATTTTACTCCGACGGGGGATTTATATTACCGGAGTTTTCCTCCTTGTTTTTCTTGAATTCTAATTTTCCAAACTTCCAGGTAAAATTAATTCCAAAGGACCTGTAAGGAATTCTTCTGACGCTCGTCACTGAAAATCCGGGGCCGTATAATAGCGTCTTTTGTTTGATATATTCATTAAAAGGATTTACTGCAGTAAGAGCAATGCTTCCTTTCTTTTTCCATATTTGTTGACGTAGCGCAATACTGTAAGTTGTAAATGAAGGATAACTTCCCTGTGCTTCGTGACGTGCGGAACTAAAGTTTCCGAAAAATTCCCCCGTCAGCGTTTTATTAAACTGGTAATTCGTATTCACATTGAACCGGTAATTAAAACTCTTTGAATTATACCCCGGATCGAGTTTATTGATGGTGTTCCTGTGAAATACAAAAAAGTTACTCCGTACCGAAAGTTTTTTGGTAAAATTTATATTGCCAAATAAACTGGCGCCCATGTTCTTTTCAAGCCCAATATTTTGACGGGTGCTTACAGAGACATTTGTATAGATCGAATCGCCTATTACCAGTGAAGGATAGTAAACTATATATGGCTGGATATCATTATTGCTCCCCCGGTAAAAAATGCTGACAACAAAAAAACCAGTGGCCCCAAGGTCCCGGCTATAAGAGAGTTCATAACGGTTCCCTATCTGCGGCGTAAGAAATGGATTTCCACTGGAAATATTTTTAGGGTCACTTGTATTTACAAAAGGGTTCAGGTCGCTATATTCCGGCCGCTGAATCCTTTTTGAATAGCTAAGTTTAATAGTCTGGTTATCGCCCAATTTTTTCATCAGGAAAATTGAAGGCACGAAGGTGTTATAACCTGAAGAACGCGCCTGAACCTGTGCATTTGAATAAAAAGTATTCATTTGAGTGCGTTCATAACGGCCACCGACTTTGGCATCAAAAAGTTTTCCCACCGGGAAACTCAATTCAACATACGCTGCATATACTTTTTGATGGTATTTAAGATAGTTGGATAAAGAGCTGTCAAATAAAAATGCCTTGCCTGTTTGCAAACTGAATACGTTTGATGTACTATTTATATCATCAAAATGTATCTTCGTCCCTACCCCAAGGGTAACATTTTTTCTCAATGGTTCTGTGAAGTCGATCGTAAATTCTGTTCCATTTTCCTTGCCGGGGTTTATATTATTTCTCGCATAACTAAGCGAATCCTGTGGCAATAGAAATTGATTGTTACCAGATTTGGCATGATCATTTCCAAAGCTGCTGTTGACAGCAATCTCAAGCTCACGGTCTTCCTTGTCAAATGTTCTTTTATAATTGAGCCCGGCGTCCACATTGTGAAATATAAAAGAACTGCGTGTGTTATTGACTACCGCAATATCAGAAAGTACGGATCCGCTTCCATCGTCCAATGTTGTTACCTGCGATTGACTGGTATGCCCGGTTCCGGTGTTCCCAAATTCGTTATAATTTAAGGAACCGGAAAAACTGTTCTTCTTTTTGTAGGTCCAGTCGAAACCAAGTCCTGTTTCAATCCCGTGCCGGTGAAAACGTGATAGTCCATCCTGGTGTAACAGATCGGTAGTGCTATCGGATGCATTGTGCGATAAACGGTCATAGGTTACAGGGGTATTGGAGGCTATTTTGGAATTGCCACTAACGAATGCCGACATCCCAAAATTTCCATCCCGCACATTAAAATTAAAAGCGCCATTTTCCAGGCGTGTGCCTGCGGTGAGTGATATATTGCCATTGATTCCCCTGGCGTTATTTTTCTTGAGAATGATATTGATGATGCCACCTAAACCCTGCGCATCGTATTTTGCGCCCGGATTCGTAACTACTTCGATACTTTTGATCTGGCTTGCGGGTATCGACTGTAAAACATCGGTAATATTATTGCCAAAAGCAGATGATGGTTTGCCATCGATAAGAAAGCGGATACTCGAACTTCCGGCCAACTGTACATTTCCATCAACGTCTACCGATACCTGGGGCACCTTTTTCAAAATGTCGGTAGCCACACCTCCCTGCGAAGTAAGGTCCTTTTCCGCATTAAAAATGAGCTTGTCGATCCTGTTCTCGATTATTTTTCCAGGTAATGAAACAGTAACTGTTTGTAATAAATTGCTTTTTTTAACCAATGAAATTGTTGACAGGTTAACCGTCGGAGTTTTCCCATCTATCCCTATATTATTAAAAGTATGTGGCTGGTAGCCGATAAATTCAATTACAACAGTATAACTCCCTTTGGCCAGTTCTTTAATAGTGAACTGCCCGGAAACATCAGAAGTTGTGCCGCTTACCGGCTTTTTTTCTCCCTGGAAGAAAACGGATATTGTTGCGTATTCTAATGCATGGCCCGATGACGAATCAATGGTTTTACCTGTTAAACGGCCATTAAAATCAGATCCCGGTGTCGTTTGAGCATTCAGAATACAGGTAGAGGATGCGAATGCAAAACATAAAATTCCCTTCTTCACAGATTTTTTAAATTTTTGCAAATTTAAGCCCCGATTCTGAAGTAAATTGATTTTTATTGATAATGTAACATTTTGACTACAAATTGAGGTAAATAGAAGGATATTATTGGCAATGGATCAAATTCCAGGAGATAAGGTCTCCTATTTAATCGCGATTACCCGTTTTTTGTTGTGCCGGGCAATTTCAGAAAACTTTATCTGCAACCTTTTCACCATTTTTCCAAACAGAATTAATCGCATGCGTATTCCTGATATTATCAAGCGGGTTAGCGTCTAAAACAATAAAGTCTGCTTTTTTCCCAACTTGTAAGGACCCTCTTTCATTATCGATGTGAAGAAGCCTTGTTCCATTTTGCGTAGCTATCTTAATTGCCTCCATTGGTGTAAGCCCTGCCGCAACATAGAGTTCCATTTCCATATGTTCTGAAAATCCCTGCACCCGTATTGGCATTGCTCCCGAATCGGTGCCCAAAGCAACCAGGACACCCGCCCGGTAAAGTTTCACTACATTTTTCATCGCGATCTGTAATGCAGCTTTCTCCTTCGGCGTTTTAGGGTCTTTTCTCACTCTGTCTTTATATGATTCCCGTGTGATCATTTCAAACACTCCGGGCTCAAGTGCCGCTTTAAAAAAAGGATCATTGATCCAACCCGGGCTGCCTTCGAAAGCATAAGCAAATTCATCAAGCGACAATGTAGGAATATACATTACCTTATTCTTTTTCATAGCGGCAATAAGGGTATCATCTATCTCAGCATCACGAACACTATGCGCAATGATATCCAGCCCTGCGTCGACAAGCCTGCGCGCATCTTCAAGATAATAGAGGTGTGACGCCACACGAATGCCTTTCGAATGGGCTTCTTTAATAATGGCGCCGTAGATCCCAGGTTTCATTTTTGGGCTTTGGCCACCAAAATCATCCACCCATATTTTAATTAGATCAGGTTTCAAAAGAGCTAAAGAATCTACCTCGCTAATAGCCTGTTGAACTGTTTCCGGCCGGTAAAGCCTTACCATTCCCATACTTTTTGGCGGCCCGGAATCTTTCACGGAAAAGCCATAAAGAGCAGAATATATCGTCGCACCGGGGATCTTACCCGAACGCGATGAATCCCGCAACCCAATTATAAGTTCCTGGTCGCTGCCCATTGATACTACTGCGGCTACGCCATATTGCTGATACCGCAATAGCTGGCGCCTGATATTTTCTGAAGTGAAATTGGCAGCGGATGTAACAGTGTCTTTTAATATACCAAGGTGTCCGTGTGCATTGATTATTTCAGGCATGATGTACTTGCCTGCCAGGTTTATTATGGTGGCATCTTTAGTAATATTTTTATCTGTATTAATTCCACTGATAACGCCATCTTTTATGATCATATTTTGATTCGCCATCATACTTTTTCCCGTGCCATCAATAATATTTACGTGTTCCAGGATGGTAACTTTTTGTCCGTAAAGCGCGCCTGCTAAAAAAAATATCCAGGGAAATATTAATCTTCTTTTCATAAATATTTTTAGTGGTGTTGGTACAATTTAGATGCCGTTTTTAAGAGACACATAAAGTCCTGCTTTCTAATTTCCTGTTTTTATACCTGGCACCTGTGCGAATGTAAATTACCGGGTCGCAAATACTCCAACACTTTCATACTGTTGCCGGAAATGATTTCTTATCTGTAATTAAGAGCTCACTTTTGATCGCTTTCGCGTTTGCCTTTATAATAGTCATCGAAATGCTTGTTGGTGTACGGAGTTATTTTTAAATAGGGTTTGAACCTATTAGATTAATTTGCTAAGAATTGCAAACCACTTAAATTGTCGGCGAAGTGATGCCGTAAAAAAGCGGTATCATTACTTCGATGATGAAAACGGTATCAGGTTGTTAAGTATGTTTATTTAAAAAAATAAAAATCTACATCACAAACAGATCTTCATGAAAAAAATATCGGTACGCATTTTTAGTCTCCTTTTTTTAATTGATCTTTTCATTGCTATTATACCAGCTTATGCTCAAACAAAGCCTTCCATTACGAACGAAACGCTGCAACAAAAGGAAAAGCGTATGCAATGGTGGACGGATGGCCGCTTTGGTATGTTTATCCACTGGGGTTTATATGCGTTACCTGCAAGACATGAATGGGTCAAAAACCATGAGCACCTGAACAATGAACAGTACCAAAAATATTTCGGGGAGTTTAACCCTGATCAGTTTGACCCAAGGGAATGGGCAAGGAAAGCCAGGGCAGCCGGGATGAAGTATGCGGTGCTTACTACCAAACATCATGAAGGTTTTTGTTTGTTTGATAGTAAATACACAGATTATAAAGCCACAAATACAGGTGCAAAGAGGGATTTGGTAAAAGAATTTGTACAGGCATTCAGGGCTGAAGGTATTGCTGTTGGCTTTTATTATTCCCTGCTTGATTGGCATCACCCGGATTATACCATCGACTACTATCACCCGCAATCACCCGCGAACCAATCTGATACTGCATATGCAAGGTTAAATAAGGGGCGTGATATGGCTAAATACCGGCAATATATACGTAACCAGGTTACCGAACTGCTCAGCAATTATGGCAAGATCGATATCCTTTGGCTGGATTTTTCCTTTCCGAGAAAAGAAGGTTATGGCAAAGGGAAAGATGATTGGGGTTCCGTAGAATTATTGAAACTGATCCGCAAATTACAGCCCGGAATTATTGTTGACAACCGTTTAAACCTGGAAGATTATGAAGACGGTGCAGACTTCGTCACACCAGAACAGGTGAGTACAAAAGAGCTTGAAAAGTACAAAGGTAAAACATGGGAAACCTGCCAGACATTTTCGGGTTCCTGGGGCTACTATCGCGATGAAAACACATGGAAAACGCACCGTGAATTGCTGGATTTATTGATTACTTCCGTTGCCAATGGAGGTAACCTTATTTTAAACGTCGGGCCTACGGCGCGCGGTGAATTTGATTACAGGGCAAAGGGCGCTCTTGATAGCCTGGCGTATTGGATGCATGCCAACAGTAAATCAATTTATGACTGTACATTTGCACCGGAAACATTCCAGGCTCCAGCCGGTAATAAACTCACTTACAATGCATCGGAGAAACGATTGTACCTCCACCTATATAATTATCCGTCATCGGGCACTTTAAAATTAGAGGGCTACCGCGGCAAAATAAAATATGCCCAGTTCCTGCATGATGATTCGGAGTTACAATATAAAGAAGCCGGTAATGATATTGTAATTACCCTCCCGGAAAAAAAGCCCGGATTCGAAATACCCGTTGTGGAACTGGTATTGAATTAAGTCATCAATTCACAAAGCCGCAAAAAATAAAAACGTCGTGAGGAATTGCCAGGTTTAGCAACGCGGCGACCAATGTAAGTTTGATTCAGGGAAAAAAGTACGCATACCCAATCAATTGACCGATATATTTTATAGTAACTCTCAAAAAGGGCTTGAAAAAACGCTGCAATACTGCATTATTTGTTATCTTCAATAAATCAGTAAATCTAAAACTGCGTTTGTTTGAACACCCGGACTTTAAATGAAAGAGATTTGGTTGTACTCCTGAATGGAGGCAATGATAAAGCTTTTGAAAAGCTATACAATTTGTATAGTGTTCGTTTGCTCGGCTACCTTATCAGGTTGGTAAAATCGGAAACCTTTGCCTGTGAATTACTTCACGATGTTTTTGTAAAAATTTGGAATTGCCGGAAGGGCATCGACCCCGATCAATCATTTCGTCCATACCTGTTCCGCGTAGCTGAGAACCTTGTTTGTGATTTTTTCCGCAAAGCCGCCCGGGAGAAAAGATTGCACACAGAACTAATAAACAGCGCTTCCGGGAACTACCTGCATATAGAAGAAAATTTTAGCAGCAAAGAAAGCGCGCAATTGCTGCGGGAGGTTATCGATCACCTGCCTCCGAGGCGACGCCAGGTCCTTCAGTTGATCAAGATTGAAGAACGGACTTACGAAGAGGTGAGCCAGTTACTAAACATTTCTCCATCTACCATTAGCGACCATATCGTTAAAGCTACCAAATTTATTCGTCAACAATTGCAAGGGTATCATGTAATGACAATTAGTATTTTGACCTTCCTCGTAACTCAGTGATGCTTTTGTTGTTTTGCCGGATTCCGCACGGTATATTTCTTTAAAAAAAATTTGTAAGCAAACAGGGGAAGGATCCGTTTGAGACGTATTAGCTGTCAAACAATTATTTTGGAAGATAACAGCACTATTGGCACATTATTTCAAAGGTATCTGAATGATGAATGCACCCGCGATGAAGTGGAGATATTATTGCAATATTTTGGTGCCGGCGAAAACGAAGCGCATTTAACAACTCTTGTACGACATGAATTAGAATCAAGAGCTGGAAAAACGCTTCCAACGCGGGAGGTTGTTCAATACCTGGTAAACACAACTTTCGACAACGTAAAAAGGGCAGTAGCTACCGGCAACGAAACATCGCAGCCCCCAACCGGGGCACTGTATCGACAAAGATGGTTTATCCTGGGTGCGGCAATTGTATTACTGTTGCTTATTTCAGCGATAGCGGTTTTCATATTCCGGTAAAATAAGTCTATGTAACAGCTTTGGAAAAACCGGACTTTCGCCCACAAGGAAGATATTGCCAGCTTTCACCTACACAATACTTACATTTTCCCGGCAAAACAGCACACGAACAACGTTGAAAAGCCGTTTCCTTCTTTTACGATGGTAAATCTCATACACCGCTTTTGCCTGAAATTTCCAGGCATATACGTAACATCAATTATTCCGGCTTAGGGCGAAGGAATTATAATTCCGCGATCTTTGTGAAATAGCTACATAAAATGAAATTGTCCATTTGTTTTATTCTCCTGTTATTTTCGATGTTGTCAAATGCTCAACTCAGCCAGGTCTCGCCGGGGAATAGGGATTATAAAAACAGGACCCCTAAAGATTGGCTGATCGGTGGAGATAAACACGTTGCAAAAATATACCTGAGTGATGAAGGGAAAAATATAACACTGTCGAATGGCCTCTTACAACGCACATTTGTGTTGCAGCCGAATGTTGCCTGTGTCGGTTTCGAAAATCTGACAACCGGGGAAGAACTTTTACGGGCAATAAAACCTGAAGCCGCAATTGTGATTAATGGCGACACTTTTCATATCGGGGGCCTTTATGGACAAAAAGAAAACGCATACCTGTTGCGGGAATGGCCGGCTCAATTGATAGCCGGGGCAATGGATTTTCAGTATGAGAATTACACCATATCGCCTGTCACGCCATACCTGCATTGGAAATCACGCACGTGGGCATCTAATAATAAATTACCCCAGGGGCAGATGCTGAGTTTTGCCTATGCTTCCAAATTACCTGTATTAAAGGGCATAACCGTAATGATCAATTATGAACTGTATGATAATTTACCCCTGGTATGTAAATCACTACGCGTTGAAAATAAAAGCGGAAAGGCAATCCACCTTACGCAAGTGATCAATGAAATACTGGCTACTCCTGAAGAAGAATCCGCTGTTGAAGGTAATGCGACAGCAATGCTTAAGCCACATGGTTTATATATAGAAAGTAATTTTGGATATAATAACTCAATGACTGCAAGAAACTCCGATCAAACAACGCATTGGGAAACGGATGCGGCCTATACTTCACAGGTAAGTTATGCATTGAAAACTCCCTGCCTGTTAAAAGTGTATCCGGGTAAGGGTATCGGGATCGATCTGTTGCCCGGTGAAGTATTCAGATCTATCCGCACCTTTGAATTATTGCTGGATGGTTATGACCGCGAACGCAACGGGCTTGCGCAAAAAAGAATGTACCGCACCATTGTGCCATGGGTCACCGGAAACCCCATTTTTATGCACCTGGTGAGCAGCGATCCTACTGTAATAAAATCGGCAGTTAACCAGTGTGTAGAGACCGGCTATGAAGGTATTATTCTCAGTTTTGGAAGCGGGATGGACCTGGAAGATACTTCTGGGGAAAATATTAAAAAAGCCAAAGACCTTGCAGCATATGCTCATAGTAAAGGTATTTTGTTGGGAGGATATTCCCTGTTTAGCAGCAGGTCGATAAGTGAACAGGATGATGTGATCAGCCCTGAGACCGGCAAGCCCGGTGGCGCGCTTTTCGGTAATGCTCCATGCCTGGGAAGTAAGTGGGGCCTTGCTTACCTCGATAAGTTGCGATATTTTTTCGAACATACAGGTTTTGACATTTTTGAAAATGATGGCCCATATCCCGGAGATGTCTGCGCTTCTACAACACATCCCGGCCATAAAGGATTGGATGATTCCCAATGGAGGCAAATGGAATTGCAGAAGGGGCTTTATCATTGGCTGAATGAAAAAGGTGTATATATCAATGCGCCCGACTGGTACTTTCTCGACGGAACCAATAAAGTCGCCTTAGGATACCGGGAAGTTAATTTTGCACTTCCCCGTGAGCAACAGGTAATACTGAACCGGCAAAATATTTACGATGCCGGTTGGGAAAAAATACCTTCAATGGGTTGGGGTTTTGTACCTCTCACAGAATACCATGGCGGAGACGAATCTTCCACACTTGAACCACTCTATAAACATCTTGATGCGTATAAACAATTGATGATGCAATACTATGGTGCAGGCATACAGGCATGTTACCGGGGCCCAAGGCTTTATGATACCATCACAACAAAATTGTTGGTTAAAGAAGTGATTAACTGGTACAAAAAATACCGTGACATTTTAAATGCCGATATCGTGCACCTGCGTCGCCCCGATGGCCGCGATTGGGATGGTATTATGCATGTTGCACCCGGGGGCCTTAAGGAAAAAGCCCTGGCCATGTTGTATAACCCTTTAAGATACCCGGTTTCCCGCACAGTAGATCTGCCACTATATTATGCCGGCCTCACAGATAAGGCAATTGTAAGCGTAGAAGGACGAAGCCCGGGAATATATAAGCTGGACCGGCATTACCGCATTTCGATAAAGGTAAAACTGCCGGCGGCGGGGTATACATGGCTTGTGATTAGATAGATCCGATTACAACAAACGTGGGAATTTTATTCGGATCTACCTATTCTTTTGGTTACAGCCCTGCACAAACCCGGAAGCCTTTTTGGTGAGTTTTCTTAAATTCAGGCACTTCAATAAGCCTTCGTGGTTTTCTCACGTGCGCCTATGCCTTTCACTTCCTCGTTTGATTGTGGCAGCACATTTTTTCCTTTTCCATACCGGGAATGTTACCTGGATCTAAAATTTTTATTAGTTGCCGCCCCCACAAGCCCGGAAGCCTTTTTGGTGAGTCTTCTTAATTTAAATCCCTGTAATAGACCTTCCGGGTTTTCCCACGCGTGCACATACCTTTATGCGATAATACCAAAGTGAAAATATAATTAGTCCAATATTTGTTTAGTTGGTTTTTTTT
>JBDTLZ010000033.1:0-12277 GCA_039934515.1 Ginsengibacter sp.
CTGATAATAGTGTTGACCGTTACGTAATTTATAATTTTGAAGATACTTCAAAAATGAATAATGAAGATCCGAAAAACATAAAGGAAATTATAGAAGGAGGCAATAATTATTATAAATTCAATCTCCAGGATATCCCGGCTCAACAGGATAAGATTATCATTGCGGTAACTTCTTTAACTAAGACAAATAATGAAAGTGCGCTTAGCCGTTATATATACCTGGAGCGCAAAAGCAATGGCTGGCATGCTGTGACCCAACCGGGTAATAAATGAATTAATAGTTACTGTGAATGTATTTACAGTATTCTTAGAAGATCTGT
Organism: Ginsengibacter sp.; assembly: GCA_039934515.1. GTDB lineage: Bacteria > Bacteroidota > Bacteroidia > Chitinophagales > Chitinophagaceae > Ginsengibacter. The sequence goes on from JBDTLZ010000033.1 coordinate 320, forward strand.
TATATATTACCGCAGGTTGTTGATAATATTTTGCCGGCTACCCAGGATATTTTTCATGACATTATTTATTTGCTCTGCCATGCTGCTTTTCCGCTCCATGATCGTGCGCAATTTCAGGTTCTCCATATCACTGATCTCTTCAGCGGACCTGATTTTATTTCCGGCGCTGACCAGGGAAGCTGTTGTTGGCTCCTGCTGTTTTTGCTCATTACGGCGGCCCATGCCAAGTACCATAAGTTTTAGTTCCGCGTCCGCATCCCTGGAAGCCTGAACCATTATTAAAACAATGATACCCTCAATATCAGTATTGCTCAAACCTTTTAATGCCCTGCTGACGTGGAGTTTTTGTGAAAGGCTGTCTGCATTGGCGGTATAATGTTTTATTGCCCCCGCGGTTTGCAATACGATATTTTTTACCTGCTGCCGTATTGCGGGCATAGCAATGGAATAGAAATTGCTTGCTTCCGGGGACATTGCCGTGGGTACCTGCGCGTGAAGGGTATTTAAAGCAAATATGCAGAAAAAAAGGAGTAATAAATTTTTCATAGTAACTAGTTTTGTATAAATAGAGGTGGATCACGAACCGGTTAGCTTTAATACAACGAATAATCCTGTGGAAAATTGAATAATTGCCATTTAATTGTTAACAATGTGCAGTAGTAACCGCCTATTTACATTTTTCCATCATTTTACGTATAAACGGTGGGCCCGGCAAAACAGGCAGGATTATCTTTGTTAAGTGCCACGTAATGAGTGTTGGTAACTAAATCATTGGTTGCCAGGGGAAGTAATTTCAAAGTTGCAGCATTCAATGCGCGGTAAATTAAAGCATTGCCGGGCACACCGGCTTATTATCAGTCATTGAAAAAATCAGGAAGATGAATACGAAAGAGCATAAAAGGCTACAGAAAAATTCAGTTAAAACAGTACCGCTGGAAAAATGGGGTCCTTACCTTAGTGAACGGCAATGGGGAACCGTTCGTGAAGATTATAGCGAAGGTGGAGACGCCTGGAATTATTTCCCTCACGATCACGCCAGGAGCAGGGTATATCGGTGGGGAGAAGATGGGCTGGCAGGTATTTCAGATCTGTTTCAAAATTTATGTTTTTCAACAGCATTGTGGAATGGTAAAGATCCTATTTTGAAAGAACGGCTTTTTGGCCTGGCCAACACCGAAGGAAATCATGGCGAAGATGTAAAGGAGTTATATTATTATCTCGATAATATTCCCAGCCACTATTATATGAAATATCTATATAAATACCCGCAGAAAGCCTATCCGTATTTTGACCTCCTCAATAAAAATAGCAACCTCAGTAAGAATGATCCCGAATATGAGATTTTAGATACGGGCGTATTTAAAGACAATGAATACTTTGATGTTTATGTAGAATATGCGAAGAAAAATAGCGAAGATATTTTTATAAAGATTGAAATTATAAACCGGGGAAACGAGAGCGCACCCATCACAATTTTGCCAACTTTATGGTTCTATAACAAATGGCAATATGCAGGCGAAGAAGATAAGCCATCGATTGTTTTCTTGAACAGTCGCAGTGTAAAGGCGAGCCATAAATTCCTGGGTGAATATTTTTTGTATTTCCAGGAAGCCAATGAAGTTTTGTTTACTGAAAATGAAACCAATTTTGAAAGACTTTATGACCGGCCAAACACAACTGAATTTGTTAAAGATGCCTTTCATGACGCGATAATTAATGGAAAAGACCATGAAAAATTGCGTCAAAAAAGAGAAGGTACCAAGTTCTCTCCCGTATATCGATACGAGATAAAAGGCGCACATTCTGAAAAGATATATTTGCGGCTCAGCAATGTAAAAACTCCCAGGCCCTTTCCGGAAAAGTTTGAAGAAATTTTTGAAGAGAGAAAAAAAGAGGCTGATGAGTTTTACGAAGCGGTGAGTCCGTTTAATTGTTCTCCCGATCAGAAAAATATTCAGCGACAGGCATTTGCCGGTCTGCTTTGGAATAAGCAATATTATCATTATGATGTGGAAAGGTGGCTAAATACCAGCGACGGAATAACCCCGGTTTCCGAAGCACGTAAAAGCGGTCGCAATCATCATTGGAGATATTTGAAAAACCAGGATGTAATGTCAATGCCGGATAAATGGGAATACCCCTGGTACGCCGCATGGGATATGGCCTTTCATTGTATTTCGATGGCAATTATAGATCCATTATTTGCCAAACACCAATTATTGTTGCTAATGCGCGAATGGTACATGGATCCGACAGGCCAGCTACCTGCCTATGAATGGAACTTCAGCGATGTGAATCCGCCTGTTCACGCATTTGCAGCCTTGCATGTATACCGTGCCGAAAAAAAATTGTATGGGAAAGCCGATTTGCCCTTCCTGAAAAAAATTTTCCAGAAGCTAATTATTAATTTTACCTGGTGGACCAACCGTAAAGACCTGGATGGCAACAGTATTTTTGAAGGCGGCTTTCTTGGCCTGGATAATATCGGGATCTTTAATCGGAGCATGCCACTACCAGGGGGCATTTTTCTTGAACAGGCCGATGGCACAAGCTGGATGGGAATGTATGCACTGGGCATGATGGATATTGCTCTTGAACTTGCCATCCACGATAATTGTTTTGAAGATGCAGGGACCAAGTTCTATGAGCATTTTGTAATAATCGCCGAGGCACTTAACGAATTGGGATTATGGGATGAAGAAGATAAATTTTTTTATGATGTGCTTTCCCTGAATAAATCCGAGGCATTCCCGCTCAAAACCAGGTCTGCTGTAGGCCTTACACCACTATTTGCAGTAACGGTTATTGAAAAAAGGTATCTTGATAAACTACAGGATTTTACAAAACGGATGCAGTGGTTTGAAAATTACCGAAAATCAAATAACAAATACCTTCCCAGCCAGGATAAGGGTAATGACGATTGCATTTTGCTCTCTCTTGTTAAAAAAGAAAGATTGACGCACATCCTTGAAAGACTACTGGATGAATCTGAGTTTTTATCCGATGGAGGCATCCGCGCCCTTTCCAAATGTTACCAGCAAAATCCATACACGCTGGAATATGGAGGCACTAAATATTCAATACGGTATGATCCAGGGGACTCCACTTCAGCCTTGTTTGGAGGCAATTCCAACTGGAGAGGCCCCGTGTGGATGCCGCTGAATTTTCTTGTCATAAATGCGATAAAGATATATGGATACTTTTATGAGGATGCGTTTAAGGTTGAATGCCCAAAAGGATCAGGCATTTTTCTTACCCTTACCCAGGTCGGTAACGAAATTACCCGGCGTCTTCTCAGCATTTTTGAAAAAGATGAACACAATGAAAGATTGGTGAATGGTCCATATAACTGGTTTTATCAAAGGGAGGAAAATCGCAACCTGGTTTTATTTCATGAATATTTTCATGGCGATTCTTTGCGTGGGCTGGGTGCGAGTCACCAGACGGGATGGACTGCGCTTGTTGTAAATTTAATATACGACCTTAAGGTATAGACTTTAGGCCGACGTGATACCTTTTAAATTAGGAAAGTTGTCCATTCGGGGCATTTACCAATAAAGCAACTATTGCATAGGCATCTTTAATACCTTTGCTATTGGCAGCCCTAACCAATGACCGGCATACGAAAAAGAATTTCAGAGATTACCTACTTCAACAATTTATCAATTGATTAAAATAAATAATACGCTGAGGGACTAAACGAGAGCATTCCATGTCACACCACCATCACCATAACCATCCTGCACCGGCAATAAATTCTGTGAATAACAGTAAGGCTTTGGTTATTGGCATAAGCCTCAATGCAGGCTTTGTGGTTGTGGAAGTTATAGCAGGAATTATCAATAATTCAATGTCGCTGCTCACCGATGCCGGGCATAATCTTAGTGATGTGGCGAGTCTTGTTTTGTCGCTCATAGCATTTCGACTTGCCAAAAAAAAGTCAACGGAAAAATTTACCTATGGATTTAAAAAAACAACTGTGCTGGCGGCACTTTTCAATGCGGTGCTTTTATTAATTGCCATCGGTATCCTGGGGTTTGAATCGGTGAACCGGTTGTTTAATCCTGCCGAAGTGAAAGGAGACATAATCGCCTGGGTTGCAGGTGCGGGAATTGTTGTAAACGTTTTTTCGGCGCTCCTGTTTTTTAAAAACCGTAAAACCGATCTCAATATCAAAAGCGCATACCTGCACATGATGAGTGATGCATTGGTATCAGTCGGCGTAGTCGCAGGCGGTATCCTTATTACCTACACTGGATGGTATTGGGTTGATCCCGCAATTGGTCTTATTATTATGGTTATAATCCTTTTTGGCACGTGGTCCCTGCTTACGGAAAGCTTTCGGCTCTCTGTGGATGCTGTTCCACCTGACATAGACATACAGGAGATAAAAGATGTGATAACCAGCCAGGATAATATTGTTGAGGCCCATCATATACATGTATGGGCGCTCAGCACAACAGAAAATGCCCTTACGGCACATGTATCGTTAAATGAATCCCTCAGCTTTGATGAGCAAATGAAATTAATACAAAACTTAAAACACGAATTATTGCATCACCAGATACACCACAGTACTATTGAAATCGAAACAGCATTATCGGGTTGCCGGCAAAAAGACTGCTAGCTTCGAAATACCTGTAAAACTTAGTATATGACGATTCTTAACAATATCACCAACTTCTTTTGGAAAACCTTCAAAGCAATTTTTGTAAGAAAAAAGGATTGCTGCAAATAATAATATTTCTAAATGGCATTTTCAAAAAAACGTTAAAGCGGCCGAAATATGGATTTTGTTTTCTACCCGGGTTAATTTAATTTTGCAGTGCAATCAGGCGGATTTGGTTTATTGTTCGGCCTGGTATTTTTGCTTTAGCTGGCCGAAGCCAACTTTAAAACTGAACTAATAAACGAAAAAATATTCTGTACACGTTCTCCAGGATTTTCAAATTTCGTTTACTTTTTCATTTTATTTTGTGTAAAACTGCAGCAAGAATTTTATGCGCACCGGTAAGTAGTATTAGGAAGTTTCTATTCATTCACTTGTACGTGTAAGCATGGGTAACAAAACCGCCAGGCGACTTTATTAACGATAAATTTTTCAACATGAAAAAATCAATGCGGGACCATTTAAAAGAGCGGATACTCATAATTGACGGAGCCATGGGAACAATGATCCAACGGTATAAACTGGAAGAAAAAGATTACCGCGGGGAAAGATTCAGGGATTGGCATACGGACATTAAGGGTAATAATGACCTGCTAAGCATTACACAACCACAAATTGTTGAAGCCATTCACAAGCAATACCTGGAAGCAGGGGCCGACATTATTGAAACCAATACTTTTAGCAGCACTTCAATCGCCCAGGCAGATTATGATATGCAATCTCTGGCCTATGAACTAAATGTAGCCGCGGCAACCTGTGCAAGAAATGCTGTTAGGGATTTTGTAGCGGGCTCACCATTATCCACCCCAGATTCAATATTCGTTGCAGGGGCAATTGGCCCCTTAAATAAAACTTTGAGCCTTTCACCTGATGTCAATAATCCTGGTTACCGCGCTGTAACTTTCGATGAAGTTGCCAATGCCTATTATGAACAAATAAGAGGATTGGTTGATGGAGGTGTCGATCTGCTGCTTGTTGAAACTATTTTTGATACACTTAATGCGAAAGCAGCGATTTATGCCATAAAGAAATATTTCAGGGATACTAAAAAACAGGAACTTCCTATTATGATCAGCGGCACCATTACTGATGCAAGTGGAAGAACTTTGAGCGGGCAAACATTAGAAGCCTTTTATATTTCTGTGTCTCACGCAAATCCTATAAGTATTGGATTGAATTGTGCATTGGGCGCTAAAGAAATGCGTCCGCATATTGAAGAGCTCAGCGAGATAGCAAGCTGTTACACTTCAGCATATCCCAATGCAGGTTTACCAAATGCATTCGGAGAGTATGATGAACAACCGCACGAAACTGCTCATATCCTTGAAGAATGGGCTCGTGAAGGTTTTGTGAATATTGTAGGTGGATGCTGCGGCACAACCCCTGATCATATAAGACATATCGCTCAGGAAGTAAAAAAATACAAGCCACGGGAATTGCCTGTGGTGGAGGAAGCATTGGTATTGTAAGCCGTATTTGGCGATTAAAAATAAAGTTGGTTAAAACTTAATGACAGACATAGTTATACAGCCTTTTTTACGCCTCTCGGGACTGGAACCCCTGGTGGTACGTCCGGAAACAAATTTTGTGAATGTAGGTGAACGCACAAACGTTACCGGTTCCAAGAAATTTGCGCGTTTAATACGGGAAGGAAATTACGAGGAAGCATTATCCGTGGCCAGGCAACAGGTTGAAAGTGGTGCCCAGGTATTGGATGTTAACATGGATGATGCCTTGCTGGATGGGGAAAAAGCCATGACTACGTTTTTGAACCTGTTGCAGGCCGAACCTGATATCGCCAAAATTCCTGTAATGATTGATTCTTCAAAATTCAATATTATAGAGGCAGGATTAAAATGCGTTCAGGGAAAATGTATTGTCAATTCTATCTCCATGAAAGAAGGAGAAGAAAAATTCCTGGAACAAGCCTCTATTTGCAAAAGTTATGGGGCATCGGTGATCGTGATGGCTTTTGATGAAAAAGGACAAGCCGATACCAAAGAACGTAAAGTAGAGATTTGTTCCCGTGCCTATACGCTCCTTACCACAGCTGCAGGGTATCATCCGCAAGACATCATATTTGATCCTAATATTTTTGCAATTGCCACCGGCATTGAAGAACATAATAATTATGGCGTAGACTTTATCGAAGCTACCCGTGAAATTAAAGAAAAGATGCCGCTTACAAAAGTGAGTGGCGGTGTGAGCAATGTGTCTTTTTCATTTCGGGGTAATGACACCGTAAGAGATGCTATGCATGCAGTTTTCTTATACCACGCTATCCAGGCAGGAATGGATATGGGAATTGTAAATGCGGGGCAGTTACAGGTGTATGAAGAAATTGAGCCTTCATTAAAGCAATTGTGCGAGGATGTAATTTTAAACAGAAACCCTGAGGCAACTGATAAGTTACTTGCATTTGCGGAGACTGTAAAAGCTAAAGGAAAGTCCGTCGTGCAGGATGAAGCCTGGAGGAGTGAAGCTGTGGAAAAGCGCTTAAGCCATGCCCTTGTAAATGGTATTACCGATTATATTGATGCCGATACAGAAGAAGCCAGGCTGCAATATCCGAAACCTCTTGATGTGATCGAGGGGCCACTTATGGATGGAATGAATATCGTGGGAGATTTGTTTGGAAGCGGGAGAATGTTTTTACCGCAGGTGGTAAAAAGCGCCCGGGTGATGAAAAAAAGCGTTGCCTGGCTCTTCCCTTTCATTGAAGCTGAAAAGGAGGAAAGGCGTTTATCTCACCTTGCAGCAGGGACTAAAAATGAGGAGGGATCGGGACCAGCAAAAATATTAATGGCTACGGTAAAAGGGGATGTACATGATATTGGAAAAAATATTGTGGGTGTAGTGCTTGGATGTAACGGGTACGAAGTTATTGATATGGGAGTTATGGTGCCGGCCGACAAAATATTGCAGGCAGCAAAAGAGCATAATGTTGCCATTATAGGGCTCAGTGGTTTAATTACTCCTTCTCTTGATGAAATGGTCCACATTGCAAAAGAAATGAAGCGCCGGAATTTTACAATTCCATTGATGATCGGGGGAGCAACAACGTCCCGTATGCATACTGCTGTGCGTATTGCTCCTGAATATGATAACGGGATTGTGCATGTGCTTGACGCATCAAGAAGCGTAACAGTTGCGGGTAGTTTGCTTAATAAGGATACGAAGCCGGTCTTTTTGAATGAAATAAAAAAGGAATACAATAAATTAAAGACGGATTTTGGCAACAAACGATCTGCCAAGACGCTCCTTCCTTTTAATGAAGCGCAAAAAAATAAGGTTACAATCGATTGGGAGAACTTTATGCCTGTAGCGCCTTCATTCAACGGAGTAAAAGTTTTCAAAGAATACCCGCTCGGCGAAATAAGCAGCTATATCGATTGGCAACCGTTTTTCATAGCCTGGGAAATGCATGGGAAATTTCCACAGATTTTACGGGATGAAAAGATAGGTAAAGAAGCCACAGATCTTTATAATGATGCACAAAAACTTTTAAAAACGATAATAGAAGAGCATTGGTTATTTGCAAATGGCATTGTTGGTTTTTGGCAGGCTTCCCGCACTGGCCCGGATACCATTACTTTATATGATGAAGATAAGGAAATTGAAAAGCTCGAATTTTTGCGTCAGCAGGTTAAAAAAGCAGAGGGTCAATTCAATTTATCGTTGGCTGATTTTATAAAACCAGGCACAGGCTCAACCGCCAGCATTTCCGGGGAGGGCACAAAAGAGAACGCTACGTCAGGTTCGGCAAACGGGCCAGGTGTTTCCGATCATATCGGCGCCTTTGCTGTTACGATTCATGGTATCGAGCCACACATTAAAAAATTCGAAGAAGAACTTGATGATTACAATAAAATAATTTTGCAGGCCCTGGCCGACAGGCTTGCCGAGGCATTTGCGGAGCTCCTGCATGAGAGGACCAGGAAAGAATTTTGGAGCTATACCACCGAAGAACATTTAACAACCCAGGAGTTAATAGAAGAGAAGTATTTAGGCATTCGCCCTGCCCCGGGTTACCCCGCCTGCCCGGACCACACTGAGAAATATAAATTGTTTGGATTACTGAATGCAACCGAAAATGCAGGGATTACATTAACAGAATCGCTTGCGATGTATCCCGCATCTTCTGTTTGCGGCTGGTATTTTGCGAATCCCGAAAGCAGGTATTTTGGAATAGGAAAAATTGGTAAAGACCAGGTAGAGGATTATGCCAAAAGAAAAAATATGCCACTGGAAGACATCGAAAGATGGTTAAGGCCGCAGCTGGATTACGATGCATGATCAATCGCGCTTTCGCAGGTAAATGTGTTATTTATTACGACCGCTTATACACAATTACCCTGGATAAATGCGGTAATTATCCTGCGAATAAATTTGATGCTGAATAATTATTAGCCACTCTTTATTTTTTTTCGCCATTGGGAATGGCCTGCAAAAAAGTATGTTATAAAAATCGTAAATAACAGGCAACCACCAAAAACACTCAAACAGGCCGTTTTCCCATTTGGGAACGAGGCGCTCCTCAAATTAGAAAAAATTTTCAAAAAGCAGCCACCGCTCATATTTGCCTGAGAATTTTATGGCATTTTTTGTAACTATGCAAAACACAAGTCATTTCTATGAGAATCATTTCCTACAACGTAAATGGAATAAGGGCAGCAATAAAAAGAGGGTTTATTGACTGGCTTAACACTGATCCCGCAGATATAATTTGCCTACAGGAAATAAAAGCTTCCAGGGATGACATTGACATAGGATTGATTGAAACTGCCGGGTATCGTTCCTACTGGTTTTCCGCACAAAAAAAAGGATACAGCGGCGTTGGAATTTTAACTAAGCTATTACCCGATAATGTAGCGTACGGCCATGCCAATGAAAAAAGTGATTTTGAGGGACGGGTACTACGCGCAGATTTTTATGATATCACCGTAATATCTGCTTATTTTCCATCTGGTACAACCGGTGAGCCACGTCAATCTTATAAGTACACCTGGCTAAATGAATTCATGGATTATTTGGAAAACCTTAGGAAAACAAGATCAAAAATAATTGTGTGCGGAGATTTTAACATTGCCCATAAAGAGATTGATATCCATAACCCTGCTTCCAATAAAAAGTCATCAGGGTTTTTGCCCGACGAAAGAGCATGGCTTGATAGATTTTTGGAAAATGATTTTGTAGATAGTTTCCGTTATTTAAATAAGGAACCCCAACAATATAGCTGGTGGAATGTGCTCAGGCCCGCCACACGGCTTGAAAATAAAGGATGGAGAATTGATTATATCAGCGTCTCGGGCAATTTAAAAGAAAGTATACGCGACGTAAAGATTTACCCGGAAATAAAGCACAGCGATCATTGCCCCGTATACCTCGAACTTGAACCGCTGGCATGATCGTTTATAATGTAACCATAAAGGTCGACAATAACATTGTGGATGAATGGCAGCAATGGCAGCAGGAGTTTTATATAAAGGAAGTGCTTGATACGGGACTGTTTTATGATCGCCGTTTCTTCCAGCTACTTGACCAGGACGAAGCTGAAGGGAAGACATTCGTTGTTCAGTATTTCGCAAATAACCGTAAAGATTATGAACGGTATATTCAATATCATGTACCCGCTCTTCTTAATATAGCATTCTAAAAATGGGGCAATCAATTTATTGCTTTTCGAACATTGCTGCAGGCTGTGCAGTAATTGTGCATATTAATTTTGTTAAATCACCTTTTACAGGATATGCCTCCTTTGAAAGCCTTTACAGTAAAGGCTTTGAAGAAATTTCTTTTAAAACCCTTGCCGGCATTGAGTTTCAGCTCTTACATACATGCCCGGTGACGGTTAATAATTATTGATGAATAATTTAAAACCTTTGCCAATTGCGGCTCTTAGCAAAGAAGTGCAAAAAAAAAATTGCAAAAAATTTTGTTGCAATGAAAAACCTTCTATATTTGTTGCAGTTAAAAAATCAAATAAAATTATTATGAACAAAGCTGAACTAATCGCCAAAATGGCCGACGACGCAGGAGTTACTAAAACACAGGCAAATGCTTCTCTGGATTCATTTGTTGAAGCAGTAACTAAAACCCTAAAAGGTGGAGGTAAAGTTACTCTTGTTGGTTTTGGTACTTTTTCCGTAAGTAAAAGGGCTGCCCGTAATGGCCGCAATCCTCAAACCGGAGCGGTTATTAAAATTAAAGCTAAGAAAGTAGCAAAATTTAAGGCAGGTAAAGAACTATCAGCGAAAATCTGATTCTTCGTAAAATTTTTACAAGGCAAGATGCGTTTCTGTATCTTGCTTTTTTTATGCTGTATATTCAGCAACTATAATTGAAAATGGTATTGTAATTTCTAACAAACAATAAATTTGTATACATGGGACGCGGAGATAAAAAAACCAAAAAGGGAAAAATTTTTAAAGGATCTTTTGGAAAATCAAGACCTTCCAGGCCTGCTGAGGCAGCTAAAAAAGTTGCTGCAAAATCTGCCCAGAAAAAAGAAGGCTAAATCAGGGCGCCAATCTTTCAATTTGCCAGGTATCATTTTCGACAGGTGTATATTGCAAACGATCGTGTAACCTGCCCCGACGGCCCTGCCAGAATTCTACCAGCGTGGGCGTTACGATATATCCTCCCCAATGAGGAGGGCGTGGGATATGTTGAGAGCCAACAAATTTGTTGGTATAATCCGCAACATTTTTATCTAGTAATTCCCTGTTGACAATGACGCTACTTTGGGGTGAACTCCATGCACCGATCCGGCTTTCCAATGGGCGTTTTGAAAAGTATTCATCACTTTCCCCGCTACTGATTTTTTTGATTTCACCTTCTATCCTAACCTGGCGTTCCAGTTCTTTCCAGAAAAAAACAATTGATACAAATGGGTTAACCTCTATTTGCCTTCCTTTACGACTGTGATAATTTGTGTAAAAAACAAATCCATTGTCACTTATTCCTTTTAAGAGTACAATCCGCGACGAGGGCTTTCCATCGGGCGTACTGGTAGAAAGTGTCATTGCATTTGGCTCATCAATGGCGCTTTCTATTGCATGTTGCCACCAGGTTTCAAATTGTTTAATGGGGTAGGCATCAACATCTTTTTCAAGAAGAGATTGCAGGCGATAGTCTTTTCTTATACTTTCCAAACCAGAAGATGACGGCATAGGAATTATTAAAAAAATAAACATTAGATAAACCGGTTCACAAATTTACCCAAGTATTTTTGATATAAGCTTTTCCAATTAAAAAAGCAACCCGGTGTGGAATGCTTTTAATATTTT
>JBDTLZ010000034.1:0-5491 GCA_039934515.1 Ginsengibacter sp.
CATATAAGGCAAAAGCAAACATGCCGGAAAGTTTTGCAAAGCTTTGCGTGTTCCACTGGGCGAATGCTGCCAGGATAACTTCGGTGTCTGATTGTGTATGAAATTGCCAGCCGGTTTGTATCAATTCATTTTTTAAAGATTTGAAATTATAAATTTCTCCATTAAAAGAAATGACATACCGCTGCTGGTAAAACATTGGCTGATGGCCCCCAGGAGAAAGATCAATCAGCGCCAGGCGGCGGTGCCCCAATACTAAATTACTTTCTGCGCAACTGTACATGCCGGAATCATCGGGCCCTCCATGTTTTTGCAGATCGCACATTTGTGCCACCATGTTTTCGATTACAGGCAACGACAATGTTTTATTCGCTATACCGGCAATTCTACACACTTAGCAACGTGTTGAAGGTTGAAGGTTCAAAGTTGAGTGTTCAAGGACTAAGGTCGAAGATCTGTGTATTTCAAGCATTCAGTATTTAACTTGTAACTTTTAGCATATAGATTAATTACCTAAGTTAGCTAATTAATATACCCCTGGTATTTATCTACAAAATCCTTGTATGTCTTTCTTATGCCATCTTCAAGCGTAACTGAAGGATACCAACCCAGGGCATTGATCTTGCTTACATCCAGTAATTTACGCATCGTGCCATCGGGCTTGGATGTATCGAATTCCAAACCGCCGTTATAGCCTGTTATATTTTTTATTATGGTTGCCAATTGTGTAATGGAATCGTCTTTCCCTGATCCTACATTGATTATTGCGGGATCATCGTAATTTTCCATCAGGAAATAGCAAGCCGCGGCGGCATCATCCACGTAAAGAAATTCACGCCTTGGATTGCCTGTACCCCATAGCGTTACTAACTTTTCTTTCCTGATCTTTGCCTCATGAAATTTACGGATCAGGGCAGGTAGCACATGTGAATTATGGAGGTTGTAATGATCCCCCATCCCATATAAATTAGTAGGCATTACACTAATGAAATTGCAGCCGTACTGCTGGTGGTAGGCCTGGCACATTTTTATTCCCGCGATCTTTGCCACTGCATAGGCATCGTTGGTAGGTTCCAAAGTACCTGTAAGCAGGTATTCTTCTTTAATGGGTTGTGCCGCATTTTTTGGATAAATACAACTACTCCCCAGGAATAATAATTTTTTTACCTTGTTCCTGTAAGCCTCGTGAATAATATTATTCTGTATCGAAAGATTGCTGTGAATGAATTCTGCAGGATAGGTATTGTTGGCCATGATACCCCCCACCTTTGCAGCAGCAAGGATTACATACTCCGGCTTTTCCTTTTCAAAAAAATTCCTGACCGGCCCATTTTCACAAAGGTCTAACTCGGAAGATGCCTGTGTGATAATATTTGTGTATCCTTTCTTTTGTAAAAGCCGCATAATGGCGCCACCCACAAGCCCGGTATGGCCCGCGATGTAGATCCGGGCATTTTTATCTGAGAATGGCAAAGGGGTAAAGGTTGAAAGTTGAACGTTTATTGTTGAAGGTAAAAGTGTTCATAGTTAAATTCAATACCAGGTGTTACTACATTGGCTAATCAGCTAATTAACTAACTAACTCAAGGTTTTTCTTATCGAAATGTGCGCTCAGTTGAATATCAAGTGCGTCAATTTTTACTACAGCGCGGCTACCGAATACTTCAATTACTATTCCCTCGTAATTCATCAGCACTCCCTGGGTGATCCTTACAGCATTATTTACAATAAACCCCTTTTTCTCAACATGCACATCATTGAATTCATTCAAAAATCGCCTGATGATATTTATTTCTTCATCGCGAATAGGTGCAGGTTCACCCAACCAATGCACAAAATTGATAATACCCGGAATTTTTTTTATTTCCCACTTTTTTTTATTTCCCGGTTTTACAAAAACATATCCTTTAAACACGGGCTCTACAACTACTTTCTTCCTGTCGCTCCATTGACGGGTAACTTTATTGAGCGGGCAATAATGCGCTATTCCATTATCCAGGAGATGTTCCGCAACTTTTTTTTCCCAGCGTGGCCTGGTATATAGGGCATACCAGGTATTTTGTTCCAGTTCAGATTTTTCCAATTGTTCATTTTAATGTATGAATATATCCTAACTTTCATTGTTAACAACCTTCTACCTTCTACTTTGAACTATACACAGCTTCGCTATTCCTCAGTCACATATGAAATACTGAAGCAAACATTTAGACATGAACGCAATTTTTATGTCTTATTACCTTTTTCGGAAAATACTTCTGAAAATCGATTTAATTCCCAACTTCTCTTCCATGTAATATCCTCCTCCATATTCTCCGCCATAGCCATAGCCGTAACCGTACCCATAGCCATAACCGTTTCCATAGCCACCGAGGCCATACCCGTATATACGAAATCCCCTGGGCCTTAATCCGTTGAAGACTACACACATGTTCTTGAATTTTTTCTGATTATTCAGGGCATCGATCATTGTAAGAAAAACCCGGGGCGTTACAGCATGCCTTATTACGAACAGGTTAATATCAGCATATTCCTGCAGCAATTGTGCGTCCGTAACAGGTGAAACGGGGGCCGTGTCCATGATCACATAATCAAATCTGGTTTTAAGTTCCTTAACGAGGTCACGGAAATTTTCCCCCTGTATCAGTTCGGTTGGATTAGGGGGAATAGGCCCTGCAGATATTATATAAAGGTTTGGAATTTCAGTCAATTTAATAACTTCATCTAAAGATGCTTTTCCAACAAGAAAACTCGATATACCCGGGGTCTTCTTTACATTCAAAATTTTACTCAGCTTGGGTTTGCGTAAGTCCATTTCCATCAGTGCGACTCTTTTTCCAGTGAGCGTCAGGCTTATTGCCAGATTTATAGCAACAAAGCTTTTCCCTTCGCCGGAAATACTGGAAGTGATCATTAACGTATTCCGTTCTTCATTAAGGCCCATAAAAGCAAGGTTCGTTCTTATAGATCGAAATTGTTCGGCAATAACTGTACGTTTACCTTCCAATATCACGATGGGATCTTTGCTATTTATCTGAACGATTTCTCCAACAATGGGTACTTTAAGTTTGTCTTCAATCTCCGCCCGGAATAAAACCTTGAGGCTAAATACTTCTTTTAGGAGAACCAGGAAAGCCCCGGACAATAAACCAATAACAAATCCTGTCAGGTAGAAGTTTTTGCCAACTGGCCTGATAGGGCCAGCAGGGGTCGGTGATTCAATTACTCGCAGATCGGCAGAGGTAGAGGCAGATGACAACGCCGTTTCTTCTCTTTTTTGGAGCAGAAATGTATAAATGTTATTTTTAATTTCCTGCTGGCGGCTGATGTTTAAGAATGCCCTTTCCTTTTGTGGAATTCCCTGCAGCAGGTAATTGTTCTGTGCTATTTGTGTATTTACCTGGTTCTTGGCCATCTGGAGCGTGCTTTTGATATTGGCCATGTTTTCCAGGATATCATTCTTAATACGGCTTACTTCAGCATTAGCAAGCAGCATAGCATCATTCTTTTCACCGGTAACATTTTGAAGAGAAGCGGCTTGTATCTCAGCAGCATATAGTTTATCCAACAGCCCTGATAATGTAGGTTCTGAAAGTAATAAAAGAGAAGGAACTGTACCCGATTTTTTTTCCTTACTGATCACATAAGTATTCAGATCACTAAGCACATCCATTTTGAGCTCAATTTCACTATTTTGCTTATCCAGGTCCTTTACCTTATCTAAATATGCCGATGCCTGTCCACTGAGATCAACTACAGATTCCCGCGATTTATAACCGGCAATATTTTTTTCTACACTGTCGAGCTGTGCCGTAACTATTTCCAACCGGTCATCGATAAAACGCAATGTTTTTTGGCCAATCTGGTTCTTATCATTTATGGCATCACGGTTATAAATTTCAAAAAGCTTATTAAGTATATCCATTCCCTTTTCCGGAACCGGGGTTTCTAAATTCACATTCAATACAGTAGATGAATAAGATAAAGCGGTAACACTTAGCCCCGCTATAATGGCCGATGCTGCGGCCGAAGGCGGGGCAAACTGAACAAAATAATTTTTGCCAAGTAGATTTGGATTGTAATCGTGGTTGATGACAAGCCTTACCACATCATTACCCAGTACCACGGTAGAATCAAAAGGTACAATCTTATGATCTATTTCTACCACTTGCTTTTTCCAGTCAATGGAAAAAAAATATTTCCCCCATAACCTGAACGTTTCTTTGTTGAGTGCGACAAATGCAAGCGGAGAATTGGATTTATACAATTCTTCTATTCTTACATTTCCCTTGTTATATGGTAAGGCATACAAATTGAGATCTTTCACTACGTCCTCCATAATATCATGAGAACGCAGCACAACAATTTCATTATCCACAATCTTCTTTTCACTAAAAATATTCAATGCGTCGAGTACTTTCGAATCCCCCCCTCCTTTTTGCGGATCTTTCAGTAGTACTTTTGAGGAAGCTACATAAACAGGGATCTGTGAGCGAAGGTCAATGAAGGCTACGGCCAAACAAATAGAAATTGTGATCAAAAATAATGGCCAGAAAGGCAGGTATTTATGAATGATCTGCTTAAAAATGTTGTTATCTGCCCGCTCCTTAAAAAATTGATCTTGGTCCATTTTACGTCAAATATAAATGCCGCCTATTTTAATAACTGGTTAAGTATGAAAATTAAAAAAGTTATACCTGCAGTAACGTACGAAAGTATTTGTGGAGTATGATTTTCTTTTGTTTTAACAGGCTCCACATATACGATATCATTAGGCTGCAGGTAAAAATAAGGCGAATAAAATATAGAATTATCGGTCAGGTTCAGCCTTTTAAATTCCTTAGCATCGTCCTTTTCCCTTATCACGAGAACATTATCGCTTCTACCCTTATCAGCAATATCGCCGCTGGCGGCTAATGCATCGAGGATCGTCATGTTATCACCCGGCATTGGCAATACTTGCGGGCTTATGCCACCCAGCATAGTAACATGCCTGTTTAAAAAACCAACACTTACCACCACACCTTTTAAATACGGTATGAGGCTTTTTTCCAGGGTATCCTTTAATGCTTTCCTGGTAAGACCTTCCACATGCAATATCCCGATTTTTAAAAAGGAAATATTGCCATTTTCGTCAACCAGGTAACCGGTTAAAGTACCAACAGCATTTTGAGGTGCATTATAAAAAGCAACATCAGGGCTAAGGCTGGCTACCGTAATTCCGAGTAAGTCGTTCTTTTGAATTAAAGGTTCATAATTTTTTGAAGCCAGGTTTGTGAGCGTGGTATCTTTTTGCAGATTTTGAAAATAGGCAGTATTTTTTGTAGATGTACAAGATGAAAATATAAGTAAAAGCAGACTGGAGAGCATTATACACAACGAACTAAAAATGGCACGGGAAAAAAATCTTTTATTTTCAGTCAAAATTCCCTTTGATTCACTATATATGGCAATTTGTACAGGAGAATTTGCTGTAGGTGAATTTTGCATAAACGGT
>JBDTLZ010000035.1:0-10230 GCA_039934515.1 Ginsengibacter sp.
AGGGTTATGGTCAGCAATAACAATGGAATCAGATACCGCCGGAGCAAGCTCATCTAAAAGGAAGGAATTACCATCCCGGCTTAGCACCAACAGGTGTCAATAACTGAGTACCCGTTAGATTTCATTTAAAGAAACTTTTGAGGGTTGCACATCCGTTGAAAATTTTTCAAAAGTTACTTTTAAAAAAATGTGTAGAACCAATCCGTCGTAACCGTTCAACACCCGCGGTTCCTGGCGGCATTGAAAAATATATAGAAATTGGTTATAAATAACCGATATGTTCTGCTGAAAAGTATTTATTATCTGTCTAAGTTCAGCAAAACTATTTATTCTCTATTTTTGTAACCAGGTAAGGGCTGAAATATTGTTCAGCCTTTTTGCATATTATTGTTCGTCGAATAAAAGATACCAGGTGAAAAACGCTATAACAATTGCACGTACAGGCAGATGTACAAAAAGGAAAGTGAATATATTTTTATCACCTTCGCGCTGCCGTCCCAGTGATTTTTTTGGGAAGGACTAATGCTTCACGATAAAAATTATATCCTTTGCAAGTATACAATCTTATTACGATTATCATTGTTCTGACGGCCGTATTTGGTTACATCAACTTCAAATTTCTAAAATTACCCGGTACAATTGGCATAATGATTATTTCCATTGTAGCATCCATCTGTGTGGTTGCTATCGGTAGTTATAGTCCGAATTTTTTTAAGAAAGTCACCGACTATATCAATACAATTGACTTTCACACAGCGTTGATGCGGATAATGCTGAGCTTTTTATTATTTGCCGGCGCTATACACATTGACATCAATAAGTTAAAAAAAGAAAGTGTTTCCATTATAACCTTTTCAACCGTTGGTGTTTTGCTTTCCACATTTATCGTTGCAGGGTTGTTGCATGTGGTAGCGGGGTGGTTTAATCTTTCTATAAGTTTTATATACTGCTTATTATTTGGCGCATTAATTTCACCTACTGACCCTATTGCCGTCCTGGGAATTTTGAGAAAAGCAAAAATTCCATCCACATTGGAAATGAAGATAAGCGGGGAAAGTCTATTTAATGATGGAGTAGCTATTGTATTGTTTATTACCATTGCTGAGATTATTGAAACAGGCCCCGAAAATGTAACCTTCTTTCAAACAAGCTGGCTCTTTATAAAAGAAGCATGCGGAGGAATACTATATGGCTTAATATTAGGATATGCGGGTTTCTGGATCCTACGTTCAATAGACAATTATATTGTCGAACTCCTTATCACACTGGCAATAGTTATGGGTGGTTATCTTTTGGCGTTTCATTTACATATCAGTGGAGCATTGGCAATGGTTGTCGCAGGTATTGTTACTGGCAATAAAAGCAGGCAGGAAGGCATGAGCGACATCACAAGAGATTATATCGATAAGTTTTGGGCGATGATAGATGAGGTCCTTAATGCTATTTTGTTTTTACTGATTGGTTTTGAAATGCTGATAATTCCTTTCAATTTTAGTCTGCTTTGGCTGGGGTGCATTAGCATCGTTATTGTATTGATTGCAAGATTTATATCAGTAGCCATCCCGATCTTTGTTTTGAAATATAGAAGGCCGTTTGAAAGAAATGCTATTCCTATTTTGACCTGGGGGGGGTTACGCGGAGGCATTTCCGTAGCACTGGCCTTATCACTTCCTCAATCGAACACCAGCGAAGTGTTCGTCTCGATAACCTATATTATCGTGTTATTTTCTATCATAGTCCAGGGATTAACCATCGGAAAGTTTGCCAAGAAATTAGCTTCATAAATAAATTCCAGGTAAGTACCTGATAGATTCATTGTGGCTCGCAAATAATACCAGCGTTCTTTTGTATGATATTACCGGGGATTGTGCAAGAGATTTAGGGAAGAATTTTATGGCCGGCAGGTGCCGGGATAAGCCTAAGGCTGCTTTTTTTATATCTTCGTTTGATGATTAAGCCTGTAAGTATAAAACAATTGTTTTGAATAAACTTTTTGATAAATTTAAATTAAACAAAGAAAAGGAAGAGTACCAAACTGTAATCACTACCATCGATAGTGGTGTGGTGTTCCGAGGCACCAAATTATGGGTTCTGATCTTTGCCATCTTTGTTGCATCGCTGGGGTTAAATGTAAATTCAACAGCAGTTATCATTGGAGCAATGCTTATTTCGCCCCTGATGGGCCCTATAATGGGCATTGGTTTGGGGATGGGCATCAATGATATTCCATTATTCCGCAAAGCATTGTATAATTATATAGTTGCAACGGTAGCATCCCTGACCACATCTACAATTTTCTTTTTGCTATCCCCAATTAGTGATGCACACTCTGAGATTTTAGCCAGGACAGCTCCGAATATTTACGATGTATTGATCGCATTGTTTGGTGGGTTGGCAGGTATCTTAGCCACATCCAGCAGAGAAAAAGGAAATGTCATCCCGGGTGTTGCGATAGCTACCGCATTAATGCCACCCCTGTGTACGGCAGGCTATGGCCTCGCAACGCTCCAGTTCAATTATTTTTTTGGTGCGTTTTATCTTTTTATCATTAACACCGTTTTTATTGCCCTGGCAACATTTATTATGGTGCGATTATTACGTTTCCCCGAAAAAGATTTTCAAAGTGAACAGTTAACGAGGAGAGCGCACCATATTGTATGGGTTATCGTCCTGCTTACCTTGTTGCCCAGCCTTTATTTTGGATATGACATTGTGCAACAGCAAAGATTTTCTAAAAACGCAGACCGTTTTATCCAATATGAAGCCCATTTTCCAAATGACTACCTGTTGTCAAAAAAAATCGATGCAAAAAATAAACGCATAACCCTGGTATTTGGAGGAAAGGAAATAACAGCCGGCGAAATAACAGCGCTTAAAAATAAACTGCAGCAGTACGATTTAAAAGATAATTCTTTGGATATAAAGCAGGGCTTTGCCTACTTAACGGAAAACAACAAAGCCAAACATGATGAAGAATATACTTTACTTTCCAATGCGCTTGATGAAAAAGAAAAGCAGGAAAAGATGATGCAGGTAAAACTGGACAGTATCGCTCACCAGGACAAAACTGCCTCACAGGTTTACTCAGAGTTAAAGGTTCAATATCCAAAAATAAAGAGTGCCATCATTCAGCCTTCAATGGTTTTAAGTGATAACTCACATTCAAAAGATGTTATTTTAGTAATACTTAACATGCCGGAAAAAATAACTGGCAAAGAAAAATCAAAAATGGAAAGCTGGTTGAAAGTAAGGCTACAACAGGATAGCGTTGCATTAATTATACAATAACGGGCAAGTCAGGTGTTACGCCTTTGGATCTTTATTTTTTTCACCATGATCTTCCTGCAACAGAGACTGTAGATTCCCAACTTTCAAATGATCATACAAGGAATGTTTATCGACGACCATTGAAACCATACTTGCTACCAAACCGGCAATCATTAAATGAAAAATGACATTATGACGGTCGGTCATTTCAAGAACAAGTATTGCAGAAGTAAATGGCGTACGGGTCACGCCCGTTAAAAACCCTACCATCCCGCACAAAATAAGTAAGTTGGCATTGGTTGCTGAGACTTCCAACCAACCCCCAATGAGAGAGCCAATTGCCGCGCCAGCACCGAGAGAAGGTGCAAATATACCGCCGGCAGCCCCTGTAGTAAAACTTAAAATAGTGCCAAAAAATCTATAAATAGCGGTGTACCAATGCACACTTTTTTCATTGGAAAATAAGGTGGTCGTCATTATATTTTTTCCAGAACCTAATATTTGTGGATCTAAAAAATAGGCGATGGACGAGATGGCTAATGCGCAAAATAAAACATACAATAAATGTTGATACCGAAACTTAAAACTTTTTTTCCACCGGAAAATCCACAAAATAATTTTAGACATACCGCTGCCCAACAGACCTGTAATAAATGCTACAAGTATTAACGGAAGAAATATAAATTTTGAAAGATTGGTAACATCAGGATAACCCAAATATAAATAGGGTCCCAATATTCCCTGCGCTGTTAACCCGGCGATAATAACGGCAGTAAACAATGCAGTTTTAAAATAGCTGATGTGTGTTTTTGTAAGCTCCTCTACGGCGAATACGATACCACCCAACGGCGTATTAAAAGCAGCTGCAAGCCCGGCCGCAGCTCCGGTCATGATCATATTACGCCTTGAAATCTTAGGCCACCAGGAAGGCAGCCACTCATTGATTTTTCTAAAAACCGTACCCGCAAGCTGAATGGTTGGTCCTTCCTTTCCAACCAGGCCTCCACCAAGTATCATTAAAAAGCTTGAAAAAATCTTTACTATAAATACCCTAATGCTCAATAATTTGGTAACTTTTTTATCATCGCGTGGATTGGCAAGTTCAATAGCAGCCATTACCTGTGGGATTCCACTTCCTCCTGCATAAGGTGCAAACCTGGCTACCAGCCACCAGGCAACTAAAAAGCAAAAAGGAGTCAAAATAAATATCAGCCAGGAATGATAATGAATAATCGAAAAAGTCTGGCTCTCTAATACTGCAAAAATACGGGAGTAAAAAACTGCAATCAGCCCGGAAACTAAAGAAGCAATCCAAAAAGGCAATGCCTGCAGTAGATTTTGTTTAAGTTTTTCATTGCGTATCCTGTCAAAAGCTCTTTTTAATATTTTCCTGAGTGTCTTGAAAGCCATGTGTGTATTATCCTAAATTAAAGAGTGGCAAATTTACGAAATGCAAAGCATTGATGTTGGCCAAATTCAAGTTACCCGGACATGGTTCGGGTACTATTTATCATCTTAATGTAAAAAGTCGGCAAACTTATAATTTCTCAATAGCGTGACCATGATAACTTAAAAGATACTTTTCTTGTCGTTTTGTAGTGAGTCAAGATATAAAAACAAATACCTCTTTCACCGTTTTAGGAGGTGGTCATTTATTTGTATGCCGAAAATTAATACCTGCGGCGGCGGCAATAATTTCAAGGGGCCATAAAATAACCTTTTCTTTTGTTAGTTCCGCCCATTACTATGTCTTTTGTTCAAAAACCTCTTTGCTACATCAGTTGTTGTATGCTGTAGTTTACTGGTTTAATTTTGCAACGGTATAAATTTTAATCCCTGATCATAACGCTCTCACGCATATTTTTTACATACAAGTATGCTATCATGCATAAGAAAATTAAGTTTTTTTTACATGATAGAAATTTCAGGTATAATTGCCAACGATGGCGGAAGGGGTACCATTTCGAATGGCCAATGGGCCAATTTCCAATTTCCCAGTGACTCGATTAAACATTTTAACATGAAAATTATTTGCTTTCTCTTCTTACTAATGACAATTTCATCGTTTGGTTATACGCAGGATATTAAACTGTCTGAGAACGAAAGAAAAGATATTTCCTTGTTGATAGATAAGTATTCGCGGGCGCGTGCATCAAGAGACACCATGCTTCTTAAAACGATACTTACAACAGATGTTGATCAACTGGTATCCACGGGTGAATGGAGATCAGGCATTGCTGCTGCTGTGGTAGGTATGATGAAAAGTTCCACCAGTAAACCGGGAAGCAGAACCCTCACTGTTGATAAGATACGCCTGGTAACACCAACCTGTGTGATTGTAGATTGTCGTTATGAAATAGCAAATGCGAATAGTGATCCCAGGAAAATGTGGAGTTCCTTCATTGTAATGGCGGATAATGGTGTTTGGAAAATATCAGCGATAAGGAATATGTTGCCGGCAGGTGATTAACTTGACCAGGCTTTTTATTTTAAAAGTTATCAAGGTATCCTTTAATCAAAAAAAGGTGAATGACCTGGTGCTAATTTTTTAGGAAATTGCCCGTCACAAGGTTATTGAACTTACCTTGAAGTTTCACTTCGGCAGAGTACATAGCACAACTCTTTCACAAAAATGTAAGACTCGGATTTGGAAAAAAAAGATTTACTTTATGTGATAGTGTATTGACTTAAAGTAAAGGAAGCTTTCTATCATAATCCCACCTCGTGACTGCAAAAATGCAATCATTCTTACTATTATTACCAATGAAAAAATTGACTTTCTTTTTTTTAATGACGCTTCCAACGGCTATCCCGTTCTATTTATTGGCACAGATCCACTCAGCCTCCAAGAAGTGTATTCCATGTGAACAACTAATGAATTTGCGGTTACCCGACGTGACAATACTCGCAGCGAAATCAATGAAAATTGATACTATTGAAGGCCAGGTAATCAAAGTGCCCTTTTGCTATGTGCTGGCAAGAGTAAGCAAAGAAATTAATTTTGAATTGCTTTTACCAAATGAGTGGAATGAGCGATTCCTGATGTCGGGTGGTGGTGGTTTTGTTGGTAATATTCAAAACAACTTCAGGGATAAGGTAAATGCTGGCTATGTTACCGCAGGCACTGACGCAGGCCACCAGGGCTCAGGAATTGATGCGAGCTGGGGCCTGAATAACATGGAACGGCAATTGGATTTTGGCAAACTGGCTATTCATCTTACTGCCGTTGTATCAAAGTCAATTATTAACTCTTTTTATTGTAAAGAACCTGCCTATTCTTATTTTATGGGCTGTTCCAGGGGTGGTGGCCAGGCTATGATGGAAGCACAATATTACCCGGAAGATTTCCAGGGCATTGTTTGTGGAGCACCAGCATTTAGCTGGCCTGCCATAGGTGCGAAATTTATACAAAACAGCCAAAAAAATTATCCTGACCCTGCAAATATGAAAACACCGGTAATCACCAAAGACAACTTACGCTTGCTGCAGGACCAGGTTTTAAAGCAGTGTGATACACTTGATGGAATTAAGGATGGTATTGTAAGTGACCCCCGGGCTTGTAGATTTGATTTCTCCCGTCTCCCTGTTTGTCCGGATGGCGGGACGACAGCCGGTTGTTTTACCCCAAAACAATTGGAAGCTATAAAAATTGTATACATGCCTCTCACAAATAAGCAAGGTATCATATACCCCGGTTTTCCATTTGGTGCAGAAAATGCAGAAGATGGCTGG
This sequence comes from Ginsengibacter sp., assembly GCA_039934515.1. Taxonomy (GTDB): domain Bacteria; phylum Bacteroidota; class Bacteroidia; order Chitinophagales; family Chitinophagaceae; genus Ginsengibacter. The sequence continues at coordinate 7,000 of JBDTLZ010000035.1, forward strand.
GATAACTGGATTGCAGGAAATAACCCGGCTATGAATATTCCGAGCCTGCACTATATGTTCAGTACCAGCATGTATAAATACCTTGTTTTTAATGATTCAACGTGGGATTACAATAAGTACGACTTTTCTGATTTTTTTAAAGAAACACGGTATGCGTCGGCCTACCTTGACGCAACGCAAACGGATTATATTGACTTCAAAAGACTCAAGCGAAAAATGATTATGTTTCACGGCTGGAACGACCCGGCGCTTTCCGCTTTCGCCACCATTTCACATTATGATGAAGTGGCGACAAAAGATAAGAATGTACAATCTTACCTTCGTCTTTTCTTACTTCCCGGCGTCTTGCATTGCGAAGGTGGTCCCGGACCTGATAATGTAGAATGGCTAAAGTTAATAAGGGACTGGGTAGAACATGATAAAGCACCAGAGCGGGTGATCGTGTCAAAAAAGAAAGATGGAAAAACCACAATGACAAGGCCAGTTTTTCCTTATCCGAAAGTAGCCGTTTACGGTGGTAAGGGAGATACAAACCTTGAAACAAATTTCACAGGAAAAGGAAACTAAGAATTTTAATCAGTTCGTGTGATGAACAAATATCAGGTGTGAATTTCGGGGGTGCTTCGAAAAGCTGGAATACGATACGATGGGCATTCTTATATTTTTTTACCTGTATAATATAGCAGAATCTCACACGCCCGGCTTATTATTTATACAAATGAATTTACGCCACCTTGCAAGTAACAGGTTGTTTGTTTAAAAATATCTTTAAAAAATTCAATACTATTAAGCTGATCATGGTATCGGCCTTTAAAAAGAACCGATGCATTCTACCGAACGCTTGATGGAAGAATAAGGATTGATTTGCTTTCTCACATAAGCCATTCGAAAATTGGATTTCAAATTATTTTTTATTTTGTTCTTTTTATTTTTACCAAAGTTGTAATCATCGGCTGGCCTTTTTGATTTTGATTTATAAATTTAAAAAAAGGACCTAACCATTAATAATGTATTATGAGTCATCTTAAAGAAAATATTTTAAATTGTCTGAAAGATTTAAAAGGCAGCGGTAAGTTTATAAGTACGCATACAACCGGGTTTCAGTTTCCGGGGCTGGAAGTAAGTGGTGTAGGCGAAATTTCTTACCCCGTCCATCAAGCGCAAGCTAACGCTTTGATACATGTAGGGCAAAAGGCCCCTTTTGGCAAAGGCAGCGAAACTATACTGGACAAAAGCGTAAGAAGCGGCTGGGAAATAGACGCCCGGGAATTGACCTTTAATGGCCCTCGCTGGGCCACTTTTTTGGATAAAATCGTAAAAAATATTAAGCCCGACCTGGGTTTGGAAGATTATATCCTATCGGCGCACCTGTATAAAATGCTCATTTATGAAAAGGGCGATTTTTTCCTTCCACATAAAGATTCTGAAAAAGAGAAAGGGATGTTTGGAACACTGGTAATTGGCTTGCCGTCCAGGCATACGGGAGGCGAGTTGGTAGTAAGATTTGAGGGAGTGGAAGAAGTGGTAGATTTTGCCGAAGCCTCCGGTGACTATAAAATTAGCTATGCAGCTTTTTATGCCGATTGTGAACATGAAATAAAGCCACTCACCTCAGGGTTTAGAATTTGTCTTGTCTACAATCTTATTCAGCAAGATTCCGGAAATAAAATTCATATGACATCAGTTGAAACTTATGCCGAACACCTGGCTGAGATATTCACTAAAGAACAAGGGCGTGGTAATACAAAACCTCATATTGTACTATTAGGGCATCAATACACACCAGAAAATTTTTCGATAGAAACTCTAAAACTGAATGACCGGCCAAAAGCAGAAGCTCTCTTGACGGCGGCAAAAAAAACAGGATTTTATGTAAAAATGTGTTTGGTAACTTCTTACCTGTCGGGAGCGCCGGAATATGAAGGCGGATATGGCTACGATGATGATGACCCGGATGAAGATGCAGAGATCGCCGAGATCTATGATGAATCGCTATCCATTGAACACTGGTTGGAAAATGACCTGCCCCCGTTAAGCAACGTAAGTTTTGAAGAAAATGACCTTATTACCTCGTTCGCCTTAAAAGATAATGAACCCATTGTAAAGGAGTCAACCGGCTACATGGGAAACTACGGTCCTGACGTAATGCATTGGTATCATTATGGTGCGGTACTGATATGGCCACGGGAGATAAATGCGCAATTGCTTCCGCAGCAAAACACTACAAGTAAACTGGAATGGATCGACTATTTCTCTAAAAATCCAAAGCAACTGAGCGATAGCGAAATTGCGGCAGTAGATCTTGTATTATCAACTGGGTTAGCCAATGATGACCAGGATGAGAATGCAAACTTTAATGCCATTGCAGATTGGATCATCAACAGAAAAGATGAAACATTTTTTTTAAGGCTGGATCAGCGACTTTGTCAATTCTATTTTACTAAAATTAATGCTGATTACTGGTTAAAGCTTGCCCACTTTTTTTCATCTGAAACTATGGAAAGAATATTCGCACAGGTTACACAAGACATCACGTTGCAGGTTATAGAGCGCTTGTTGGCTGTGCTTCGGGCATTGGCCTCCCCCGGGAAGTTCGATCACTACGTGGTTACCCAAATAAATAAGCTACCGGATCATTTCTCAGCGTTGGCAAAAAAACCGGCCAAAAAAGATTTTCCGGCAACCGGTACGGCTTTGGCTGATTTGTTCTGGATAGAAAAAAAGATGCCGCCTGATGGATCATGGGTAAACCGAATGGCTGAACTTCTTACAGAAAATCGGGAACAAGGTTATGTCAACCATGTGCTTGTACCGCAACTGCTTGTTCTAACTGAAAGAACGCAGCTTAGTGATAAAACATTACTTAGCTGCAGGGAATATTTGCAGGAACGAATAAACAATAAACCCCAGCCACCTCCCAATTGGAGCAGGCAAATTCCTGCCACCAGCGGCAAAAAACAATGGCTACTATTAAAATCGTTTTTGGAATCACCCGACTTACAGGTGTTTGATTACCGGAAAAATCAAAACGAAAGAAATGAACTCGAAAATATCATCCGGGGCGTGGTCATTGATTTAAAAACCGAAATCCTAAAAAAAGGTTCGCCCCATACGCTTAGGATCACAAAAACGCAGGCGGCATATAACAGGCAAATGAAAAGATGGAATGAGGAACTGGAGTTGTTGAATAAAATAAATGAGAAAATAAATGGGTAAGCCATTCGAAAAACA
>JBDTLZ010000036.1:0-13829 GCA_039934515.1 Ginsengibacter sp.
TTCAGTTTATTGTAGCGGTTTTGTAAAGGCATATCTTTTAGCTGGATGCGTGGAGTTGTTTTACTGCGTTCCATTTCTAATTGCTGTTGCGTTTGTTCGTGTTTTTCTATTTCTTCTATCAATTGCATTTGTGCAGTTGTCAATTTGGGTATTTCATCTAAAGAAGTCTCTATACTCTGCTCTGTAAGCAAATATAACCTGGCTCTGAGCCGGGCGGTTTTTTCTTTTGCTTTTTTTAATTTATGATTTATTTGCCGATAGGGTGGATTGACGACTTCTTTATTTTCATCAATAGTTTCTGTTCCAAATTCTATCATTTTATCGAAGTCATAATCCATAATCATATACCGAAAAAAGTTTTCCTGGCTCCATCTGCCAAACATTCTTCCGGCGGCTACTTCCATTGGGATAATCCTATTATTAGTAATGATAGCAGTTTGATGACTGGCATCGGTTAGTCTTCTAATCTCGCGGAATGTAATTCCACCCAGCACCGTTTCCTGTTCGCATAATCGCATGGAAATAATTTGCTCAAGCACCTTAACATCAATGGTTTTAAACGATTGCTCAGGCCACATATCCTTTACATTTTTGCGATAGGTTAGGATGGCTATCCGATGAGATTTGCGGAGGCGTTCAAAGAAGGCAGGTTCATAAGCTTCCCTATCAAAAACCAAAGTGCATACCGGTGGTTTATTATCATCTTTTGTGTTGCTTGTATCAACTATCTGCTGGCTTTGTGTTGCTTGCAATGCCAGGAGCTGATCGGTTGATGGAAGCAACACCGTTTGCTGTAATTGGGGAATGATGTAGTGTTCAATGGCCAACTGCAATTTTTCAGTGAGCTCGCCGGTTACCATCATTACCGGCAGGCCTTTGGCATCATTGACCCAATATTCAGTAGTTGCATTCAGACAGAGTTTTTGACGAGAGATAAATTTGGCAGGAAGGTTGGCCTTATGTCCATAATAAATCCTCACATGTCCATCAATATAAAGAAACGAGGCTTCTTCAAAGGGCTCGCTATACCAATGATCAATAAGCAACCGGTAAAGCTGGTGTGCCTGATGTTGGCTGCTGAGCAACTTAATCTTCCTCTCGAAGACACCTGACTTCCGGAATGCGGTCAAGGCCGATTATTTTACCCAGCTCGCCTGGCTTGCATTGTTTAAGCTGTTCCGGATTTTTTATGCGGCCCAAAGCCATAAAAGCCAGGGTAAGCACTATAGATTCTAACCCATAGTAATGGTTTTGAGGTACACTGTAAACTTCTTTGGTCTTTAATAAACCTTGTGTAAGTAAAGCAGGTAATAAAAATAACAGACCACCACCAGCTACAGCTTCATGTTCATCGAATTCAACGTTTGCATGACCTGCACCCAGGAGTGCAGTAGCCGTGCGGTCCTCAAAGCGGGTAGTGGCTATTCCTAATGGTGCAGATTGATCGGCTTCATTGCGTATGTTTAAAGTACTGCAGGTTTTATCTGCTTCATTCGACTTCTCTTTTTTTTAAATAGCCTTGTTTTATGCCATAACGAATAGCAGATTCTCTAACACCTTCCTGCTTTGCAATACTATTTACACTTTGACCCTTATCCAATTTGTTTTGAATGCGAAGCCTGCAATCTCCGGTAATTTTATGTGCTGTTCCTTTGCGTGCATCATCACCAAAAAAACCGGATTCACCTTTTTCTACAAACTTTTTATAAGCTCGTTGTACACTGTCTTCACTTACATGAAAACATCTTTCAATCTCTGTTTTACGACACAGTCCCTGATGAATAAAATTGCTTGTGATGTAGCGAAATGCTTTTAAATCATCTTTAGGATGGGCATATACAGGCAAACCATTTACGATATATTGCACTAAACCTTCTTTCTCATAAACACCAAGACAATCAGAAATAAGCGTACCGCCAGACGGAAATAGGGGAAGTTGTAATTGCATCCCCAAATTAAACGCATATTTAGTTTGCGAACAAAACGATATTTTTAGATTACCAGATCAGGTGTTCTGAATTTACAAATGTGTAAATCATGTAACTTTTTTACAGAATTGTGTAATGCTTATCATTTATTTCATATTCAACTTTGCCATCTAATATTCTGCACTCTCACTCTTTTTTAACGCAAGGACAATTTGTGGATCTAAAAAATAAAGTCTCTGTTAATATCACTTACTATACTTCATGGGTTGATGAGAACGGCATCGTGCATTTCACCGAGGATAGGTACGATCACCAGGTGGCCATGCAAATATTTACAAACCCACAATGATCTTAAACTGGCTATAGGCACATTTTTTTGTATGATCATGCAAGGCTTAAAAGCGTGTGCAAACTAAAATAAATATAATTATGGAAACGGAAAAAGTAAAAAAAATCAAAAAAATCAAAAAAAAATTAGCCCGGCTCCGGCAATAAAAGAAGTCTATCAAAAAGTAATTGAAATTCATAATCAAGCAGCAGCTCATCATATGGCGGCCACAAAACACAACCTGGAGGCGGCAAAGCACTACAAAGCTGGTAACCACGAAGAAGCAGCGCATAGTACGCTTCTTTCTTCTGGTCATCATGCAATTGCAGGTGAATTCTTAAATGATGACGCAAAGCACCATGCGCAAACACTTAAGCAAACTAAATATCATATTTGATTATCAGACATTCATTCCTTTTTAATTATTAGATCAATTCTGAAATCGAATAAATATAACAGGATAAACTTTGTGCCTGCTATTTCAGCGAGTACTGCCGGAGGCATTTTATTAATAGATTCTCCCGACTTGTTTGTGGAATTATCAATATGTTGGCTCATTACTGGTTTCAAATCGGCCTGTTTTTTCATTACTATCAGTGGCAAAGCAACCGCACTCGTAATAAAAACGGGCAGGCAAGCAGAGCGCCATAAAACCTTTGAATTTCCAAGTCAATTGATCACGAAGTAAGCAGTTTAATGGGACAGTGATGACTATGGTAGTCCAATCATCAAAAAAGTTTTATAAAAAAAAATTGAACAGACTGGGAGAAATGAAATAAGGAATAGATCCCATATTACAATGCGACTTGAAGTAATGTGCTGTTAAGCGCAGTATTGTTTTGTAAAGTAAATAAAAAGGGAAGGCACTGTAGAAATAAGGTGCCTTTTTAGCGTAACTTACAGTTGTGATAAAAGCTCAAGAATTAAGGATAGGAAATATATTTCAAAATGCTATAGTCAATGGCTTTAATAATGAAACTATATTTTATTATAATACCGATGCTTCAGGAAAAATGGTTAGGTCTTATGAAATAAAAATAAGTGAGTTGGTTCCAATTACCCTAACAGCTGAAATATTAAGTAAATGCGATCAGTACTATCTGGATAAGATTAAGGGTTTATTTCCTACAATGGTATTTAAAGACAGCCGTTTATGCTTTCAGGTTAATAATTCCTGGTATTCAAAAGAATATGTACATGAATTTCAAAATCTTTATTTTATTATCACAGGTGAAGAATTGATACTCAATCCTGCTTCCTATCGCCTGTCTTAGTTTGATTTTCAGCCTAAATTTTTATCGACATTTACAGGCTTTAATGGGAGGATTAGGTTCTTTCCTTTGGTTGTCATTATCAATTTACTAAATAAACTATTCTGCCTGTTAGTTATTCAAAATTTCCACTTGGGTCGCCGCCAAGAGAGATAAAGGTGTCCTTAGTATACTTAATAACCTAGTGCAAAGTTATAACAGCATCAGGCTTTCTTAATTTCTTCAAAATATAAATTTTGATTTGATTGTTATCGGCTTCACCATTGGAAGCAAAAAGAATATGTGGTTTTCCTGGCTCTTCGCTCCAAATTTAACTACCTATTGATGTGCCAGTTTACTTATTGTTAATGTTAAAATTTGCATGGTCAATTTTAATCATACATATTCAATTGAGTAAATGATACAACCCCTTTGTAGACTATGATAAGATTGTGAAGACTCTATTAAGACATCCCTTATTGAGCAATCAAACATCCCGCAATGAGCAACAAGTTGCTCATTCAATTTTTATTAGCATTAAAAATCGTAGCACCCTTCTTGGCATCTATTTATATCATCTTAAAATTCATTTATGATGCTAAATAAAATAAAATGAAGAATAATTCAGAATTGCAAAAAGATGTTCAGGATGCTATCAAGTGGGAACCGTTATTGAACGCGGCAGAAATTGGTGTGACTGTTAAAGACGGCGTAGTTACTCTTACAGGAGTTGTTGACAGCTATACAAAAAAAGCAGAAGCAGAGGATGCCGCTAAAAACGTAGCGGGTGTAAAAGCCGTTGTAGAAAAAATTGAAGTGAAGTTCAGCAACAGTTGGGCTAAAAAAGATGACAATGAGATTGCCGGCGAAGTATTAAATGCTTTTAAATGGAATTGGCAAATTCCAAACGACAAAGTAAAAGTAAAAGTTGAAGATGGATGGGTTACCCTTGAAGGTGAATTACAATGGAATTATCAAAAAGATGCTGCAAAGGGTGCAGTAAAAAACCTTTTGGGGGTATTGGGTGTTTCCAATAATATTAAAATTAAATCAGAAACCCACGAGGCAATTGAAAAAATGGATATTGAAAGCGCACTCAGGCGTAATTGGTCAATAAACGATGATGATATTGATGTGGAAGTATCCGGGACTACAGTAACACTTAGCGGAACAGTTACGTCGTGGTACCAAAAGAATGAAGCTGAAAAAATCGCCTGGAATGCACCTGGTGTTTGGTCGGTAAACAATGAACTAATTGTTGAATATGATTATGCGTTAATGGATTAATTAAAAAAAGCGGGAAGAGCTATCTTCCCGTTTTTTATGTTTTTGCAATTGCTGTATTTTAATAAAGGTTATTGATGAGGGATAGAAGACTAAGCCAATTAAAACTGCATAGTTAATTTAACATTCAAATAAAAAAATGCAGACACAAATGGAAATAAGTGAAAATAATCCGCAGACAAATACAATAGAACTATCTCAGCTTTTAGCTGATGAATACCTGCTCTACAACAATACAAGAAATTCACATTGGAATGTGGAAGGCACGGACTTTTATGAAAAGCATAAATTTTTTGAAAATCAGTTTGAAGAAATAGATGGTGTTATTGATAATGTAGCAGATCGTATTCGATCGTTGACGCGCTATGCATATGCTACATTAAAATCATTTTTAGCCTTAACTCATTTCAGGGAAGTAAAAACCAACGAGGATGATTGTCAAACATATTTAAAAGAATTATTGTCAGACCATGAAACCATAATTATCCATTGCAGGGAAAATGTTCATTGTTTTGGAACGAAAGATAAAGATCCTGGAACAAATAATTTCATTACAGAGTTAATGGAGAACCACGAAAAAATGGCCTGGTTTATACGATCCCATTTACAATAAAATTGAATTGATAAGAGCAAAATAATATTGTATAATTTAAAACCCTGAAAAGAAAAGTGGTTAAGGATTTATTTACCTGGCCTCAGATGATTCGAGCTATAAAATGACACAAATTACTTTATGCGGCAGTGTAATGGAATAGAAGCAAAACTTGTTTGCCAGGTTCCGCTTCCCCAAAAACTTATACATAATTAATACCATACATATTTTATGAAGCATATTCAAATAAAAAATATTATTAAGAAAAGGTATGCAGGTATCAAACTGCTTTTTGAGCAGGTGATATTGCATTTTAATGAAGAAGACATTCATCTCTTTCGTGTTGAGGTAAAAAAATTAAGGGCGTTCATGCGATTGGTTAGTACAGTTCCAGATGAGGAATTCGAGTTTAAACTTCCAAAAAAATTGAATGAATTTTATCATACCTTAGGTGTTATCCGCAGTCTTCAGATACAAAAGCAACATGTTCTAAAAGTATTGGAAGAGAATCATAGCGTTAACCCGGAAATATATTTGAATTTACTAACTACCATGATTGCCAATGATATAAAACTGGTAACAGATTTGGCGGAGAAGAAAACTCCGTTTGATAAAGGGGAAGAGAAAGTTTTGCGTACTGTGCATGAAAAGCTTAAAAAAACAGTAATCCGGGAATTTACCGCGTCGAAAGTGAAGTTTCTTAAGGAATTACTAAAGCCATTGTTCCTTTCGGATGAATCGCTGCATTCTATCAGAAAAATATTAACCGACTTTGTATACACATGGTCTTATATAAACGAGGAAGTTAACTTAATAATGCCTCACGGGATGTTCTCCACTGAAGAAGAAATTATTTCGGTCACTCAACTGCTGGGCGATTTTGAGGACATCTGTGTTTGCCTCCACCTTTTGCATGCAGAACATATGGATAAAGCCATTAATGAGAACGAGGACACTTTACTGCCTGATATCGAAAAAGAATGGCTAAAGCAAAAGGAAATCGCCCGGGATAAAATTCATAAGGTGTTTCAAACAAACATTTCTTTCAATCACAAATATCCATCCATGGCTAATGGCAATCAATCGCAATTAGCGGATAAAGTATTATCAACAGCGGTTTATTAATCTATGAGCGTTACAAAATCCGTGAATTACATGGGCACGGGGAGTGATCATCAACTCTCGCCGCCTCGTACCATGAATGCTATGGTAATGGAAATTCCTGGCCATCCGCTGGTCAGTAAAACTGTTCCATTACCGGTACCTTCTGAACAGCAGGTATTGGTTAAGGTTATTGCATGTGGAGTTTGTCGTACCGACCTTCATATTATGGATAGTGAGCTATCCCATCCAAAACTCCCACTTATTCCGGGCCATGAAATTGTAGGGATTATTAAGCAGGCAGGAAGCCAGGTAACAAAATTAAAGACGGGCGACCTGGTCGGTATTCCCTGGCTCGGCTATACTTGCGGACGTTGCCGGTATTGCCTGAAAGACCAGGAAAATTTATGCGAGAATGCGCTCTTTACGGGCTACACCCTTGATGGCGGGTACGCTGAATATACGGTGGCCTACCAGCAATATTGTTTCCCACTACATGGTATGTATGGTAATCCCTCAGGCGCACCTCTACTCTGCGCAGGCCTTATCGGCTATCGTTCTTATAATATGATAGGGTTACATACGGAGAGCATAGGCATTTATGGATTTGGTGCTGCAGCCCATATCCTTATACAGGTAGCGATTCAACAAGGTAAAAAAATATATGCTTTCACCAGGGATGGTGATTTGAAGTCACAGGAATTTGCCACCAGGCTCGGTGCTGCGTGGGCCGGAGATTCCTCAGTTGCTTCGCCTGTTCAACTGGATGCCGCTATTATTTTTGCACCCGTAGGAAATCTTGTTCCTAAAGCTCTCAGGGATATAGATAAAGGTGGCAGCGTTATTTGCGGAGGAATTCATATGAGCAATATACCTTCTTTTCCCTATGAGCTGCTGTGGGAAGAAAGGATCATTCGTTCAGTAGCCAACCTTACCCGTAAGGACGGTTTGGAATTTCTTGAACTTGCATCAAAAGTGGCTGTAAAAACGGAGACTACGTTATTTCATTTGCAGGATGCGAATAAAGCCTTAGCCGCTCTTCGCAATGGTGAGATACACGGCGCCGCCGTATTAGTGATGTTACAGGCTGAACCAAGCCTGCAGATTTTGCACATGCAACTCAAAGGGCCTTTTGATTCATGTTTAGCGGTTCCATAAAATCAACAATATATCATGGTTGCTATCAATATACAAACCATTAAATGAAATAGGATTTTTATGTTCAAAAAAATTATCGTTGTTTTTATAATCATTAACACATTTGTAACAGGTTGCAGAAATCAAACTAAGAGACCTGCAACAAAAGAAACAGCAAAATCCATAGAAAAGACAATTGCAAGAGATTTTAGTATTAATAAAAACAATTCTTATAATGATATATTTTTAGATAGTGCAGATGTAGAAAAATTCATAGCAGAAGAAAAGCTGGATGATACCTTGTCCACAGCTATCCGGGGCTTTTATAATACCCGCAATTTTGAATACGCGTGGTTTGCAAGCACAGGATTAATAGAGCAGGCCTTTAGTTTCCACAGCCTGTATTCAACGGAAAATAATACCGACCTCTTCAATAAGTCTTTAGAAAATCATCTTGACAGGTTAAGAATAGAAGAGGACAGCACTATTGACGCGAAAGACCCTTCCACTATAAAAACTGAATTACAAATTACCCGAAGGTTTATCCAATATGCACTCGCCAATTATAGGAACACGGATATTAGTCCGGCAGACCTTGGAACCTTTATACCGGCCAAAAGAAAAACTATTTCAGACCTGGCAGATTCGGTACTGGCAAATAACAGGTATAAAAATTATGCCGCCACAAATGAATCATACAGGTTGTTAAGAGAAACACTTCAAAAATACCGCTCGATAGAAAAGAGCGGAGGGTGGCCAGGTACTGTTACCGATCCAAAAAATTATGATAGCAGTGCCAGGGGTCCTTCAATTAAGACCTTTAAAAAAAGGCTTCAAATTACGGGCGAGCTTACCAGTAACGATACCAGCGAATTATTTGGTCCGGAACTGGAAATTGCGGTGAAAACATATCAGTTCAGTCATGGATATAAGCCCACGGGCGAAGTAACAACAAGCCTGATAAAAGATATGAATATACCAGTATTAGCCAGGATGCAGCAGCTACTTATAAATATGCAGAGAATGAGATGGATGCCTATCCGGCCGGAGGGGAAGTTGATTATTGTGAATATACCTGAATTTGAGTTGTATGTAGACAGCGGAAAAACTATCTTGTTTCAAATGGACGTAGTAGTTGGCGCTGAAGGTCATAATACTACGATGTTTTCAGGTAATGTAAGCCAGGTGGTTTTCAGCCCTTACTGGAACATACCTCCGAGCATAGTAAAAAAAGAGGTAGTGCCAGGCCTTAGGCGTGATAAGAATTACCTGAAAAAAAGAGATATGGAAATTACCGGCAGGGAAGGTGGCCTTCCCGCGGTGCGTCAACGGCCGGGGGCAAAAAATGCTTTGGGCAAAGTAAAGTTCCTGTTCCCGAACAGCTTTAATATTTATATGCACGACACCCCGCAGAAAGAATTTTTTAATAGAAGCACAAGAGGCTTAAGCCATGGCTGCATACGCCTTAGTGACCCGGTAAAAATGGCTGACTATCTTTTACAAAATTCAAAAATATGGACTCCCGAAAATATTGTCAGTGCTATGAATAGCGGGAAGGAACAATTTGTGGAACTTAAGCCAACGGTACCCGTTATTATTACTTACTATACTTCCTGGGTTGACAATAAGGGAGTGCTGCATTTTACCGACGATATGTATGGTCACGATAAGCAAATGTCCCTTAAAATGTTTACGAACCCACAATAATTTTAAACCTGTAAAATAAAATCTAATTCTACGATTATAAAGGGTTTTAAAAATAAATACAAACTAAAGTTTATAAAAATTATGAAAAACGAAAAAGTAAAAAAGCCTATAAAAGTTAGGGAAAGCAATAACCTGCCTCCGGAAAAAAAAGAAGGGTATAAAAAAACAATTGAAAATCATAAAAAGGCAGCAGCTCATCATATGGAGGCTGCAAAATACCACCTGGAAGCGGCAAAACATTACGAGGCTGGCAACCATGAAAAAGCAGCGCATAGTATCATTCTTGCTGTTGGCCATAACGCAATTGCAGGAGAGTTCTTAAATGATGACGCAAAGCACCATGCACAGACGCTGAAGCAAACCAACTATCATTTTTGATTATATAGTTTTCATTTACAAATTATTTCAAAAAAATGGTTTCTGACCGGTAAGGCTACAGCGGCTTTCGTTACAGTTACCACTGGGTGTATTTTTTGCATCACAGTCATAAAGTGTTTTGGGAACATAGGTTATTCCTGCAAATAAAGTGAAACCTATAAATCATTGATTTAACAGCAATCAAGTCACTGTAAATTGAAGAAAAATGCAAATTGCACCCCTTCCCAATTCGTTAGAGAATTTTTGGAATCTTAAAATAGAAGATGCTTTAAAAAATCTGTCCTGCTCTGAGAAGGGGTTGTCAAATGCAGAGGCGGTTAAGCGTTTAAAACAATATGGATACAACACTTTCAAAAGTACTTCCAGTTCCTCACCTGTTTTACTTTTTTTACGACAATTTAAAAGCCCAATTACAATATTGCTTATTGCCGCTGCTTTGCTATCCATGGGTTTAGGGGATTTTACCAATGCGGTTATTATAATCATCATTATTTTGATTAGCAGTTTTTTAGGATTCTGGCAGGAAAAAGGAGCTGCCAATGCCGTTAGAGCTTTATTAAAAATGGTGCAGATAAAATGCAGAGTCAAAGAGATGGCATTGAAGTTGAAATACCTGTTGAACGTGTTGTTCCCAGTGATATTATCAGTTTGTCAGCCGGAGATATGATACCGGGCGACAGCTTATTATTGGTTTCAAAAGAATTGTTCATTGATGAAGCTGCTTTTACCGGCGAAACATATCCTGTAGAAAAGATTACAGGAATTGTACCCTTAGATTCAACTTTAGCTAAAAGAAGTAACTCTTTGTTTATGGGGTCGCATGTAATTAGTGGAACTGCCAGTGCACTGGTTATTAAAACAGGCAAGCTAACTGAGTTTGGTAAAATTTCCGATAAACTACGAACCAAAAATCCTGAAACAGATTTTGAAAAAGGAATTCGTCACTTTGGATATATGCTTATGGAAATTACTTTAGTACTGGTAATTATCATATTTGCCGTTAATATATTATTGCACAAACCAGCCCTCGATTCTTTTTTATTTTCACTGGCGCTGGCAGTTGGCCTTACCCCTCAATTACTTCCCGCTATTATTAGTGTAAATCTTTCTGTTGGCGCTAAAGCAATGGCTAAACAACAGGTAATTATTAAACGCCTTTCCTCCATTGAAAATTTCGGTAGCATGAACATTCTTTGTTCCGATAAAACCGGTACCATTACTGAAGGAAAAGTTACATTGAAAGACGCATTGAATATTGAAGGAAGCCATTCAGAAAAAACTTTGCAGTTTGCCTGGCTTAATGCTTCCATGCAGCAGGGATTTAAAAATCCGATAGATGAAGCTATCCGCTTAAATTACAAGGGTAAATCAGAGGGCTTTTCTGTTCAGGCCGAGATACCCTATGACTTTATCAGGAAACGCTTAACCATACAAGTTAAATGACAAAGAAAATTATGCTATCACTAAGGGAGCATTGAATTCCATACTCGATGTCTGCTGCCTGGCTGAAACTTCAAATGGTGTGGTAGTGGATATTAGAGAGAAATTGGACTCAATTCATAATCAATATGCAAAACTTAGTTCGGCAGGATACCGTATTTTAGGAGTAGCATATAAGAAAACAAGCACAGATAAAAATTTTACCAGGGAGGAAGAAAATAATATGACCCTTCTCGGGTTTATCAGTTTGTTTGATCCGCCTAAAAAAGATGTCGGGAAAACCATTGCCAACCTTCGGAATTTAGGGGTAGAATTGAAATTGATTACGGGTGATAATGAGTTGGCGGCAGCCAGCCTCGCTGATCAAATTGGAATGGAAACCCTGTTATACTTACTGGTTTACAAATACGCAATATGAGCGAAAGGGCATTGTTTCAAAAGGCCATTCATACAAATATTTTTGCGGAGGTAGAACCTAATCAAAAAGAGCGGATCATTTTGCTTTTACAAAAATCGGGGAATGTAGTTGGCTTTATGGGTGACGGTATTAACGATGCTCCGGCGCTTCATTCATCAGATGTAGGCATTTCTGTGGATTCAGCAGTGGATGTGGCCAAGGAAGCGGCAGATATAGTTTTATTAACCCAGGATCTAAATGTACTTGTAACGGGTATTGTGGCTGGTAGAAACACTTTTGCCAATACCATGAAATATATTTTTATGGCCACAAGTGCCAATTTTGGAACCATGTTTAGCATGGCGGGTGTTTCTTTATTTTTGCCATTTCTTCCGATGCTACCTAAACAAATATTGCTTAATAACTTATTAACCGATCTCCCGGAAATGACAATCGCCACTGAGCGGGTAGACGCAGTTGCGGTTGAAAAGCCCCAAAGCTGGGATATTAAATTTATACAAAGATTCATGATTGTTTTTGGATTGCTAAGCTCTGTGTTTGATTACGTAACTTTTGTGGTACTGTTATTCTTAATGAAGGAAAATGCAAAAGTCTTTCAAACAGGCTGGTTTATTGAATCAGTCATTTCTCAAACTTTGATCATGGCAGTCATACGAACCCGTTTACCATTCTTTAAAAGTTTGCCTGGTAAATATTTAAGCATTGCTACAGGATCCGTTATATTACTGGTTTTACTTTTACCTTTACTGCCTTTTGGAAATTTATTTGGCTTTGTCCAATTGCCTCTATTTTTTTATGGCTGGCTATTACTCATCGTTGCTGTTTATATTATTTCTGCTGAAATAGCCAAAAAGTGGTTCTATAAAAAATTACAAAATCAGCATTAAAGAGCATCTTATGAAACTTTTTCCTCACAAATTGAAGTTTTTATTATAGTAAAATACCAGTAGTAATAAGTTGTCGAGAATGAATATATCAATCCTGTACAAGTATCCGAAGAAATCAGGAACTACAACACATTTAAAGTATTCTAACCAATCATAAGTTTATTAATTGATTGCACGACTTTGAATAAAGTTAAAATATTTGCCTTCTTATCATCCATCGTCCGGACATAGGATATATCTTTTCAGGTTTGATTAGGACCTTCAGCAATTTTATGATAAAGCTATTTTTATTCAAGAAGTATAAGAAGGAAGTAAGGTCATTAATAATATTTTTAGCTAACACAATCACATCTCTATTGCTCTTTGTTTTACTTCGGATAATAAAAAAAATATCATTTTCTATTCTTTTGCCATGTTCATTGGGTGGTAACAGAATATGGAATAGTAAATCTTTTCGGTAAAAATCCTAAACAACGGGCAAGAGAATTAATCAGAATAGCACATCCTGATTATAGAGAAGCATTAGAAAAAGCTTTTTACGAACGGTTTAAAATCGTATAGTAAATTTTTTAAAAAACGGTCATATTAGTTTTCTTCTCTCACTTAATGAATTTACAAATTGTCAGCTGTTACCTGAATACCAAATCATGAGATGGAAGACTGCTTTCAAAAAGTTTGTTGTGCCTTCGTGTTTTCTGCAATGTGTTATGAAGGTCAATAATTGGCTTAATATTGTTGCCTTCTATAATCAGGTAGCCTAATTTTTTTCCCAACTTTAATTCTCACTTCAGTAATTACCTCAACAGAATCTTTTACTCCTTGCTTGTTTTCCCAACTTTTTCCTTAGGAGAAAATTGTATATCGAACCGAATAAATGCGAATCAAACGGAACAAAAATGTTTACCCTATGTTTACCCTGAAAGAGAATTGCTTTTCATATTAGTCATAACTAATTGAAAATCAAGTGGAGAGTATCGGGGTCGAACCGACGACCTCTTGCATGCCATACGGTTTTTAGGCTTAATTTAGTTTTAATTAAGAGCTAAACTAACAGCAGATTTTTCTAATACTAATGAAATCTGAAATCCTTATATAATATTTTCCGAAATATTATAAAAGCCTTGATAAGTCAAAGCTTTTTTGTCATAACGACTAAGAAATTTGTAATTATCCCAATAGGCACACAAAAGCTTAATTGGGTGTAAAAATGGGTGTAACACTCACAAGTCACTAATTATCAATACAATAAGTGGAGCTGCAGGGAGTCGAACCCTGGTCCAAACATACCCGCCGTAAGGTTTCTACATGTTTATTTTTGCATTAATTGTCGGGAAAAAGCAGGAGCAAAACAAACCAACCCATTCCTTAGCTGTATAGTC
>JBDTLZ010000037.1:0-1861 GCA_039934515.1 Ginsengibacter sp.
TTGTTCCCCTTTAGGGGTTAGGGGCAAGAGCGACAAATTGGAATGCACCCATTGTAACTATTCCATCTACATTTGATTATTTTTGAATACACTGAATTTATTATTGCATGTCATTGTTCTCAATATATAAAGCCAACCGATCGTTTTTTTTTGGATTTGTTGTGTTCCTTGTTGCCTCAGTAATAGTTTTAATGACTTTATCAAAAGCCAACGCGTTTTACTTGTTAAATACCTACCACAGTAATTTTTTCACAATTATTTTCATATGGTTCACTTACCTGGGAGATGGTATTTTTTGCGTTGCGGTTGCCATATTCCTCTTTGCTTTTGGAAGGCGTTTTTTAAGCCTGATGGTTATTAGCAGCTATGCCGTTTCGGGAATTATCGCCCAGGTCTTAAAATATTATATCGTTGAGGCCAGGCCTGCGGTTTATCTAAAAGACACCACCTACCAATATTTTATCGAAGATGTAACCCTGCACAATTTACATGCATTTCCATCGGGTCATAGTGCCTCAGCGTTTGCGATGGCGGCTGTGTTGAGTTTCGGGATAATAAATAAAAGGTATTCGGTATTATTTTTAATAATGGCGATATTGGTTGGGTACAGCCGCATTTATCTTGCCCAGCATTTTATAGATGATGTATTAGCGGGTGCAGTGATCGGCGTGTTTTCGGCCGTTATATGCTGGATATTTTTTGAACGGCTGTTCAATCGTTTGTTACAATATAAAAGAGTCAGGAGGAATACTGCATGAAGAACCCTTTAAGTATTTCTTGCAGAGGGTAGCGTGAAGCCAAAAGTGGTGCCCACATCTGTTTTACTCCTTGCATGAATTGTTTCACCGTGCGCTTCCACGATGTGTTTAGCAATGGATAAGCCAAGGCCGCTTCCACCCACTTTGCGTGTTCGTGCAAGATCGGTGCGATAAAACCTTTCGAATATTCTTGGCAAATGCTCATCTGCAATACCATGACCGTCATCGCTTATTTCTACAAGTACCCTTTTTCCATCTATTTTATAAGCGCTTCCTTCTATAGTACCGTTCTGTTTACCATATTTAATTGCATTATCAATAAGGTTGATGAGTACTTGCCTGATTTTTTCTTTATCCGCAAAAACCGTTAGTGGAAGTTCACAGCCTTTTTTAATGAAGCATTTTATTTTCTTTTCATCGGCTTTTATCGAAAGAGATTCAAACACTTCTTTAATAATATCCTGGACGGTAAAATTTTGTTTATACAGCAATTGTTCCCCGCTTTCCAACTTGGTAATTTCATCAAGGTCATCAACAAGGTTTACAAGACGGTCAATATTTTTAGAAGCATTACCCAAAAACTTCATGTTTACTTCCGGTTTATCAAGGGCCCCGTTCAACAAGGTATCGATGTATCCCTGTATGGCGAAAATGGGCGTTTTCAATTCATGCGAGAGGTTAAGTAAAAATTCTTTCCGGAAATCTTCATTTTTTCTCAGGATGTCAATTTCTTCCTTTCGCTGAACGGCCCATTGCTCTACGTCTTCGTTTACTTCTTCAATCGATTTCTGTGGCAAAATATTTTTATAATAAAATTCTTCCCTTTTACTGGCTTTAGTATGATAGATGAGCTTGTAAATAAGTTTTATTTTCCGGTACACAAACCGCTGGATCATAAAATAAATAAAAACATACGCTACCAGGCTAAATGCGGTAAAAAATGCCACTGCCTGCAAAACCCCTGAATTATAAAAAAATACAGCCAGCCCCGCAACTAAACCGATGGGTAAGCAAGTAATTGCAGCAACTTGTTGAGGCGAAAAATTTTTTGCGGGAAACATTTTTTATTGGGGAATTCGCTAATCAGGTTGTGAGCCAACTAG
>JBDTLZ010000038.1:0-12500 GCA_039934515.1 Ginsengibacter sp.
CGCTTCTTGTCTCTGTTATCGTTTTTATTCCCTGCTGTGTTTCTTTTTTTACCCTGGTGAGTGTGCCATCGTCGTCATAATCATAAAAATCTGCGTAGTTATTTTCATCGAGTTCACTCATCAGGCGAAGGCTTGAGGAATGGTATACCAGCGTTTTTATATTCGCATTAAAAGGATGAACCCTGATATCATCGAAGTATACCGGCGCATTGTCTGTAGTGTTGTTCAATGTTATTTTTATCGAGGATACATTTCCCGGCACAGTAAAGACGGATTCATATCGTTGCCAACCTTCTATGATACTACCGCTCGGATACATAGCAGGCTCCGACTGGCCACTAGAATAAGAGACCACGATGTTGTTTTTTATATAGCTGTTACATTTACAGTCATTGCCACCCTCTTTCACCCAGGCGCTCAGCAACATTTTTTTGTTTTGCAGTAGGGAAAATGTATCAGTTAGCCCGTTGCCACGAACATTCACGGAATCAAGGCGGGTGCACCATTCGGATTGATTGATAACAACTGAACCATTGGCATCTGCATCATGGCCTGGTGGATATAGTTGGGAAGCAGGCACTATTTCCAAGGGCTGCTTTGAACTTTGCCAAAATAAGCTGGCATAGGCTTGCCTTTTCTTTTCATTAAAGTTCACTGAAATTGTATACAGGTTTCCAGCTTGTAATGTGATTGCCCCCACGCCATACGTTGCAGGTTGTGAATTAGTAATTATAGTCGTGCCGTTAATAGTTACACTGATACCATCATCCGACCATGTTTTAAAAGTATAGACGCCAGTATACCTGGGCTGAATTTTCCCAGACCAGGAAACTGTGAAATGATCAGCAGCCATGCCGTTCCCGGGACTTCTCTGTTGCCAGTTTAGATTGATTTGTGGATCCAACTGCGTGAATGAATGGTGAGAGTAGCTCTTGAAAAATTCAGTATATGCCGGCTGGTCATATTGACCCTGAAGGCCAGTTCCATGCCCATTTACCACAGTATCGGCATACTGTGAAGAGTCTGTTCTTACCCTAAGAGAGAATTCCCTGACTGCGGTTAGTGAGTCCGTGACAGGCGCATTAATGCTAATATTTTGGCCCGCATCAATTTTTAAACTTCTGAGGCCAGTATGATGCTGGGTACTGTCTAAATTCGTTATAACATTTTTGTCATAGTTGAAAGAACGATGTGGTTTACAGGTTATACAGTTTTGGGCTGTGTTATAATCGTAATCTTCAAACCCATCAAACAATACTTCACGAACCCTTGCATTGTTTGCTATAGCAATTGGAAGTTGTTGGCTGTATCCGTATAATCCGGAATTAAACCTACCAAGAGGGTCCTTATTTTCTATTTCATAACCCTTGCGGTTATATTGCGTGATGGTACTGTTCCAAACCCATACATCATTTGCTGAAAAATTACGGGCAAGATAACCGATAGCAGTATTACTAAAATTCCAGAAATTCTTATAATTGGTAATAACCCCCGCGATACGGGTATCCACGTCACTATTTGGATCGACCTCGTTCCTCTCACCGTAATAAACGTAAGAAGTATCCACCCGCCAGTTACCCAGGAGGCCTTCCACATATGGATTTATAGATTTCTTTTGAGTGAACTTTGAAAAGCAAAACAGGCGATGCTGATAGGTCGTACAATAATATTGCGGAAATATCAGTCCACAGGGGGTTGGTTCATCAGGAGGGAGATTGTCACTGCATGAATAATAATAAATATCTAAAGTTGGAGGTTGGAAACATACCCGTGTCTCTGGTGTGTGTGCAAAATCGTCTAAATCATAATTATTATTGCGGACCAATTCCATTTTAATAATTGCAGGTAAGCTCCGGTTTAAAGCCATCTTTCCTACAATCCCCGAAAGATCAATTCTTTCATCCGAGCAATATTTACGATTGTCAGTTAACTTGTAGGATACGTTGGACGTCGATCCGGGAGTCGCTTCGTGAGCAACGGGCCCTTCCGGTCCGTTATATGAAGAGCGGGTTAAATAATCCCGCCAGCCTGAATTATTATTGGTAACCGTCGTCCAGTCTTTGGTTACCCGCGTGAATTTGAAAGAATTATCATTTCCACCTTCAAATGCACCGTTCTTATGGGGCGTTGAATTTCTATGATTGGGGCCTCCTCCATCCATGTCAGTAATTACATTACTTGCGCATTCCAGTGGCGGAAAATCATGAGTAAGAATTTGATCGGCACCCAAGTCGTCATTATAATGGGAAAAGAGGGAAAGCTTTGCCGTTACTACTGTAGCATCACCAGGCAGCGCAGATAAATCATATTTCGCAAGGCTTGTCAAATAGTGCTTGGACCGCCTTGCCTTGTGGTCATAACTATATTCTTCGGCAATAAAATAATTCTGATTGGAAATGGTGCTTGCATAATTACCCCGGTCACCAGCCTGGTAACAATGATAAAGCAAGACATTCAAAGTTGAAACGGGCGAAAGTGAAATCTTATGGACCTGCTCCGGCACATCAACTTTTACAACGGAGTCCACTACATAAAAGGCGTTATCCACTTTCCAGTTATCTTTAAATGTAGCTGCACCAGTCTGAATAATATGGGTAGCATCGTTGAACACCAGTTGGCCTGTATTATCAACAGGGTTGAACATACTGGTAACCGATCCGACATTTTGATCCAGCATATTGCGATGCCCGCTACGGACGATCCGGATCATTGCACGAACCGCGTTATAAGGATTTCCGTCTTTATCGATAAAGATCCATTGATGATTGGCGGCGCTAGCTTTGCTGGTATTTACCGCCCAAATTTTCTTTTCTGTGTTTTGCGATAGCGTGGTCCATGGATCACTGCCCGCGCTTCCATCACATGGCATAACTGCTTCAACCGGAAAATTATTTTCTGCCAGAGTGTATAGCTCATCCCCGCTTTCCAACAGGTCGCCCAACTCCGCAGGCATATTCATTAGCTTTCCATGGCTAAAATTTAAATTGTCAAAAGTGGCATCTATATTCTTATAGGCTGCACCGATACCACTATAAGCCCAATGAGCCGGATAGCTGAAATTATACACCGGCTTATTATGCTCGTTGTTAGTACGGGTAAGTAACGGATTGCCTGTTTCGGCATCGTATACCAGGTTTTTTGTGCTCGTCATACTTCCCTTATCAACACTTACTACACTATCAAGCATCCCATAGTGGTTTACAATTTTGAGTAAGGATGCCGAGCGGTAAGTGGTGCCTTCATAAATCGTTGGCTGCAACAAATTATGAATCGGTACGGGGAAAATACCTAAGACAAAAAAATCAAAATTTACATGAATGTTGGTGGTAATGGTCTGGCTGGTGTGCTCTCTGAAATCTGCCATTAGTTCAATATCCCTGCCCATAACACTATTGCTTACCTTTCCTTCTCCTGAAGATATTGTTGGGAAAATATGATTGAATTTATAAGTTTTGTCTGTGGCTTTTTCTATATTATAGTAGTACTGCGTATAAGATACAGGAGTTATGGAATCTATTGCAGAATAAGTCTCCTGGATCTTTTCCTTACCATTCATATCATTCATATCAACTAAAAATCCCTGGGACTGGGTAATAGCTTTTTGCATATTCAAATGCAATAGTTGGAGAATTGGGCTTGGTTCATATTTCACATTGGCTTCGGGATCGGCAAGGGATGTGCACGATGATTTAAAAGGAAAATCCTTTGTAGTATAAAACTCACTTACCTGCCGGGTGGGTAAATTTTTAACGGTATCCCTGTGAATTGATAAGACCTCGACCCTGCTATAGCCAACCATTGGTGTGGGATAAAATGCCTCACCCAATGGCAGATCAATAGCGCCAAAATCATACGGGCCACCAACGTTGTGATTTTGAAAACGCATGATTTCTTTGTGAGGATTTTCATCACCGCCTATCGATGGCTCCCATGCTGCTACACCACTACTGATAGTACACAGTTTGTTATTAATCAATTCTGAGGTAGTATATCGGTATTCCTGGCCATACGTAGCTTCATACTCGCCACTCATTTTATTCCAGTTATCATTAATGGTAATTTTCTTTACGCGTATCCCGCCGCCCAATTTTTTTAGATAAGGATTTGTAAGTCTGGCAAAAGATCTCGAGATTTCTACTTCTCTACATTTTCCGGCGGAGCGGAGAACCCCATCGTCTCCCACCTTTAATTCTTTATAAGAAGCAATCATGCCACCCAATGCGAGCACGATCGCCTTCATGCCTGATGTTTCACTCAGGTCATATCCCTTGTAGGCTTTCCCCGGTAACTGCTGTTTCAAAAATTGAAGCGCTTGTTGGATCATGGGAGTCATTCCATTTTCTACTTTCTTTACCCTTACCCATGCAATAGTAGAAGATACAAGGCCCGCTGAAGAATCAATCAATCCAAATGAAGCAATGTTCGCATATACTGGTATTACCTCACTGCCTGCGAGGCCTGGAATATTTCTTCCGGATGGCATCACCACAGAGAGTTTCATATACAACTGATCTGTGTTTTCAAAATATCGTGCAGTTAATTCTCTTTGTTTTTGAGCATTAGTGCCGACGGCAAGGGGAATGGGTAAATGAACATACACATAATCATTATCCACTTCACCATTATACAGCCTGTTAATATTGATGCTATTCAAATTAGGATTTGTAGTAACTCCAAAGCCTATAATTTGATTCATATCGGCGGCTTTCTTATTTTGCACATAAGCATAATCATCGCTCTCATAGTCTACATTAATTACACCGCCGGATGGCAGTGTAATTTTGTTCATGGTCCAGGCAGCAGCATATTTATCTGCATTAACCTGATCCTGCACACTATAAGGGTAATCAGAATTCTGAAGATTTGCCGGATTGGCTGTAGCAGGTTTATAATTCCCCCACCGGTCATTACTATTAAATTCATAATCAGGATTACTACCCGCCGGGTAAGAAAAAATAAAACGGCTTTTTGCCTTTTTGCTATTCCCATTATAGATTATCCAGATACTATCAAGGGTAAGTTTACCAAGTCCCTCCAGGCTATTGCTGACACCTTTACAAAGCTTATAGCTTTGAAAAAAACGGGCTGTTTTTATCGGTTTAGCTGAATTGCCATATTTTACCAGGTCTCCCTTGGAGTAAAGACATATTTTATCCAGCCTTTGCATACCCCAGGTTGCATCTACACCGCCTGCCTGCCCGAGAACTTGTTTACCGTCCTTGCGATCATTCTTGGCATAAAATCGGGCTACCATGTTTTTTGACTCAATCGAATATAAGAGCCACATTTCACGCTCCCCATATATATAGTGAGCCTTATCATCTTTTGGATCTGTCTTCAATCCTTCACTATATGTTGCGCTGCTTGCTTCGGAGGGTGTACGCCACTTAATACCCTGGTTATAATTGGAGTAATTGAATTTAACGGCATCACCCATGTCATCTTCTGAAATACCATTTCCGGTTACGTCAACATAATTTGGAGATATAAGTTCCGTTAATAAAAAGGCATGTGTGTAAGCCGGTGTTTCCTCTTGTTTTATGTACCAATCCCTGCCTTTTGTATTGCCAACATGATCTTCGATATTTACTGCATCATCAATCCCGGACTGATAGCTACTCTTTCCGGTTAAAGTGTCCCCGTTTTCAATAGAAAAACTCACATCCACTTGCCGGGTATTGTAAACCGGCAAACCATATACATAATTGCGGCCTTCCGTTCCCAGGACGTCAATTTCCGAAATATGGTGCGCCTTTCTGAAGCTCTCGGGATCGGTTCTGTCTATTGACTCTATCCCGTCTTTGTTACAGTTAGCGCTGAAAATGATTTTTGAGGTGTCGGGGTCATAAGAATATATTTTTTTGTCAAAACCTATTCTTGCCGCTTCTTCGGCGGTTAAAAAAGTGATGACTTGTGTGCGTTTGTCTCTTTTGACTTTTCTTGTCCCTGCGTCAGTAAGTTGTTGTTCACCAATTATATTTCGATTACCGTCATATTTAACAATTGACGGTAAGAGCATGGGAGTACCGGACCTGATATTTCCCATTTTGAACCTAACCAGGTTCTCACCTCCCATTGCATCTTGAAAATCGGCGTCTGGGATCGTTTTTTCACCAGGATTTTTAAAATAAACTGCCTGATAACCTCCCTGGTTATCCCGGAATTTCAAGATCCCGGCTGCGGCATTATTTTCCTTCCACGCCGCCACTTCAGTTGGTGAAAAGGCCTGGCTGAATTCTCCTCCTCCATGAATCGTATTTCCGAAACCCACATCCAGGCCCAAACTCACAGCATCATCTTTTGTTTTAACATTAGCATCCCTCATGTATCCCATATCGCCACGATATGCTCGAAAGGATCCACCTGTCCCTTCCCCGGTTATGCTAAAAATATCATAGGTATAAAGGGGTAAAGCAATAGAGGGGCTATTGGGAGTATATACCCCGTCGTTCACCCTGTTAAAATCCAATAATGCTTTGGTGTCCTTTTCGGCATCCTGGTAATGCAAAAATCCGTATGCGGGATGATACGTTATCTTATCTTCATCGGCAATGGTACTTTCTGAATAATACCCCGCCACCTGAGCGTGAGGATTTAGAGCATACCATTCGAAGCCAACACCGAAAGACAGGTTATAACTTTTACGGGTGTAAATGTTCTGTATAGAAGGTAATACTGTGGGGTAGGCAAAAGACAAACTGGAGTTGAGAGCATCAATTGAACCACTCGCACTTTCTTTTTTGCCGTTATGGTGTTCATAGACATTTTCGTCCGACTTAGTCAAACCTGCATTTAAATGCATACCCTCCAATCCAAGACGCGAACTATAGGTGTAGCCAGCACCTACGGAAGCAGTGGTCCCGACATCTCCGTCGCGCTTCGTTACATCAAAATTTATAGAGGGTGTTAGGTTCGCTCCGTTACGGGAACTTAAATTTAAAGCGGCGCCAACGGTCGCTCCGTAGGTTAATCCGCTTGTTTTACCATCACCGAGTTTTGAGGACAGACTCAGCGAAGGATGGATACCAGCTTCCGACGCAACTCCCAATTTATTATTAAATGAAAGGCCTAAACTAATATCAATACCGGTTGATACAATCGGGAATCCCGCGAATTTTACTCCAAGGCCCCCGCTAACACCCCATGTTTTGTCGGGGCGAATACTTTGTCTTTGCGTGATCTTATCTGACCCATCAAAATCATCGGGTATTCCCCTCATATTGCGATTAACGGTTCCGGGATTTATATTCCAGCCAAGTCCTACCCAGCTAGCTTCCTGGTCCATTGTAATTCCACTGTTGTAAAACATATTTATGGGATAGCCGCCAACATCAAATAAAGGTAAATTGTAAGAAAAATCACCGGTGAAAGGCGACACCATATTGTCAGCTCCCACTGGTTTGAAAGCACTCATTTCCGGTTGTCCGGGCCCGCCAATATCAGGCGATTGAGAAAATTTACTTTGCGGGACCTGACTATTTACATTTTTGTCCGTTTCATTAATGGATCCCAATTGGTTGTTGGCAGCAAATGAATTGGCCGGATTCGTTTGCACAAGATCGTTCTGATTATTGCCACCCGAACCTTCATACGAGCTACGATCGTGGTGGCGAGCAGACCAATAACTACCTTTGGTTTTTCCCCACTGGTTATTCTCATGGCTATAATGATAGCCCACTTCAGACGGGGTATTGTAACTGCGCATTGCCTGTGCTTTTAAAGAAGCAAACCCAGCGGTAAAAAAGATAGTCAATAAACTAAGGGCTATCTCTTTTTGGTATTTTGTTGATAAGCTGTTCAGCATAAAATAGTTTCAGTATTGGCTTATTTCAAAGGATTAGTTAGTGTCGGTATTTTTGTCCTGGTATCTGCGAATTTCAAATTGCGTCACCCATTTTTCTTTTCGTGAATTGATAATCTGGGCTTGGTAAACCTTGCCTTCCTGCGGGTGAAATTTCGGGTTCAGGTTGTATTCGATAAGATTTTCACCGGGCTTCAAAGCAGCTGTAAAATGTGATGCTGGTTTGCTTTGGTTGCTTAGGTCTACAATGCTTACTTCTGCCAGGTTATCTGTTGTTTCATTTATATAGGAAAGCTTTAAAATGCCATTAGGAGCAATTCCTTTTTCAGGCCTATCTTTTTTCATTTTGATGAACGGAGCGTTCTCAACAAGGCTTTTAATTCCGGGGGATGTTATTTTGAATACCCACACTTCACTTTTGCCCGCGTATTCCCTGTTATCCCTTGCTACCACCTGCCATGCGAACCATTTATCTTTTGCAAATTCTGTAACGCTGCCCGGATAATTCAGGAGCGTATTTAATAAGTTGCCCTGTGAATAGAATGGTATATTATTTTCTATCGCTTCCCCGGGTTTTTGCCCGTCCTGTATCTCGGTTATCAATACATCATAGTTTAACCTGTCAAACATCGCGGAAGGCGTCGGCGAGGTCCAGGAAAATTGTGATGGTGATGTTTCAAGCTCTGAACTATCAGACGGCGTAATCAGCATTGGCGGGCTTAATGGCTCTGCATCAAATTGAATGCATTCTTCGGCTATATCCGTTTCTTTACCTAAAAAACCACTTAAAGAATAACAAGCGGTATACATTCCCACTTGGATCAAATCCTGGAAACTATTACCGGAGCCACCCGCGAGATAATTATATTGAATGGGGGTTAATGAATTCACATTTAATTGTTTGGCACCCGGCGCAACTGTAAACTGGGGGGTTGTAGCTGTAAAAATCTCCTGCCCTGTCTGGCGGTCCCTGAGAATTAAATGTATCTGGCAACCATCAAACGTAGTAGCACTCCCGTTTATAACCGATAAATTCCACAGCTGGTTTTTTTGAATGATTCCCACCGTTGGTACGTTGGGCTGAATAGTAACCTGGGCGTTAGTTACAGATTTAGATATTATTAGTATGGATAGGATAAAGGATATTTTTTTCATTGTAAGCTTTTAAAATTGTCGTGAAAATCCCATTCGGCCAATATCAACAGGGACCAGCACCCGGTTAAATCCTGGCAAAAAGGCCTTCTCATAATTTAGTTGCAGCGTTCCTAGTTTCATAATATTTATACTCATTCCGGCCGTAGCTCCAAAGAGATTTTCTGTTTTATTAACCCGGTTCCACTTGATACTGCCACTTAAGGATAGCATGTTTTTAAACTGGTAGCCTACCAGTTGCTCATACGTCAATAAATGCAAATCCCGTTGCCGTGTCAATGCGGCACTGCTTTGCAGGGTAAATTTTCCCAGGTATTCACTTTGGCTCACCGTTAAGCTGGTTGCGTTGAAATAAATAAACCCTGTGTCATTACTGGTATTATAAAACTTTGTAAACATCATGTTAGTGTTGAACCCGGTTTGTTTAAGCTGGTAATTGTGACTTATAATAGCATTGAACGTGTTATATTGGTTTTCGCGTAATGCATTCCCACTATCCAGCGATAACTGGGAAGAAGGATAATACCCTACCGAAATAAAGGGGTATTTTGGCATACGAAATGTTGCCTGCAGGGATTTAAAAATTACCGTACTATTTAAGGCCGGAGCAGCAATAGGGCTTACATAATCATTCTTCCTAACAGCAGCATCCAGTATGAGTCTCTTCTTCCAGAAGTATTGATTGACTTTAGCCATCCATGCATCCTGGTTTATATTTATAGGAAATAAATTAAAGGATTGAAAATTTTCTCCAACCTTTTTATAATATCCGGAAAGTTTGGTATAGGTGCCTGGATTCTGACTAAAGAATTTCAGGCTATACGCCTCATTAGAATGTATATTAAAATTAAAAGCCTTACCAATTAAAGCACCTGAAGATGACGGGATAACTGAACTATTGTTAAAAGAAGATTTCGCACCTTCAACAATGACGTAATTATTTTTATTAAAAGCAACCCTGGCCTCTGCGGAAATACCGACCACAGGTTGTACGGATACCGGGCTATTTGATGGTGTATAACTTAATAAAGATTTTTTTCCGTTGTAAAAGCTTACAATAAAATTATTTTTGTTTTTTTGCCCTATACCACCACGAATTATGTACAAAGACTGGTTAGGCAGGTTGTTTGCGTTGCTTTTTAAAATAAAATCTCTAAAGTTGTAATTAACTTTCCCGGCAGCAAAAGCAAAATAAAACCGCGAAGGATTTATTTCAATATTTCCGCCTGCCAACGATATATTTTTTACAGTGAGCTCAGAATAATCTACCCAGGTTCTCCCGATACCAATATGGTTTATGGATAGTAATAATCTTTGTGCCCGTGTTAATTCGTTTTTTGCTATGCCATTTTTTTTCATGAAAGAAAACAGGTCACTATTATTAGTTAACCCGGCTACATCCTTTTTTATATTACTGGCAGAATCCCGGTTGGCCTTTTTTAATTGCGCCAGCCTGGCTTTATCCCTGTCCATTTCCTGTTCGAGTTTTTTTAATTCCAGCCTTCTTGCATTATACTTATCTGTAAGCGTACTATCTTTTAAGGCCGGCAAATTTTTTTGTCCTATGCCATTAATTTTATCCAACTTTTTTTCTGAGACGATACTATCCTTTAAAAAAGCATTATCGCCTATGCTTGGCAGGGCTGTCTGCATTATGGTATTTATTTTGGCCAATCTTTTCTTCAATACGCTACTGTCTTCAAGTTTTGCAAGTCTATTTTGTGCTCTATAATTTACCTCATCCCAATCTTGTCCTTTTATCCAGTCCCAATTCACATTATCGGTTCCCTTAGCTCCTTTCCGTATAGTGGCCATTGGCAGGTTACTGAGCAACTGTGGATTGGCAGGTACATTTTGCCCTATGTTATTAAAAGGGGAACGAGCCTGGAGTTCATTTCCTCCAGCCCTTTTTACCCTTTCACTTTCTTCTATAAGTTCCTGTGAACGCTTCGGGCTATTAATCCAATTCTTTAATTGTTGGGCTTGCTGCAGCGTCACTGCATAGTTCTCTTCAACTTTTCTAATGGCATCCTGGTTTATAGAACCAAGCAGTTTCTGTTGTAACTCGGTTTTTATATTATCTAATATATAGCTATGACTAAAATTTAGATTTACGTCAGCGTGATTTTTAAAATATGGAGAGTTGCTGCTTCTGTTAGAAATAACCATTTGAACAGGATACCTATCTTTGACAACAAATCTCAGCGTAGTCTGAACCATGTGTTGTTGCAAATCATTTTGCGCGAAGGGCGTATCGATATAACTCCGGTACGAAAAACTATACAAAACATTTCCCTGCACCTTCAAAAAAGAAGGTTCTTTTTTATATACCGGGGCCACTACGGCGGATATTGGTTTCTTATGATACAAAATGGTATAACTATTTTTACAAGCACCTCTTATTAGATAAAGCGAATCACCGATACTAAGCACACTATTTTTTAAAATATCCGGAATTTCATTCTCGCCATATCTTTCGGGCACTCTTTGCTTTTTACGTTGCGCGAAACAGCAATGGGACACAAGAGCACAAAAAAATAATATGCAAAGGCATTTACAACCCATTAGCAGGTTTTGGTTTTTCGCGGATAAATTGGGTTATTGTTTTTTTAGGAGGAGAGCCTTCAAATCATTTATTTGTGTCTGCATCTTTTCAATTTCATCCTGATGCTGTCTTTCTTTTTTATCCTGCTCGATTAAATACAATGTCAGCTCTTCTATTTTTTTCAACAAGACACTTTGATTTTCGGCTACATCAATCCCTTTATCCTCAACTTCTTTTGCAGATAACACCTCGGGGAGATGGCCATTTAATACAATAAAAGTTTCGATATCTTTCAAAGTAGGTAAAGCGTACTCTTTCTTGAATACGTAATCGGGCCAGCCAGTATAAAATCTTACCTTGACTTTATTAAAAATTGCGTCACCGTTAACAGCTAAAGAGTAAGCCCCTATTTTTGAAGTATCTGTTGTACCAATTGCTAATTTTCCACTGGTGAATATGTTCCCGTTTACATCAAGCCTAGCCTTGGGTGTGATGGTTCCAATTCCCACGTTCCCTGTAATATTTTTTACAATCAAACTATTGGTCCTGAATGAATCCGTTGACAAATACACATCCCCGGTCCTACTAAGAATTTCGGTATTGCCGACTAAGCCATCGAGTGAAGTGCCATACGAAAAAGCACTTTCATTAAAAAATATTTGAGATTTGACAACTCCGTTGACTATTGTCTTTTGAGCGGTTGTTGTGGCAGTAAATAAAAAACTCCAAAGTGCGAGTAAAAGAGTAGTTTTTCTCCTCATAGTTGATATTTAGATTTTAAAATAATCATTGCTGACGTTTACGTAGCTCCGAATAATACAATTAGCGTGATTCCTCTTTTTTACAATCCGGTCACTACTACTTAAAGAGTGGCTCTTCCTAAGTAGTTCTAACAAACTTTTCATTAAATTAGATAAGGTCTTTAGGATTCGACGTGCATCAAGTTCTAACGGATTTTCCTTTCAAAACAATCTTTAAATTCTCCTGTAAGCTATTGTAGAT
>JBDTLZ010000039.1:0-16015 GCA_039934515.1 Ginsengibacter sp.
TAAAATTGGATACCGTGCGGAAGTTAACTTTAAAGGGTGTATTTATATTTTTACAACTAATTTGGCATAAATATTAAATAAGAATTCAAATGACAAAGCTACAAGGTATGAGAATACAGCATTTTCTAACGTGCATTTTAATGGCATTTTTTGCATTGATCGCGATAGCCGGTATTGCCAAAACACGCTATCCGTTTCGAAAAGACGCTCCTTCCGCTATTGAAGGCCGATGGGATATCACGGTTGATATTGACGGAAAAAAATCGCCTTCGTGGCTCGAAGTGCGGCATTCGGGTGTGAAGACCCTGGTTGGACAGTTTGTAGGCGATGCAGGAAGCGCCCGGCCAATTTCAAAGGTAAACTTCAGTGATGGAAAGATCAGCTTTTCTATACCACCACAATGGGAAGTTGAAGACAAAGATCTCTTTGTGGAGGGCATACTTGACGGCGATAATTTATCGGGGACGATGGTATTCAGTAATGGGCAAACACATAACTGGACTGGCGTGCGTGCTCCATCGCTGCGCAGCACTGCGCAACCCGTGTGGGGGAAGCCAATTCACCTGTTCGACGGTAAGGGCCTTGAAGGTTGGTACGCGACGGGTGAGAACCAGTGGAAGGCGGAAGATGGTATTTTGCGAAGTACAAAAAAGGGCTCCAATTTTGCAACTGATAAAACCTTTACTGATTTTAAATTACACATAGAATTTCGTTACCAGAAAAATAGTAACAGCGGTATATACCTGCGGGGCAGGTATGAAGTCCAGGTAATAGATAGTAAGGGTTCTGAGCCTTTAAAAGATTTGATGGGCGCCGTATACGGGTTCATTGCGCCAAGTGAGATGGTCGCCAAAGAACCTGGCGAATGGCAATCATATGATATCACTCTTATTGGAAGGATGGTTACTATTGTAGCCAACGGTGTAACTATTATTTGTAACCAGGAGATCCCGGGAATTACTGGCGGTGCACTTGACAGCAATGAAGGTGAACCCGGGCCAATACTTCTCCAGGGTGATCATGGCCCCATTGATTACAGGAATATTATTATTACGCCGGCAGTCCGGAAATAAAATCAAAGGGAATGGGCATTGCAAAAATTATAAACTTGCGATGAGAACACTACCTGCTAAGAGCAGTTTCAAAATTTTGAACGATGTTCGAGAACGTTAGCGCCTGTGCATCAGTTAGTCCATTTCCAATTGTTGCAAGAGCGCATTCTTTCATGCCGGGATGTTGCGTAATTCTTGATTTGCCTATCAGGATGGTGAGATTTGTATAGACGTTATTTGGTGGCAGGCCACTTGAACTCACTACGATACCATTTCGATATCGTGTAACATTAGTAGCTGTTGACGATAGCATAAATAGTCCTGTAGTCACAGGAGACAAAGTATCTTCGCTAAATCCAAACCATTCTGATTTGTCGGCAGAATTTGAATACACTGACATTTCATTGTAGGGAATTGCCCCATCGGTACATCCCATATCATAACCCGAGACCGTATTTTGTGTCCTTGAATAATAAGCTATTGCAGCATCTGCGTAACCAGCTAATTCATCATCAGCCAAATGGGTATCTGCATAATCTGAAAGCGTGTTAAACAGGATGCCGGTGCGTGCATATAAAGGGGTGCCATAAAAGGTGAGCCTATAGGCAGCGTCTGAATTTCTCGGATCTTTTAAATTCCATTTGGTGGTATTTTCGGTGCCACCTACCATAGGGTATATTGCCAGGAATTTTGTCCAGAGAGAAGAATCCTTTAATTGCTTTACGAAAGTATTTATTGCCAGTTGTTGTATATTATCAGAAACCCCGGCACTATCAATGAATTTCTGGGCATCTGCATCATTAACAGGAAAGTCGCTGGCATCATAAATATTTTTTTGACAGCGGAAGAGAAATGCACATGTTACAAAAACAACTGTTATATATAGGATCTTTTTCATTGCTTTATTCAAGGTGCTTTGTAAGTTAACGTTTGCCATGCTTTTTTATTTCATTGTTTATTTTGTCGACCTGGTTCGTTCTTCCCTTACGGTTGAACCCGGCATTTGTAGGCTTAGTTTTATTAGTGTGTAAGCTTACAGACACGTAATAAATAAATTGTATAAGATTGTATTCAATTTTGTAAAGGTGGATTTTCTAATGACCTATTTCCTGGTCCATGCAGTCAGGCCGCAATTGCTGCAATTTTTTTTGAACTAACCCGGTATTTTTCTTCCTCTATAACTTCACCCCGGGCTAGTGACGTTGCGGCAGCCAATGCAACCTTGCTATTACCCGTCGCTGATTCTTTTGAAAGATGCGATAGGTCATTCATTCTTTCAAGACTCACGGCAACGGCAGATATTGGTTTTGCTCCACGCCTGGTAAGACGCTTCGCGGTTCCGGGATTTCCATGCGCTAAGGCTTCAATCGAACCTGCGGGTGTTGCACCTGGTTTAAGTGGAATGTCTGTGATATGTAGCTGTGCTCTACCTGCTCCGGGCATACGACAAGAAGAAATGATGCCTAAGGTATAACCTGGCTGAAGCAGTACACTATCTAAAGTTTTTTGCTTAATATCATCTATTATGATATTGATTATCAGAGAAATATTAACATGTAATTTACCTGTACATAAAGGGTTGCCGGCAAAACGGTCACTTATTGCTTCTTTTATATGGCTACTCAGCCATGCATCCGGATTTTCAAGCCGTTCATTTACCAAACCAGGATTCGCAGTCAACCCGTATTTCAACGTGCTTTCATCCCCGGCATCGATAGTGGAAATTGCTTCACTGAATAGCATATCCTGTTTTTCTGAATGTAGCATACGAATTAATATTTCCGGCATCTCAACCGGCGCTCAAATTTAAACCATTTTGCTTTTCTACCGGTATGGATCTTATCGACAAGATCACTTTAAAACGGTTTTGGTTTTTACTACCCGAAACTATTAGTTTCAGCGAACGCTGTATCAAGGCAAATCCCGGACCATATATTTTTTGCCATTAATGGATGACATACATAATAATTACATATTGTTGTCATTTTCAATAAATTATGCAAAATATTTGAGTATTTACTTTATGTGCGTACTTAAAGAGTATTGAGTAAAACCGTTTAGGTAAATTGATATTATAAATGACGGTAGTTACCGATGATGTGAATGTATTAATCAAATGAGAGTGAAAATGATTTGAATAAAATCACATCTCCCTGCAGTACATTTATATATCTTCCTTATATTTAAGTTTTCCCGGGTGGTTGCAATAGCTAATACAAACATAGTATATGAATAGAAGTATATTTTGCCTGGCGGGCCTGCTCTGCCTGGCTGCTTATCTGCATGCACAGGAAGTTACGCTTACAAGCGGTCAAATTAAAGCAATAACACCTGGTTGGAAGGGAGAACGTTTTCCTGATGGGCGGCCAAAAACTTTGGAGCGGTTTCTAAGCCGTCTGAAAAATGTATCACTTGAAGAAGCCTGGGGCTACCTGCGTAACAAAGGATATCAAAATCAGTTTGAAGGTGAATGGATGGTTATTCTACCGGATTCAGTGATGGTAGGCCGGGCGGTGACGGCTCAATATATGCCCTTAAGGCCCGATTATGATAAAGTGATAGAAGATAAAGGCAAAGCCGAAGGGCGTATTGGGGGTACCAATTCATGGCCGATTGATGTATTGAAAGACGGAGATGTTTATGTTGCGGATAGCTACGGAAAAATAGTTGATGGTACTTTGATAGGTGACAATCTTGGGAACGCCATTTATGCAAAATCTCACAGGGGTGTCGTATTTTATGGTTCAGTTAGGGACATTGAAGGACTTGAAGGTATAAAAGGTTTTAATGGCTGGATCAAAGGATACGATCCATCATATATACAGCAAATGATGTTAGGTGGCATTAATGTGCCGATTCGGATTGGCCGGGCAACAGTGTTACCTGGTGATGTAGTATTGGCGAAGAAAGGGGGGATCGTTTTTATTCCCGCCCAGTTCCTGGATGATCTTGTTCAAAATTCGGAGTTTGTTCAATTAAAAGACGCCTTTGGCCATCAGCGCCTGCGTGAAGGAAAATATACGCCCGGGCAAATTGACCAGCAGTGGACTGAGGATATTAAGAATGATTTTTTGAAATGGCTGGATACTCAGAAAAATCTACCTATGACAAGAAAAGAACTGGATGATTATTTAAAAGAAAGGGACTGGTAACCCTAATATTTTGCCAGGCTTACCCAAAAATGTTTACTGTGCAGGCAGGTCCCTTAAAACAACATCCTTTCACACGATAAACTTAACAATACAAAAACTTCAGTTATGACTCCCTCACAAAAATTCTTACAAAAGATTGGTTTAAAAGATCCTGATATAAAAGAACCGGCAAAAACAGCAATTAGCAATGGGCAGGAAAATACCCGCCGTTCTTTCTTTAAAAAATCGGCACTCGGTGGTATCGCTTTGGGCGGTGCATTCATGTTCTCGCCCATTGAAGAATTGATAGCGCAAAGTACGCAGAAAGTGCGGCGATTTTCGGCTCCGTCAGATTTGAAGATAACTGACATGCGCTACTGTATTATTCAAAATGTGGGACGCACGCCCATTATACGGATAGATACCAACCAGGGGATTTATGGTTTGGGCGAAGTAAGGGATGGCGCCGACGAACGTTATGCGTTGATGTTGAAGAACCGCATTTTGGGGCAGAACCCCTGCAATGTAGAAATGATCTTTAAATCGATTAAGCAATTTGGTGGAAATGCAAGACAAGGGGGTGGGGTATGTGCGGTTGAGATGGCTCTTTGGGATCTTTGCGGTAAGGCATACAATGTTCCCGCATGGCAATTATTGGGTGGCCGTTACCGCGATAAAGTGAGGATGTACGCCGATACACCCGAGGCACCCACAATGGATGAGTTTAAAGCCAGGATAAAACATCGGCTTGAAGTACAGGGTATGACGTGGTTAAAAATGGATATCTCTATCGGCGAAATTAAAGGTAATCCCGACTCGTTGGTCAATAGCAAATACTGGGGACAAAATCTCGGCCAATGGGATGGCGGTTACATGGACTATGCGAATACCAAACATCCGTTTACTGCTATCCAGATAACCGACAAAGGTTTGGATGAAATGGCAAAAATTATCGACGATGTTCGCTCAGTTGTTGGTTATGACATTCCATTGGCGTCGGATCACTATGGCCATTTTGACTTAAACAACGCGATACGCTGGGGCAAAAAAGTAGAACCCTACCGCCTGGCATGGCTCGAAGATATGGTACCCTGGGAATATACAGATCAATATAAAACAATATCCGACGCATTGGATACACCGGTACTTACCGGGGAAGACATTTATTTGCTCAGTGGTTTTAAGCCGTTGATCGATGCCCATGCAGTGGACATCATTCATCCTGATCTCGCGACCTCCGGCGGATTACTTGAAACCAAACGTATTGGTGACTATGCCGAAGAGCATGGTGTTGCGATGGCCATGCATTTTGCCGGAACTCCCGTATCTTTCATGGCAAGTGTTCATTGTGCTGCTGCCACCCAAAATTTCCTGGCACTTGAGCACCATTCACTTGATAGTCCGTGGTGGGATACCCTGGTTAAAACAACAGATGGGCGCAAATTATTTGAAAAAGGATTTGCAAACGTTCCGTTGATGGCACCGGGCTTGGGAATAGAGCTGGTAGATGAAGAAGTTAAAAAGCATTTGTTACCCACCGATAAATCTTATTTTGCGCCGACTCCTGAGTGGAATGATAAACGGTCGCACGATAGATTATGGAGCTAAGGGAAAAGTTGAAAGTTACGACCTAAATGTTTATAACCTTTCAATTCGACTCCATCGTTCAACTGGTACTTTGAACTTTTAATCTTAAACAATGAATACTACTGTTGCGCCATCGCGTTGGTACCGCCTTATTCCGGTGGCTTTTATCACGTACAGCCTTGCCTATCTCGACCGGGCCAATTTTGGTTTTGCTGCTGCCGGTGAAATGGCCAGGGATTTGCACATCACTGCTGCCACTTCATCTTTATTAGGGTCACTTTTTTTCCTGGGATATTTCTTTTTCCAAATCCCCGGGGCGCATTATGCAGCTAATAAAAGCGTAAAAAAACTAATCTTTTGGTCATTAATATTGTGGGGCGGGCTTGCAGTGGCAACTGGTTTGATTAGCAATATAACCGGTTTGATCATTATCCGTTTCATGCTAGGCGTTGTTGAAAGTGCGGTGATGCCCGCAATGGTTATTTTATTGAGCAGGTGGTTTACAAAAACAGAACGTTCAAGAGCCAACACTTTTTTAATTTTAGGCAATCCCGCTACTATTCTTTGGATGTCAATCTTATCAGGATATTTAATTAATTCAGTAGGATGGCGATGGATGTTTATCTGGGAAGGCCTGCCGGCAATAGTA
The DNA here is from genome assembly GCA_039934515.1 of Ginsengibacter sp. Taxonomy (GTDB): domain Bacteria; phylum Bacteroidota; class Bacteroidia; order Chitinophagales; family Chitinophagaceae; genus Ginsengibacter. The sequence goes on from JBDTLZ010000039.1 coordinate 6,420, forward strand.
TGGGCATTCTTTTGGTGGCGCCTGGTTAATGATAAGCCTAAAGATGCAAAATGGCTGACACAGCCGGAAAAGGATGCGCTGGAACTGGCGCTGCAAAAGGAACAACAAGCTATCAAGCCTGTAAAAAATTATGCGGCTGCGTTTAAGTCGAAGGTGGTAATTTTATTATGCCTCCAGTATGCCTTTTGGAGCATTGGCGTATATGGATTTGTAATGTGGCTGCCATCTATTATAAAGGCAGCACCCAGTATGAGTATGATTCAAACGGGATGGTTATCGTCACTTCCTTATGTATTTGCTATAATCGGTATGTTAGGGGCCTCTTATTTTTCCGACAAAACATTGAATAGAAAAGTATTCATATGGCCATTTCTTTTCATCGCGTCACTGGCATTTTATGCTTCTTATTTAACAGGCACCAGTAATTTCTGGTTATCATTTATTTTGCTGATCATCGCGGGTACCGCAATGTATATTCCATACGGCCCGTTCTTTGCCATCCTTACAGAAATATTACCTGGCAACGTTACTGCCGGCGCAATAGCACTTATTAATAGCTTTGGCGCATTAGGGTCATTTGCCGGATCATATCTCGTAGGGTATTTAAATGGTACCACCGGCAGTTTCAGCGCTTCCTACATTTTTATGGCGCTCTCACTGTTCCTTTCTGCGATTCTAACGATAGTTGCTGTGAAAGAGCCCAAAGTTATCGTGCCGCAAAAATTAATAAATGAAATAACCTGAAAGTTATTCTTGAAAAACTGCTGCTATGGATCATAAAGAAAATCATAAAAATAAAAAGATGAAAAGAATTATATCGTTGATTATCGTACTGCTTATATTTTCAGTAAGTTTTGATGCTGCTGCTCAAACGACTTCAAAAAGCCCGGCATCAAAAGATGCTAAGAAATGGTTTAATAAAAAGGAATGGCTGGGCGGCCTTCAATTCCAGCCACACCCGACAATAAATAAAACCGAGTTCGCCCGGCAATACCAGGCGAATAAAAGTTACTGGGATAAAGCATTTGCCTATCTTAAAGAACAAAATCTTGAAACACTGGCTGTTGGCAAATATCCCATTGATGGGGAAAATGTTTTTGCCATAGTGACCAACAATCCTACAAAAGATCATGACAGCGCCATGTGGGAATCCCACCATAATTACATAGATCTCCACTGCGTGATTTCAGGCGAAGAAAAGATTAGCGTTTGTCCCATGGGCAAACTAACCGTTAGTAAACCCTATGATGCTTCAAAGGATGTCGTTAATTATTCAGGAGCCGGGAAAACTTACCTTGCTGAACCCAAAGTATTTTTCCTGTTTTTTCCTTCCGATGCGCACAGGCCCAATATAACTACGGGTGGTAATAAAAAAGATAAAAAAATTGTAATTAAAATCAGGTATGCTGACTAAACTTCAGATGTTGAAGTGCATCGGCTGTTAATTTCCCAACATCGGGAATAATTTTTTTATTTGTTCATCACCTGGTTGCTCGCCATACTCGCAGATCTCAAATGCTTCGGCATGTTTCACCCCGGCGGCCTTATCTTTTCCATACCATTTCTCCAGCATCGCCTGCACCCCAGGTGTAATTTTCACATCTTCTACCTGTGCAAGCCATTTTTCATTATCCTGTTTATTTTTAGGAACCTGGTCAGCATAATGCCCTATCCAGGGCAACCATTCGTAGACCTGTGATACATGTGCATCGAGCGCGTGAATTTTTTGCTCAAATACGCTGGTGATATCTATAGTTACATCGGGCCTGAACGGATTGGGACGCTGAAAGCCGTCCTGGAAATATAAAAATACCGGGTTCTTCTTCAAGGCAGGCGTTTCGGGAACAATATCCGGGACAGCAACCATATAAGCTGCGTCCTGAACGAGCACACCGGTATATCGATGGTCGGGATGGTAATCATTTGGACGCGGGGCAATCACCACATCGGCATTCCATTCGCGGATCTCTTTTATGATCTGGAATCGAACTTCAAGTGATGGCAGCAATTTTCCATCATGGTTATTTAAAACATGATAGGTTACACCGAATCTTTTACCGGCTTCCTGGGTTTCTGCAAATCTTCGCCTGGCCAGTTCCTCACCCTTCATCGACTGGTGCCCGGCATCCCCGTTTGTTACAGAAACGAATTTTACTGCATAGCCCATTTTTGCAAAAAGAATAGCAGTGCCTCCACCACCTTCATCACAATCATCAGGATGCGCACCTATCATAATAATGCGGATTTTTCCATTACTGTCCTGTGCGTGGGCCCTTTGAAATAGGCTCATTGTAAAAAAAATAAAACATAAAACAAGTTTGTTAAACATTTGCATAATAAAGTTTTGGAATTATTTAATGAAGCAGCAACTTTATGAAGATAATATTTATTGAGGAATTTCCCACTCCTTTAAACGAGGGATGATGTATCACCAAAAAAATTATATAGCCAGGTAAGCCGCTACCTGCTGCGTTTGCTCAATTAGGAACATTTCAAGATCTGGTTATCGGAATATAAAATATTTCTTAAGTGATTAGAAATGCTATATCAAATTTAAGAATCAACAGGTAGTTGCCACCACGTATTATTTGCCGGCACGTTCGTGAGCAAAAGAGATTTTAACAGGAATGTAGCCAGGAGATAACTTATTGAGCTACATAAAAATTATAAATAGATCCGCAATCAAATTGCGGATCTATTTATAATTTTTTGAAAATGTAATTTAAAATTTACTGTTCAGCAAGTTGCCTGGCTGTTATTAAGCGTAAGTTGCTTTAAAGAATTTTTCATCTTTTATCGCTTCTATTTTCGCTTCAGCTTTATTTACATTACTTACAAGTAACGCGTTTGAAACATTAGCTTGAAAGCTTAATAAATTACCATTGCTATGAGGTATCACCATACTTGTTGAATCGTGCTTAGGTAATTTTGTAGTATCAGTTTTAGGTGTGCCAGTTGTATCCTGTGCAAAAGTTGCAGAAAACGCACAAAGGCTTAGTCCTAAAAAAATTGCTTTTAATTTCATAGATTTCATAATTCCTTTTTTAAAGTGTGTAAGAGTAATAATTTATTTCCGTGCTACCTATACCTAAAATGGTGCCAGAAAATTTTAGGTTTATTTTGGTGAACGCCATTTAACGGCTATAGCCGGTGGATTTAATTTTTATTTTCTAACCCCCTGTCTGTGCCCGTTTCCATTGATATATAGGGCATTTAAGCCAATGATTGGCATTTTTGTTGTGACATAATCAGATGAATAATGGCGGTAAAAAAATAATAGGTTTACAGGGTAACCCAAAAGCTGAATTACTAATATCTAATTGAAAAATTAACACGATTCTTTAAAAAACCGGTGCAAAGAGCAACTTTATGAAAAGTAAATATTTGATCTTGTGCTTATGGGTATTTTTAACAACCACCAGGGGGTTCTCCCAGGATAGCTTAAAATTATCGCCGGATAAAAATTTAATAAATAATACAGATTCTATAAAAGCAATTGTGGATCCCAATGGTCCGGCGACAGATGCAACGCAGGAAAATGACAAACCACATTCCGTTATAAATCCCAATAAGGGTATCGCTATTCCCGGCACAACATCGGGTACCTTAAATTCATCAGTGAATCCAAATACGCAGTTTGTAATTCCTTTTCATAAAAAAAGGAAAACGAAAACGACTTCAACTCCCGATTCGGGGGCGATCACACCAAAGCAATGACAATAAAAGTCCTGATAGTTATGATCATAAGGCGCTTACAGTCGCTTGTCGCATTACCTGCGGGCTAAAGATTTTTACGGGATAAAAATGTTAATGATACATTTAACCCTGGTATTTTTATTTTAATCTTAAGACCTTACCGGGAATGCGTTGATATGGTAGCTGCAGAAGTTAAATTATAAATAACACGTTCGTTGCAATACCTATACAGTGTAAAGTATATAAATTAAAGGCTGATGAAGGATATACGGTTAATTCCCATGCAAAAAAAACAACGTCTCAATACAGATACGTTGCCGGGAATTATATTGATAATTTTTGTTTACTGTTTGGTGTTGTTACAATAGGCTTGTGTTAGTTTTTCAATATCCAGCTTTTTAATGAATGATAAAATGCGGATGATTGTTTATTGTACACAATTATAAGAGATGGAACAATCAGCGTCTATACGACACCGATAGTGATATCTGAACTATCCCTGGTGTGAAGTAACTACCCTGGAAATAGTATCCCTGGCAGGCAGCTTATTTAATTCCCGGGAATATTATTTGCCGGTTTTTTTTTACCTGAAGTATATTTTTTTACTTCCGGCGCCACCTGGCTGCCAAGTAATTCAATTGCATGTAATATTTTATCATGAGGCATAGCTCCGAGACTCATTTGCGCCAGGAAACGGGAATGTCCGAATAGCTCATATTCATATAAAACCTTTTCGGTTACTTCACGCGGACTACCTACAAGCAACGCCCCATGCAGGCTGGTCGAGGCATCGAACTGCTGCCTGCCCGCAGGTGGCCATCCCCTTTCCTTTCCTATTTTTTCCATCACGCCTGCGTAAGGCGGATAGAATTCATCCCTGGCCTGTTGGGAAGTGTCAGCTATGTACACATGTGAGTTGATACCCAGTTGTAAGTTGTTCAAATCATGACCTGCCTTTAGATAAACATCCCGATAGAGTTTTGCGAAAGGGGCAAAGCGGGCAGGGCTTCCACCAATGATGGCGAGGGCCATAGGTAACCCATACTCTGCCGCTCTTATTACAGATTCCGGAGTACCTCCAACGCCAACCCATATCGGCAGCCTGCTTTGATATGGCCTGGGGTACACGCCTAAATTGTCAATGCTTTGAGTGAATTTTCCCTTCCATATAAGCAGTTCATTTTCGTTGAGCTTCATCAACATCTCCAGCTTTTCAGAAAACAGCTTGTCATAATCATTAAGATCATATCCGAACAGGGGAAACGATTCTATAAATGAACCACGTCCGGCCATTATCTCCGCGCGGCCACCCGATAAAAGGTCAACAGTAGCAAATTGCTGAAACACTCTTACAGGATCTTCAGAACTTAATACGGTAACTGCACTTGACAGCTTGATATTCTTCGTCTTTACCGCGGCTGCGCCAAGTACAACACCTGGCGCTGAAACCGCATACTCAGGCCTGTGGTGTTCACCTACTGCAAATACATCAAGCCCTGCCTGGTCGGCCAGCTCAATTTCTTCCATAAGGTGTAGCATGCGCTGGTAAGGCGAAATGGTCTTTTTGGTAATTGGATGCGTCGCAATATCTGCAAAAGTGTAGATACCTGTTTCCATAATTCTAAAAAATTAGGAGGTAAAGTATCAGATGCAAAGATGCAGTAAAACCACCTCAAGCCAACATCATTATGCTTAATGATCACAACAAGGATCCCTTAGAATCTTCTCCTGGTTCGCTGCCGGAAATAACAAAATATTTATAACATTTTCACCCGAAGTCGTATGAACAATATTGATAACAGGAGCGAAGTCAATTAAGTGATTTTTACACTACCATCAAAATACATTAACATGAAATCACATTAGGTAAACAACACGAAATTATTGCCTGCTCAATTATATTAAATCACTTCCGTGAGTGTACATCGTTTCTATACAATGCCCCTTTAGATTTTATAATTTTAAACAGTGAAGCCTGGAAATAAATTGTAAGAAAACATTTCATTAAGGCCTATCATTTTTTTTATAAGGACAAAACATTAGCACCAGGCAGATATCGTTTAAAATCTACCTTATAATTTCTCAATATCGATCGTGACAGCCTGAGGTATAAATGAACAATTTTATTTCAGGAACGAAGCAGAGTGCTTCTTACTAAGGCTTTATATGGGAATTAGGGACCTGGCTGTATTAAAGGTTAATCACACTATTATCTCCGCCAAATTCATTAGGAAGTAAACCATCGGCATCAGGATCATTAAGCCAGTTACTTTCATTCACCAGGTATTTAAACTGCTGTTGTGTATTTTTTGGTATTGTAACGTCACAGCTAAAAGTGCCGTCTTTTTTCTTACTCATTATAACAGCGTTTTGCCAGTCGCTATTCAATCCAAGTATTTCTACAGTCTCAGCATTTTCAAAATTTACTATAAACTTTACTTTACAATAATCCTTAGATTTAAAATATTTCTTTTGTACCATTTTCTTTGTTTTTAAAATTTTTGATTGGCCAGATGGTTTCAAGCCGCGAAATTAACCCCGTACATTTGAATTCGGTAACATGTGTGACAAAAGTTTTCTACAAATTTTCACCAGTAACAAAAAATTAACTTTTTGGAAAGTTTTCATCACGAAAATAGATGGTTGTATCTACGGATAATGATTGCCTGGCGGATAAATGAATTTTATTGCATAATAATTTACTAAAAACGACCGTAGTTATTATAAGCGCAGCGGTTAAAAAGATTTTTTCTATATACATTAGGAATGATAACGCATAATATTATTTCCCCTTGTTATATTTCCCATGAATTTTTAAAATGTAAAAGCGGCAACTTTTTTACAAAATGTAAAAGCGGCAATTTTTTTACACGCCGCCGTCTCATACATGATCTTTTTAATTCGGGTGTTTGAGAGGTGACGACCCATCGGGACATGTGGGTTTGTGGGTAGTGCCGAATCTAATTTCCAGCAGGAGAAAACATTTCCCTGGTAATAGGTAAGAATGTCCTGCCGGGGTCCCACACATGATCTTTTTAATTCGGGGGTTGAGAGGTAAAGACCCCGTTGGGATATGAGGGGTTTGTGAAGCCTGTGACGATAAAATTTATAAGAACCTGGAAATTCTGAAAGTGTAAGGGTTTACTACCGGCCCTCAATTTATAAAGTGTTTTTCCCATCACATTCCCTTAAAAAATGAAGGGATAAAAGAGGCTTACTCCAATATTTTATTGATGATAATTACGAACCTAACTAAATTGTAATTTTGTGAATAAACGAATTAATCAGAAATTATTTTTTATAATGTGGGTAAATCATTTAACTACCTACGTTAAAATGGCGATTTTTTTCCTAACATTGTGCCGCGATATTATTACCCTTAGTGTAATATCCACCCCAAAGGTAAATTTTACCCCGGATCTCGTCCCTTCCCCTCCCTGAGCGAAAGCTAGCCAAAATCCTTCATAACTGTCATTTATATATGAAGAAATACCTTTATGCATCGTTGTTTTCCTTGCTTTTTGGCGTCACGGCCAATGCAAAATCTTATTATGTTTCCAATTTAGGAAATGATAATAACGATGGCTTAACACCGTCCACAGCATGGAAAACACTCGCTAAAGTAAGTTCATACACACTTCTCCTGGCGGGTGATTCTCTTTTGTTTAACCGGGGAGAGGTATTTTATGGCCAACTTGTTATGAACAGGAGTGGCGTATCGGGTAACCCGATTACTTTTGGTGCCTATGGATCAGGAGCCAATCCTGTCATCACTGGCTTAACGACTGTAAATAACTGGACCAATTTAGGGAATAATATTTGGGAAAGTACTGATCCCATATCTACGTTAAAGTCCTGCAACATGGTTGTGGTTAACGGGGTCAATGTAACCATGGGCAGGTATCCGAATACCGGCTACCTCACTTACCAAAGCTTCACAAGCACTACAATAACCAGTACTGCAGCCAATAGTTCGGTGACAAACTGGACCGGAGCCGTGGCTGCGATCAGGAAAAATAACTGGATAATAGACCGTGATACCATAACAGCGCATGCCGGGAACGTACTTACACACACGGTTCACTCAATATATAATGGACTAGCTAACTTTGGCTTTTTCATTCAGAATGACCCGCGTACACTTGACACTGCCAACGAATGGTATTATAATTCTACAACAAAAAAAATTCAGATTTATAGTCTGCCGGCCCCCACAAATGTCCAGGTTGCTACAGTTGACAGCCTGGTAAGAATGAATAATAAGAGTGATCTCACCTTCAGGGACATTTCCTTCATCGGTTCAAACACCGCAACGATTTCGATCAATTTTTCAAAACATCCTAAAATACTTAATTGCAACTTAGACTTTGCCGGAGTAAACGCGATAACCACAAGGGGAGGAGGGAGTGATTCCACTAAAATAGTTAATTGCGTTATAAACCACACCAATAATAATGCAATAGATCTTGGCGGTGCTTCTCCAAATTGCCTGATCAGCAATGTAATTATTAAAAACACAGGGATGATGCCCGGTATGGGTATTGGCTCTGGAGGAACTTATACTGCTATACAAAACAATTCAGATAATGGAATTATCGAAAATTGCGTGGTTGATAGCACCGGTTACATCGGCATAGGTTTTTATGGTAATAATACAATTGTACGGAATAACCTTGTTTCCAATTTTTGCCTGACAAAATTTGACGGCGCTGCAATCTATACATTTGTAAGTATCGGGGGTACACCGTATTCAGGAGAAAAAGTCTTGAACAACATTGTGTTGGGAGGTACCACCACCACTATCGGAACAACGCAGACTGTGCCACTGATGCATGGTATCTACATGGACGAAGGAACGGGAAATGTGGAAATTTCCGGCAACACAATCGCAGGTTGCCAGTATAGCGGGTTGTATATCCACAATGCTCACGATTTAAATATTCATCACAATACCTGTTATAATAACGGTTTGTACCAAACCCTGTTTGGTTCCTTTGCTTCAGGAGGCCCGATACGAAACGTTACTATGAAAAATAACATTTTTGTAGCGAGGGCCGCAACCCAGTATGCCGCCACATTTCAATCAGTAGGAAATGATCTCGGCAGTTTCGGCCTCATTGACAGTAATTATTATGCCAGGCCGATAGACGACAACATTGATATCTATGTCACCATTAATAACAATTCAACGATATTCAATTACACATTAAACCAATGGCAGGCATTTGCTGGATTTGATGCGCACTCTCATTACGCCCCGAAAATTATTGCCAGCCTTAATGACCTTAGATTTGAATACAACGCAACAGGAGTAATTAAGTCGGTAGGTTTAGACGCCACATATATTGATATGAAAAATGTATCATATAACGGAGGTTTGAACCTGTCGCCATTTAGTTCTGCGGTCCTCATCAAAAATGGACTGGCCAATAATAAATTGCCTACGGCAGATGCCGGGATTGATAAGAAGATATCATTGCCTGTAAATAACGTTAGCCTGGTTGGGAGTGGATCTGATATCGACGGAACGATAGCAACCTACCGGTGGACAAAGATATCGGGCCCTGCGTCATATACGATAACCGATCCCGATTCTGCGGCGACTACAGTGACGGCATTGACCCAAGGTGTTTATCTGTTTGAATTAAAGGTTACAGACAATAATGCCGGGATGACGAAAGATACTATGCAGGTATCTGTCAACGCCCCACCCATCGTAAGTGCAGGGCCTAATAAAACGATCAGGCTACCGGTTAACCAGGTTACCTTAAATGGAACTGCAAGTGATCCCGAAGGGACAACTTTGACCTATTCCTGGAGTAAAGTAGGAAGCACACCAGCCGGAGGCGCTATTACAACCCCGGCAGCAGCGTCAACCCAGGTTACCGGGCTGAACACGC
>JBDTLZ010000040.1:0-5531 GCA_039934515.1 Ginsengibacter sp.
GATTGATATTCCTGTTCGCATTGCCCATGCTGGCATTTGCTGTAAAAAAGAAGGAGCGCGAATTACAGGTACTGTTGACGGATCATAAAATAAAACTTTAGAATTTATTTGTTGGTCCGGATCATGACCGGCTTTTTTAGTTGCTTCCAACAAATCTCTTAGAAACATTTCAGATTTTTTCTATAGTTTTTTTAAGTGTATTACCAATCCCCCGCCACCGGCAAGCTTCAATGATAACTTGTCTGATTTTGTTACAGGCAAGGTTTGCAAAAGGAAATGATTGGGATTTTCATTGACATCCGCGGCATCGGTATATACTTCAGCATTGTACTTTCCGTCTTCTAAAAAATGCAGCGGAACACTTACCGTCCTTTCTTCATGATTGTTAATGGCTCCGACATACCATTCGTTATTTTTTCTTCTGGCAATCAAAACATATCCGTTCAGTTTTCCATCAAGCACCTTTATTTCATCCCAGGTAGTGGGGATCTCTTTAATAAATTCAAAACCAGGCTCTCCTTCATAGGCGGCCGGATAGTCACATACCATTTGCAAATAGTTTTCCAACACTACGTACATCGCAAGCATGTGGCACCGCGTTCCTAAGACCAATGGCCTTGTATATTGCGTTTTAAATTTTGACTGCAGCACTGCGCGGAACCCGCCCAGATGATAGTCCGTTGAACCGGCAAGCCCCCTGGTGAAGGGCATGTCGATATCGTGATCGGGACTAAGGCCACGATCGTCCCATTTATCTACTTCATAATTCCTGGTTCCTTCCCTTGTAAATTCATTCGGATATGTACGGTTTAAGCCCGTTGGTTTGTAAGCCCCATGAAATTGAATATGCAAATGATGTGCTGCGGCCTTTTGTAAAATTTCAGTTTGCATATTCACCATTTCCTGGTCATCCCTATCCATGAAATCAACCATCATTCCTTTCAGTCCCCACTTTTCAAATATTGCGAAAGCACTATCCAGTTTGGGATATAACGCGTAGAAATGAACCCACACCCTGATACCTACGCCATGGCGGCCTGCATAATCGCATATTTCCTTCATATCCAGTCCCGGTACAGGTGTGGTAACATCTGAATGAGGCCCGGGTTGAAACCCTACACCGTCATCCATATACCATTGATGCAAACCATATTCAACAACTGAATGATATTCTATGCCGTTGCGGGCGCAGAAATCAATATAGTATTGATTCGTTACAAAATTATTCCCCGGAGCATTTAATGTATCGGGAACTACATTTCCGTTCCACCAGGGGAATGTGGTTTTACCGGGTTTTATCCAGCTTACATCTTTTATTTTGCAGGGTTCATTAAGACTGGTAATGATATTACTTTCAAGTAATGTGCCAATGCGATCACTTATCAGCAGTACGCGCCACGGGCTTTGATGTGGCAATGTACCCTTTACTTTTATCACAGCCTGTTTGGGCAGCGGTGACAACTTACTTACTACTACATCGTTATGTTTGGATAAGTACATACCCGCGTAGTCGAGCAATGCAGCTTCAGTGATTGCGACATACACGTTCCCCGGGAACTCAAACAGGGCAGGCATATCCATTAAAGTATCCTGCGTCACCTGGCTCAAAGGAAGGTTACTGTAATTACCCTCGTGTGATGAAGTGTAATCAGGTAAAAACAAAGCATGCACTTTGGGATCGCCAGTGAATTTAAACGTTGTGTTTTCATCCAATAAAGTAAAAGAAGTGAAATTTGTTTGTTGAGGTATTTGATATTTAAAAGCAAGCCCATCATCAAATACCTTTACCACAAAATTTATTTTTCTGAAGGGGGATGTCTTCTCTTCCAATGGTATCGTCACTTCTTTATAATGCGTATGTACGAGTTTTACTTTCCCGGTCACCAGCTCATATTCTTCGGTAGTATCACGATATATGGGCCTGTGAATAATAAGGTTGGCACAGAAATTATTATTGTCGAAGGCAAGGCCGAGAGATGAATAGCCAATAAGTGTGCGTCCTTTAAATCCCACGCTGTATTGCATGGCTTTATTTTCAAGCCTGAAAGAAAAAGCGATATTACCGTCCGGTGAGGCAATACTTATTTTTTTTTGAGCCGGGGCAGGTAAAACAAGTATCGTGGATAATATAATGCACAGTACGGTTGGCGGGAGTTTCATCATTATATAGTTATGCCATGAAGTTAATAATATCTTTTAAGTAACTATCGCCGTTCTTTTTCTTTGTTTAGGTTTTGTGCTACCCTCAGGACGCGCCTATCAAATAACAGTGACATCACAGACCTCTTTTTAATATTAGGCCTATTCCTATATTTGTAAAATGTTACCAGTAAGCCATCGCGGAAAAATAATGCCGGCATCGCCAATAAGGAAATTGGTTCCGTATGCTGAAATTGCAAAAAGTAAGGGGATAAAGATCTATCATCTTAATATTGGCCAGCCCGATATTGAAACTCCTAAAATGATCCTTGATGCAGTTCGCCATTCCGATTTCAAAGTTCTGGAATACAGTCATAGTGCAGGAAATGAGAGCTACCGTAAAAAGCTGGTAGGTTATTACCGCTCGGTTAACATCCAGCTAAACCACCACGATATTATCATTACAACCGGTGGTAGCGAGGCCATTTTATTTGGATTTCTGAGTTGCCTTGACGCCGGAGATGAGGTAATTATTCCCGAGCCATTTTATGCAAATTATAATGGATTTGCAGTAGCGGCCGGTGTGGTAGTAAAGCCGATAACGTCATCAATTGAAACCGGGTTTGCATTGCCGCCGATTGAAGAATTTGAAAAGGTGATTACTGCTAAAACCAAAGCTATTGTAATATGCAATCCTAATAATCCTACCGGGTATTTATATAGCAGGAGCGAAATGGAGGTGCTTAAGATGATCGTTCAGAAACACAATCTTTATTTGTTTTCCGATGAGGCATATCGTGAATTTTGTTATGAGGGAGAGCACTTCAGTGCTATGCAACTTGATGGGGCAGAAGAAAATGTTGTGATGATGGATACGATCAGTAAAAGATACAGTGCATGCGGGGCGAGGATAGGGGCATTGGTGACAAAAAACCGTGCGGTAATAGAAACTGTTTTAAAGTTTGCCCAGGCAAGACTAAGCCCGCCATCCTTCGGGCAAATCGTTGGTGAAGCCGCTCTCGGGCTTCCGGGTGATTATTTTGAAAAAACCAGGGCCGAATACAAGTTAAGAAGGGATCTTATTGTTGAAAGGCTTAATAATATTCCGGGTGTTTTTTGTCCAAAGCCGGGTGGTGCCTTTTATGCCATGGCTTCATTACCCATTGACGACGCCGACACATTTTGCCAGTGGCTGCTCGAAAGTTTTAATTTTAATGGCGCAACTGTAATGCTTGCACCGGCAACCGGGTTTTATGGTACGGCCGGGCTTGGGAAAAAAGAAGTCAGGCTAGCTTACGTGTTGAATGCCGATGCGATTAATGCAGCAATGGATTGCCTCGGGGAAGCCCTTAAAGTTTATCAGGGTATCCAGGTTTAAAATAATCCTAAAAGAAAGGGCATTTCCCCGTACGGTGTTTATGCAATCGTTATCTTTGCCGCCCAAAATGGCGTTGTAACATCTCATGTTGAATATTGCCTGTAAAATTATGTCGAGGTAGCTCAGCTGGTTAGAGCATCGGATTCATAACCCGAAGGTCGGCAGTTCAAGTCTGCTCCTCGATACAGAAAAAATAATAGTGCTCATTTTTAGCGAAGGGTTGCTGATAAGCGACCCTTTTGATTGGATACCAGGCTTTCAACATCAAAGATTTATATATGTGGCAGGCATTGCCCAGGTTGATTGTTCGTAGATTAATTATAACGATCACATTTAAATCAATAACCTGTTATAAATGAGCCTTCACTTTTTAATACATCAGGGTAAAAATTATTAAAGAAATGGTGAGCACCGCAATAACTAACAGGATGATAAGAGAGTTGTTTCTGAAATTTAATCTTCCGGACATAACAAAAATTATGGTTACCAATGCAGATACCTTGCCAGAAGATCAAAAAGCGAATTGACTGATACAGCCTATGAGGGAATTGAAGATTTGACTTAAGTAATCTAAGTAAAACAACTGCTGCAAACGAATATCATTTAGAGTTATACGTAATAGGGCTATCAGCCACGACTTGTATTTCGTGGCAGAAGCCCAAATAATATTTATTATAAGCAGGCACATTCTTATTTGGCAGTTAGCATATGATTACCGAAATTGGGCAGGGCGTGATAAGGTCATCAATAATAAATAAGGATTGGCAGGATATCTTAACGACAATCCTTTATCGTGCGAAGATTTAAACAGGATACGATCAATTTTAATAGCGAAATTTGTCCCGGAAACCATTAAATGGGCATATAATTTGGTGTCAGAATAGTAAACTTATTTTAATTTATATATTTTATGAAAAAATTCTACCTTCTCATTTTATCAGCAATTGTTTTTGGAGATGCATTTTCTCAGACTTGCAGTTCGTTAGGATGCGCCGGAAATTATGGTACAATAAACGTTGATGGTACATTATCGGATGTATCCGGTTCAACCCTTGGCGCAGGATGTATTAATTCCGCCACTTATAAACAGGTCTTCTGGCAATTTTTCTATTCTCCTGCGGGAGGTGTTTTCACCCAGGCATATACCCCTGTTCCTAATGGCGTAGATGCTCTTGACCTTGATTACATTGTGTTTGATATAGGGACTGTGGCACCAAGTGCTATTCCATGCCCGGTAGATCCCACCGCCTGGCCCGATATTATATGTAATAATGCAGGTACCGACGATGTAGCTACCGGCCCGGGAGTTGCGGGTGCCGGAGGTAATGTACTTACAACCACTGCAGGTCATTATTATGCCATTGCGGTCACATCATGGCAGGGAACCAGTAACGGAGGTGTTGCGGCGTATTTTTTTACGATTGGCAACCCCCAGTTGGGAGGTGTTGATCTCACCCCAGCCAACTGTCCGGGGGTTCTGCCTGTAACACTATCATCTTTTAAGGCTGCGGTAAATAATTGTAATGTTGATCTATCATGGGAAGCATCTGAATCTAATTTCAAAAATTACGAAGTTCAAACCAGTACAGACGGACTGCAATTTCAGTCAATTGGCACCATCTCAGGGTCTCAACAGGCAGGCAGCCAGAAAAAATATACCTATCAATATATAAAGCCGCGTCAGGGCACGAGTTATTACCGGTTAAAAATGCTGGACGCAGATGGGAAAGCGCAGTTCAGTAAAATTATTTCTGCACAGCTCGCCTGTGGCCGTAATTCATTTATCATCTATCCTAACCCGGTAACTGATTTTTTAAATGTGAGTATTGACAATGCCCGCAATAATATTACCCTGGCCAGTTTATTTGATACTAATGGAAAATTAATGTATTCCGGTAAAATGGCGGCCGGTACAAATATGATTGACATGATGAAATTTTCTAGAGGAGTTTATTGGCTGAGATTGAAAAATAATTTAGAAACTAAAAATATTAAGGTTATAAAATAACCGGAA
>JBDTLZ010000041.1:0-1873 GCA_039934515.1 Ginsengibacter sp.
GACATATTTTATACAGAGGTAAAAGGGGGAACACATGATTATGACTCATGGAGCGTTGAACAATGTTGTTTTTTATACAATTCAGGAGAAGGTCCGAAATGCCTTTTAAACAATTTAATAAAAGATGTGAGGTCCTGGTAGCCTGTTGAAAAACATACTTCTGTTGCTGACATGTTGCTTGTTTCAAAAAGAGCTTTTGCTTCGAGCAATCTTCGCTTAATAATATATTGGTAAGGCGTTATCCCAAAATAATTTTTGAAGAGCCGTAGGAAGTAGGCAGTATTTAAATGGGCAATACCTGCGATTTTATCAAGGGTTATTTCGGTCATATAACATGAATCGATAAAATCTTTCGCATAATAAAGACGGCGGTATAATTCTATCCTGGTTGACGCTTTTATTGCAGGTATTTTTTGCATTTCCGCGTGTACCCGTTTCTCCCGGCAAAGGAGGTTCTCAATAAGCTGGTAATATAATTGCCTTATTACTATTTTATCCGGATTAACCTGTGATGAAAGAGAAAATAACCGGCAAAGAGTCGTGCTTACCAATTCGTCATGTTTATTTAATTTTTCTGTGAGTTCAGGTTTCTGAAAGTAATTAAAACCGAAATTATCCAGCTTACTTTCGGGAGTGCCCAAAAGGCTATTGATTGCTTCCATTTCAAATTCGTGCGAAAAATTGATCGTAAATGACTCAACAGGCCTGGCAGAAAAAATGTAACTGGAGTAATTGGTTCCTTCATTCAAAACCAGGTAATTGGTGTCGTTTACTACATAAAATCGTTTGCCTGCCTGGTAGTATTCAGTGCCATGAAAGGCGCATTTTACAGAAAGACAGCCCCAATGTTCGGGGTAAGAAACAGAACCCGATGATGCATGGATGATTACATTGTTTTCCCTGAACTGTTTGTTATATTCATTAATATTAAATCCCGTTGCATTAAAATCGGGAAATGCATTCAGGAAGTGAATATTACCGGATAGCATCTGAATATTTTATTAATAGTGAAGATAAACAGGCGGGTGTATGTACACGCTGAAACGGGGACCAATAAAATCCGGTTTATAAAAACAAGAGCGCGGTTATTTCGTTTAAAATATAATAAGTCTACAATTATTATAGCCCTATTAATATTCCTTATTCCAATTTAAAATGCCCTTAATAATCATCTTCCGGGAACCGCGTCCTTTCAACACCATTCATTTCATAAATGAACCCCGGAGAATCTGAAAATTCCATTTTCATGTGGATGCTATCAGCCACGTTCCCTGATTTGGAATGACCCGTCTTTGAAAATATTTTGCCATCTGTTATGTGAACAGTTTCGGCGAAGATGCCCCCTGGTTCAAAATACTCATTATGTGAAGTTGCACCGGAAGAAAAAGTCAGGTTGGTATAATCTGCGGTGGCGATTGCTTTGAAACCGTATCCACTTTGAAAGTCATCGATCCATATATCATTGTTATTTGCAGCAGTGTTATAGGTTGAGATCTTAATGTGGCCAATGCCATAATAGTCTACTATGCCCACCGAATCCAACGTAACCCACCATTCATTAGCTATTTTTACAGCCGAAGTAGCACCTGCATCTTTAACTTTCTCACAGGAGTGCATAACAGGAATTGCGGCCACAATCAATAGTATCACCATTAATTTTTTCATCTTTTATGATTGATATTTTATAAATTTTATTGTTTAACAAAAGATCTCACGTTAGTTGCATATGATGGATTGTTGAACACCCATGAGAATGCCGGCGGATCCGTATTTGTGTAGGTTTCATTGGAGGAACTTGACTCGCTTCCATCACTGGCAGTTTGGTCAGGAACTGATATTGTATAACCTGTAGGATTTATTGCAACAACCACTA
>JBDTLZ010000042.1:0-11978 GCA_039934515.1 Ginsengibacter sp.
ATACAGGCATACTGTATCAAAATGAAATTTAATATTGCTTTCTTTTTGTAAAAAGGGGTATTGTTCTGCAGATTGAATGTTGAGCAGGGTCCATACAGGATCAGTACCGATGATTCTTTGAATTCTTGACTGGTCGTAATGGCTGGAAAATACCACGGCCTTTTCCATATCGGCAGGCTCGCCGGGGCCTATAACTGCCACCTCCCGCGACTGGCTTAAATATCTTGCTGCTGCCGCGCCAATTAATCCTTTCCCAATAACAATGCAATCGAATATCATTCTTTCTGAATAAGCGTCTAATCTCTAAAATTTATTTTGAAAAGTTATAAAAAAAAATAAAAAATTTGTAATTTTTCATAACTGAC
This sequence comes from Ginsengibacter sp., assembly GCA_039934515.1. Lineage (GTDB taxonomy): Bacteria > Bacteroidota > Bacteroidia > Chitinophagales > Chitinophagaceae > Ginsengibacter. The sequence continues at coordinate 366 of JBDTLZ010000042.1, forward strand.
CTACCTCATAATAATTTTCATCTTAAATTTTTTTCAATGAAAAAGAGAATTTCCAGCCAGGTTAGCGAGCGCCGTGATTTCTTAAAGCAGGTTGCTACCGGTGCCGCAGCACTTAGTTTGACAATGCTTGCTCCTCCACTTTCTTTGCAGGCTTCGCCTCTTCAGAACCATACTGCAGATGATGCGGATGCCTGGTTTAATAAAGTGAAAGGAAAACATCGGATCGTTTTTGATGTTACAAAACCAAATCAAGCGATACCTTTTGCATGGCCAAGGGTTTTCTTGCTGACCAATGCATCGACCGGCACCCCGGAGAAAGAATCAGCAGTAGTCGTTGTTCTAAGACATGATGGTATTCCATATGCAATGGAAAGCCGGCTTTGGGAAAAATATAAATTCGGCGAATTTTTTAAAATTGATGATGCGGCAACAAAATCTCCTTCCATTCGCAATATGTTCTGGCAACCGAAGCCGGGTGATTTCAAAGTGCCCGGCATTGGCGAAGTAGCTATTGGTATTAATGAATTACAGGCAAGTGGTGTAATGTTTTGCGTGTGCGATGTGGCCCTTACCGTAATGAGCGCGGTTGTTGCAAAGGGAATGAACATGGAACCTGAAGCAGTAAAAAAAGATTGGGTATCGGGGATATTACCAGGCGTACAGATAGTTCCATCGGGGGTTTGGGCGGTAGGAAGGGCCCAGGAGCATGGATGCGCCTATTGTTACGCCGGTTAATATTTAGTTGATACGTACTGCATTAAAGGCAAGCAGGCAGTTCGGCTTTTTTTGCCCAATAAAATATTGAGCCTTGTGGTTTTTTGCCCATTGAGAAATCAGGCTTTAGATGAGAAGACCTGTTTCACCGCTTTTGACGCCAAAATGGCGCCGAATAGAATAAAAATCATACCTTGCAACTATACTCTACTCCACATACCAGCTAACATACTTCTGCACCTCCCAAATCTGTATTTAATTATTTCAAAACTAAAAAGATCAAAATGAGAAAATTTACTGGAAGCGTGGTATGCATGCTTATCCTACTGTTCACTTTACCGGGAGTTTCACAGAAAATGACCTGGACTACCAAATCTCCAGCTGCAAATGAACTGGCATTAAGCGGGGCAGACCATTACATGAATGCCGAGTTTGAGCGCGCGTATGCCGATTTTTCATCTGCAATCAAACTCGATCCCGATTTTACAGTTGCGCTTGCTTTTATGGCCAATCTTACAAAGGGAGAAACGCGAAAAACCTACGTTCAAAAAGCCCTTAAAAGCGCTGAGAGCAAGACAGAAGGTGAAAAGCTGTTTGCATCTACTACTGATGAGAAATCCACTGCTGACAGCAGGCGGGAAACCTGGGCAAAACTTCATACCATGTTTCCTGACGGAGCTATCCTGGCAAATATTTACGTACAAACCCGTGCCACACCAGACGAACAATTTGCTGCCGCCCAGGAATTTATTAAAAAGTTTCCTGATGTTGCGGCAATGTATAATAACATCGCTTATTATTACCTGCTTAATAAAAAGGATAATGCTATGGCAAAGCAATATTTGGAAAAATACATCGCGATGTATCCTGACGGAAGTAATCCCTACGATTCAATGGGAGAATACTACCTAACGGTGGGCGATACTGCAAATGCAGAAAAATATTATAAAATGTCGCTGGAGAAATATCCATTTTCAACAAGTTCTATAAATGCGCTTCAAAAAATTGAAGACGGCAAAAAGAAATAGGCTGGATAAAATACACAGGTAAATTGTCAATGGTGAATGAACACAAATCATTCATCATTGGCAATTTAAATAACGTAGAATTATTGATCTTGGCGCTTCTTCCTGAATGCGTATAGTTTCGTGAATTTCCGCGTGAAAGTTTTTGTTTTCCTCCCGGTGACATCAGTAATTGCCAGGTCAAAAATACTTTCGGATGGCAATCGTATTTAAAGAAAATTGCTAACCGGGTTTGGAAAGATTTGTGCTGCATTTTTTACTGTAGCAGTGATAACGTAATCTTCAGAAACGCTTGCAGAAGTAAGCATACGGGAAGCTGCGTATTTATTTTAAAGGTCGTATAATCCATGAACTTAGTTTACCTGTTGAATTGCCACCAGCATTTACATTTCCAGGGTCTCCCCGGTTTATCTTTAGACGGGAAAATTTAGTCCTGTCGATATAAAAAGATAAGGTCTATACGCTGTAGATTATTCCTGTATTTACAGCTATCACAAGTTAATCACTTCCCGCGACGAAATTATTGGAGAAATGATTGCCTTAAATTGCGCAGGTTTTAATGATGCAACGGAGCATTTTTAGGTAAGGCTTTTAATATCTTGCCCCGTGTATTCCCGATTTATTATCACGAACGGCTCTTTCTTGTTCTTTTTTTAATACTGTCCCAAACTGGCAACACATCTGGTGAGAGATCGAAATAGATAATTGCGCCGGCATACAGAGCTATAAAAACCGAGCTTTTTAAAATCATTGCGAAAAAGCCATGAAGACTGCTGAAAGTATAATAGCATACGGCGAAACATAGAAGGGCAATCAGTATTGAATAAATAGTTTTTTTGCTGAAAGGATGCATATTAAATTTTTTCTGGAGAAAAATGATGCGTATAATATTATAAATGGTAAACGATATTACATTTGAGTAACCTGCGCCCACAATACCGAAATGCTTCACTAAAAGATAACTCAATGGAGTGATCAGTAAGAATAAAATAATGCCACTCAGGAGTTCAAATCTCCAGAATACCGAAGTGCCGATGATCTGCGCGTTAACCCCGGTGCCTAAGTCAATAATACGCGCCATTCCTAAAAAGAAAAAGATCCATTGAGACTTTAAATATGCCGGTTTAAGCCCGAATGTTTGTACGGCATCCGTATAGTTAAGCCAAATCACCAAAAAAATGCCGAGGGATGCTATGAGCAGGTTTATGCCGGATCTCTGGTAGATCAAATTGATTTTATCATAGTCCTTATCTTTCCACGCCTTTGAAAGGGTAGGTATGGATGCCGCAACAGCGCCTCTTTGAGGAGCCTGCACTAAACCGGCAACGACACTGCCCAGCGCGAATATGCCTGCGTAGTCAGTGCCCAGTATCGACATGATCACCAACGTATCTATGAACTGAGCTATCATTAGAACAACGCCACCAAAATAGATGAGCGATGCGAGGGAAACAATTTTTTTGTAAAATTTTTTTGTAACCCTGCTGATCGTAAAGGTGAGGTGAAATACTTTTTTCCAGATCAGGTAACCCAGGAGCGTTGCTGCAACAATACCGTAAGTAAATGCATACAATTTAATAAATGTGTCAAAGTTGCTGATAAATTTGAAACTGAGCAGGAATATGAGGATTGTTGTAAGCCCCTTGAAAAATAATTCCCTTAAGAAAGTGGTGAATATTGACTTTCGTATGTTCCAGGCAAATACCTCGAGAATGGAAAATAGTAAAAGTGAAAAGCCAAACGGGAAAACCCAGAAATAATATTGTACGAAACCCGGTGAGTTGGCCCCGAATTTTTGAATTACAAGGTCTTTGAAGAATATACCGGCAATCATCACAAAACAAAATCCAATAAAACTTACTACCAGCGCCCAGGTTAGCAAATCATTTTTTTGCCTGGGAAGATTGTCATTGTAGTAAGGGTAAAATTTATAAACGACAGAGATCATTCCAAAGTTGGCAAATGCAAACATCAGGTTTCCAACAGCAATAAAAATTGTTGTAAGCCCATATTCGGATGTAGTAAATGGCGATCCCTGCCTGGTGAAAAGGTAGGTATTAATAAAGCCAATAAAAAAGCCGGAATAAACAAAAATGGTTGATATGATACTTTGCCTTCGTATCTGCGACATAGACAGTTTTGAGCCGCTAAATTATATTTAATTAATTTGATTCGTATTTATATAAAAATTTTCATCGGCTTTAAATGCCGTTAGCGCCATTTTTAATTGCTGTGTTTTTTCGGTTGGATTGATAAACATCAACCCACCTTTTTCATTTACAATTTTTACCGGCATGTTAAAACCAGGTACACAATTGGCCCACCGGTATGAAACACCTCCTTTTTCAATCTTATATTCCAATACAGGAATTTGTATAGTTCTCAAATACTGATCAAATACTTTTGAAAAATCAATGCCCGAATGGCTGCTGATAAAATCTTCCACCTGTTTACTGGTTACCGTTTGATGGTAAAATGTTTTATTAAGCCCTCTTAAAATGCTCCTGAACGTCTCATCATTATTAATAACCTGGCGAATGGTATGTATCATATTGCCGGCTTTGTAATAAATGTCGATCGGACCATCTTTATTTACACCATAAGCCGGGATGACAGGTTCCTTATTCTCAATATTTCTCCTGATACCGGTAATGTAGGCAGTAGCAGCTTTTTTGCCAAAATAATATTCTGTAAACAGTGTCTCACTGTAATTGGTAAATCCTTCATGGATCCAGCTGTCTGCGATATCTTTTGAAGTAATATTATTCCCAAACCATTCGTGGCCGCTTTCATGTACAATGATGAAATCCCATTTCATGCCCTCGCCCGTTCCTGAAAGATCCATTCCATGATATCCATTCTGGTAACCGTTTCCATAAGCAACTGCACTTTGATGTTCCATGCCCAGGTATGGCGCATCTACCAGTTTGTAGCCATCTTCATAAAAGGGATAGGGGCCAAACCAATATTCAAAAGCTTTCATCATCCTGGGTGCTTCTGTAAATTGTTGTTTCGCCTTTACAAGGTTAGAATCAAGCACCCAATAATCCATGCTGAGGTTTCCTTTTTCGCCCTTATAAACTTCACCGAAATGTACATACCTGCCTATATAGGGAATGAGGTCATAATTGTTGATAGGATTGACTACCGCCCATGTCGTTGTGCTGGTTCCATCATTATTATTTATTATGCTTTTTTGTCTTCCGTTACTTATGGCAACCAGGTCCGAAGGAGCAGTGATATGTATTTGAGCGCTATCGGGTTCATCTCCCTGGTAATCTTTGCAAGGATACCAAACGCTTGCTCCAAGGCCCTGGCAGGCAATACTGATCCATGGATTTTTGGATTTATCCCTTGCCCAAACCAGGCCGCCATCCCACGGAGCCTTTTTGGCGATTACCGGTTTCCCATGATAATAGACAAATAATCTTGCCGAATGGTGAATGTCAAGTTCTTCTTTCAAAGAAACAAAATAGGCATTGCCCTCTTTTTCAATACCCTTTACCGGCTTTGGAAATTGCATGGCTGTTTCCCTTTTACCCGGAGAAGATTGATAAGCATTGGTTATGTTTACACTGTCAATGATCATTGGATCCTGCAAATCGACCTGTATAAGGCTGCCATTTTTTAAGGCCTTGATATCGATGATATTGTATCCGCTTAGGGTGCTGTCCTTTAAATTAAACGCAACATGAAGATCGTACATGGTAGCATCCCACCACGATCTTCCCGGGCCGTTGCCGCCACGGAGCGTATCAGCATGAGTAAATGGCTGGGCAAAAGATGCGGTATATAGTAAAAGCAATAAACAAAATATTCCAACTGTCTTTTTCATTCGCTAAATTTATTTCCTGCAACAAAGATGAAGCTAAAACAACAAATGCCTTTGCCACTTGTAAAATTCCTGGATAAGATAATTTCCGCGCTCCTCTTTGTTACGGCTGTAAGTTTTTGGTCATCCTGTACACCCCACAGCCCTTCAAAAAATATTTTTCATTATAATGAGCAATCAGGGATTGCGACATTGGATCCTGCATTTGCGAAAAATCAATCTATTATCTGGGCGGTCCACCAGGTTTATAATACACTGGTTCAAACTGATGACAGTCTTCACCTGGTTCCCTCGCTTGCTAAAAGCTGGGATATATCGGCCGACAACCTCACTTTTATTTTTCATTTACGGAATGATGTTTTTTTCCAGGATAATGCCGCATTTCCGGGCGGCAAAGGAAGAAAAATGACTTCGCAGGACGTTGTTTATAGTTTCAAAAGGATCATGGATAAAAATACTGCAAGCAGTGGTGCGTGGATTTTTAACAGCAGGGTAGATTCAGTAAATCCTTTCAGCGCAATAAATGATACTACTTTTCAATTGAAGCTGGTGGCGCCCTTTCAACCAATTTTGGGTATAATGAGCATGCAATATTGTTCTGTCATACCCAAAGAAGTTGTAGAAAAATATGGAAAAGATTTCCGGCGGCATCCCTGTGGCACCGGCCCCTTCCAGTATGTCGCCTGGGAGGAAGGACAGGCGCTGATCCTTAAGAGAAATCCGGGCTATTTTGAAACAGACAGCTCCGGAAAGCACCTGCCATACCTCGATGGTATTAAAGTGTCTTTCTTTGAAAATAAAGCAACCGAATTCCTGGAATTTCAGCAGGGGAGGCTTGATTTTATTAATGATATAGACGCTTCTTTCAAAGATGAAGTGCTTTCAAAAAAAGGGGAGTTGCGTAAGGAATGGGATGGCAAAATTGTATTGGTTAAACATTCCTATCTCAATATTGAATACCTGGGTATATTGAATGATACAACTTTGGAAATTGTAAAAAATTCGCCTTTAAAAAATGTAAAGATACGACAGGCCATCAATTATGGTTTCAACAGGAGAAAGATGATGCTCTATATCCGTAATTCGATTGGCATTCCGGCTGAAAACGGGTTTATCCCTGCGGGGCTTCGTTCATTTGATCCTAATGCGGTTACGGGTTACCGTTATGACCCGGCCAAAGCCTTGCAATTATTAAAAGACGCGGGGTATCCAAATGGCACAGGGCTTCCGGTGATAAAATTGCTCACCATTCCCGTATATGCCGAATTCGCAACCTACATAGCCAGTGAATTGCAACAGGTGGGCATTAAGATACAGGTCGAAACAGTTCAAAAAAGCCTGCTGCTCGAAGAAACTGCAAAATCTGATGCATTATTTTTTCGCGGCAGCTGGATCGCGGATTATCCTGATGAGGAAAATTTTTTAAGTGTTTTTTACGGGAAAAACCCTGCACCCCCAAATTATCCAAGGTATAAAAATGACGCATTTGACAGGTTATATGAACAGGCCCTTTCGGAAAAAAATGATTCGCTGCGAACACTTATTTACCAACGAGCCGATCAGTTGATGATAAAGGATGCACCCATCGTTCCATTATGGTATGATATGGCAATTCATTTGGTAAAGCCATACGTAAAAAATCTAATACCTAACAGCCTTAATTTGCTTGAACTTAGAAAAACAAAATTAATTGATTGAATTTCCTAATAAGTTAATCTTCGCATAATCGATGCCGTTACAAATATTTGACGTAGATTACCAAATTATCTTTTCAATTCTTAATCATAATGTTCATTATCCTATTGTTCTTTATTTGCCATTGGTTTTTGTCGTTGTTTTTTAATTCATTTTTTTATCACAGGTTTTCTTCAATGCCGCTGTCTATTGCACTAAAAGAGTGAAATAACTTTTTTTATATACTATCGATTGCACACACTTGTAATTTCAGAACACCTCGACCCATACCAGGCTTAATTTTCATAACCTATTTCCTGATTATTTCAAAAACATTTGATTGTAATGGCTAAAAAAATAAGATTTTCCAAAGCAAAAGAACTGGATTTCTATTCAACGCTTAATAAAAGAGTGGATGACTATTTCATTTTGAACAAGATATCCAAAAACGCCAATTGGGTCATGGTTTTTAAAGTCTTATTTTATTTAGGTATATGCACCGCTGCCTATCTTTTTCTTATCTTAAATGACAACACCCTTGCCGTACAATTTCTGTTATGGATCATCATAGGCTTCTTCACAGCATTCGTCGGTCTCAATATTTCCCATGACGCAATTCACGGTTCATTGTCGGAGCATAAATGGGTTAATAAGATACTGAGTTATACTTTCAATATAATTGGCGCCAACGCTTATTTATGGGGTATAATGCATAACATCGTTCACCATACTTATACGAATATAGAAGGCCATGATGAAGACATCCAATCGGTTCCTTTGCTGCGCATGTCTCCGCACCAGAAGTTATGGAAGATCCACAGGTACCAGTATTGGTATGCATTTTTATTCTATGGCTTTGGCTCTCTTACCTGGGTTTTTATTAAAGACTACGTAAAATTTTTTAAAAAGAAGATCGGAAATTATGATAATAAGAAGCATCCCCCCATCGAATATTTTAATCTCTTTTTTTTCAAAGCTGTTTACTACACCATCTTTCTGGTTTTGCCCCTGATTTTAATAAAGGCTTTGTGGTGGCAGGTCTTACTCGGTTTTTTTGCCTTGCATTTTTGCGAAGGAATTACGATGGCTGTAATTTTTATGCTGGCGCATGTAGTAGAGGAAACCAATTTCCCCGTGCCCGATGAGAGAGGTAATATTGATAACTGCTGGGCGGTTCACCAGTTATATACCACCGCAGATTTTGGCAGGGAAAACAATATTTTAAATTTCTTGTGTGGTGGTTTGAATTTCCAGGTAGAGCATCATTTATATCCACGAATTTGTCACGTACATTATAAACCCATATCAGCGATTGTCAAAAGAACAGCCGAAGAATATAACCTGCGCTATAATTCAAATCCCAGTTTCGCAGGAGCTATAGGGTCGCATATCCGCTTATTAAAAAAGCTTGGCAAACCTGAATTTGTAGACCTGACAGTAAGCAATACCAGGGAAATTAACCAGGCAAAGCTCCTCATCCAGACGTAAGAGTTCAAATGCCTGCCGCTACATCTTTTCGAATACCAGCCTGAAATGATCCATTGTTTCATTTTCAAAACAAATTTTATTGGGGCTGATTTTGAACACAGCAACCTGGTGACGAAATTCTTTATCAACCAGGAATTTTGGGATCAGGGAAACGTATAAGAGATACTTTTTCAGGTTAAATTTTCTGAATTTTATCCTCCACCTTTTGATAGTCTCAATATAATCGATCCTGCCGCTGCTCTTAGAAATTAATTTAAACCATGGTTGTGCGTTTCTTATTACCTGTTCGGCACCATAGGGTAGCCAGGACCCGGGAAATTGCTTTACCATCAGGGCCATCGCGTATGACGGTGAATTCTTAGGCGCATCAACAGAGACCTCATCCAAAGGCATCATATTTTTATCAAATACCATGGTCTGCATATAGTATCTTCCGCCTGTCGGTAGAAGATCATTGAGGCGGCTGAAAAAATTATGGTATACTTCATCCTGTTTTCCGGCTTTATATTCCTCTATGGAACAAAAGTGCTCCATTCCGCCAATACAGGTGACTGCATCAAACGATCCGAAATTTTCGGGAGTAATGTACCTGCAATCCATTACATGAACATCCAGGCCATTCTTTACACAGGCAGCTGCCTGTCCGGATGACAAAGTAACTCCTGTTCCAAGTGCCCCCCGGCCTTTGATATATCGTAAGAAGGGACCCCAGCCGCACGCCATATCCAGGGTTTTAGAATTAGCTTTTATACCAAGGCTGTCTGCAATAAATTTGTGCTTATTCTTTTGAGCGTCTTCAAGAGTCATGGAGAAATCTCCGTTAAACATCGCGCCACTGTAATCGGCCATCTCGCCGATACTTAACCGGAATATTTCGTCAATAGTAGTGTATGTAAAATCAAGATCATTTTTCGTTGCCATTCTAAAATATTTAATGTGTTTTTATTGTTACTATATCAATCGCCTCAATATAGTAAGAATTGCGCATTTCCAATCAAGGGAGTTAATATATAGTGATTCGTACGCCTGCCTGTGGTATGAGCATAGTGGTCCTGGAATTATTTTCCTGGAAGGAAACATTTCCATTTCCATCAATATAAGGATTGGATAAATAGCGGCTGTTGGCACCAACCAAATACGCTACTTTCAATTCCAATCCCAGGTCATCTCTTTTATTTAAAGGAATGTCTATCCCCCCGGCTGCACCGTATGCTAACGCCCAATGGGCCTTGGTGGAATTGGAATAGGATGAATTATAATCGCTGTAAAACGTTAGCCTGTCGACACTCACGGTTGAGAAAAATACATTCCAGCCCGCAGTGATATCAATAAACGGCTTTACTTTACCAAACTTCGAAGACTGAAAGCGGGTAGCCAGCATTAAGGAGAAGATATTATTGGTTGCGTTAACTTCAAACTGATCATAAATTCCGAATACATAGCCGGAAAAATATTCCCTGGCGCGGCCCTTTTCCTGCATGCCAATTTCTAATCCAAACCTTACAGGAGCCACCTTACCCGGCTTGTAAAAAAAACCCGCCCGTATTCCAAAACCAGCGTCTTCATTTACATCTTTATAATCTCCCTGCGGTATTGAAAGTTGGCCATCCAAAGACACGGAGAATTTTTGTGCAAAAGAAATTGAACCGCTTAAAATCATCAAACTGGTCAATAGTTTTTTCATGAGAAATTATTTTATGGTTTCAGTTTATCAGCAAAAACCTTTTTTAATTTATCCATTTTTGGTTTGATAACAAAATAACAATATGATTGGGAACTGTGATTCAGGTAATAGTTATTGTGGTAGTTTTCGGCTTCGTAAAAATTGGTGAATGGCTCGATGGCGGTAACGATGGGCTTATCAAACGTGCCGCTTTTATCGAGGGCTGCTTTGTATTTTTCAGCTTTTTCCTTTTGCTCTTCATTGTGATAGAAAATAACGCTCCTGTACTGTGGCCCTGAATCATTGCCCTGCCGGTTCAGGGTAGTGGGATCATGTGTTGCCCAGAAAACTTCCAGCAACGCATCGAAGCTGATTTTTTCGGGGTCATATTCGATTTTAAGCGATTCTGCATGACCGGTCTTTTTATCGCAGACCTGTTCATATGTTGGATTCGTAACATGCCCGCCGCTATAGCCACTGGTTACTTTTTCAACTCCATTCAGCTGTTGAAAAACGGCTTCTGTACACCAAAAACAACCATTACCAAATGTGGCAATTTCAAGTTTTTTATTATCCGTCATAAATTAATTTTTAAAGTATATTTTTTGCAAAAAAGAATTCATAGGTGATATTCAAAGATAAGATGTGTAGATATTAGTTACCTAAAATGCTTTTATATTTAACACGGATATTTCTATGAATGCCCGTGGATGTATCAGTTTAAACCGTTGTAAATACTTGTTAAAAAAGACAACTCAAATGCCCTGTGATTTTTTCCGGGGGAAGATTTGAAAAAGCCGATTGGCAATTTTGTAGAAGAGAAAGATATAGAGGAAGGACAGATTGTCCTCCGCAGGCAGCCTTGCGCAATATTCAATTCGCTTTGCCAACCAGCAGGCCTCCTCCAAAGGTACCGGTCTTTTTGTAGTTGTGAGCCTGCCCGGTACTGTTTCGGTAAATGGGTTACACCTGCATATTATTAGTGCAGATAGTTTAGGAAAAGTAATTGGCAGACATTTTATGGATGCCTGAATAGTTGATATTGCCCCTGTAATTATTTTGGTTAAATCGGGGAGGTATTCATTTGCCTTGGAGAAAGACCGAAGCCCTTTATGGCCTGAATTGCAAATCAGGGAAAAATAGAATTGCCGGCAATTGTTCTTGTTTAATGTCCTTACTAAATGGATGCTTACTTTTGTCATTCATTTAAAGGAGTT
>JBDTLZ010000043.1:0-7866 GCA_039934515.1 Ginsengibacter sp.
CAGCGAATATCAAAATAATTTGTTGAAAAAAAAATTTTTTATTCTTTGTTTTTATGCCCGCAACAACAGTATGGGCTTTCAAAAAAAGAAAGCAATTTGTTTTGAATTCAGTAAAAAAAATTTAATAAGTACGTCCATATTGGCTTACAGGTAAAAAGTAATTTTTTTTTTGAGATGCATAATTTTTTTTTGGGATTTTTTTCCGGCAAATCGTCAAAAAAAAAATAAAAAAAATGTGGAAAAATAACTTTGCCGTTTCAAATAAATGAATAAGATGGTAACTTAAATGACTCTACCTTTAAAAACTAAAAAATAAATTATGAGCTATGAATTAACAGGAAAGCTTTTGGAGAAATTTGACCCTGTACAACGCACAGAAACTTTTAAAGTGCGTGAATTTGTTGTCGAGAAATCTGAAGATATTAATGGGAAACTTATTACGAACTATATTAAATTTCAATGTGTGCAGGACCGCACAAATATTGTTGATCGTGTAAATAAGGGTGACGAAATAAAAGTATATTTCAATATAAGAGGTAGCAAGTGGGAAAAGGACGGGCGGACCTCCTATTTTAGCAATCTTGATGCCTGGCGTATAGAACAGATCTTGCAGGCTGGCAAGGAAGCTTCTTCCGATGATGATCACCTGGAGCCGCTGGATACCTTTACTTCTTCATCCCAGGACGCTATTGATGACCTTCCCTTTTAAAGCTCCGAAACCCTTACCAGGAGTGGCTCCCGGGCTACCATGATCACCGGCAAATTCCCGCGATGCTTTTAACAGCGCCTGATAAAATGTGACCCCTCTTCCAGGATAAAAAGGCTGAAGTTATTATATGCAACAAAAAGTTTCTATCCGGCTGCTACCCCATGAGGCAGAAGATGTACCCGCCATATACCGGATGATTGCCGCCGCTACAGGTAAAAAATCAAAGGACATCACCGGCTATAATATTCTCAAAAAATCAATGGACGCCAGGGGCAAAACGGTTTGGGTAAACCTTATTGTTACTGCCTTTATCCATGAACCGTTCCTGCAAAGAAATGCGCCTGGGGTTACCTTCAGGGATGTAAGCAGTTCTCAAAAAAAAGTGGTGATAATTGGCAGTGGCCCGGCCGGGTTGTTTGCCGCCATCCAACTCATTGAACTCGGAATCAAACCCATAATCCTTGAAAGAGGAAAAGAGGTACGAGGCAGGCGCAGAGACCTTGCATCCCTGAATAAAGAAGGAATCATTAACCCCGAAAGTAACTATTGTTTTGGCGAAGGTGGCGCAGGCACTTATAGCGACGGAAAGTTATATACCCGGAGCACGAAACGCGGAAATATTAGCCGGGTATTAGACCTGTTTGTACAGTTTGGGGCCGATGAAAACATATTGTACGAAGCGCACCCGCATATCGGAACCAATAAACTCCCCCATATTATAACGGAGATGCGTAGACGAATTGAAGGATGTGGCGGTGAATTTTATTTCGGTAAAAAAGTTGTTGATTTCAAAATTGACAATAATATCCTCAAAGAGGTAAAAACCGAAGACGGCGATTTTTTTGCAGGGGATTCCTTTATTCTCGCCACAGGTCATTCTGCCCGCGATATTTTCAGATTACTGCAAAAAAGAAACATTTCCATCGTTGCAAAGCCTTTTGCCCTGGGTGTAAGAATTGAACATCCCCAGGATTTGATAAATGATATCAGGTATAGCCCCCTCCGGAACCTGCCCGAAAATGAAAATTTCCAATCCCTCCATCTCCCACCGGCCTCTTATAGCCTGGTCGACCAGGTCGATAACCGCGGTGTTTTTTCATTTTGTATGTGTCCCGGTGGCATTATTGCTCCTGCGGCCACCAACGAGGGTGAAGTGGTAGTAAATGGCTGGAGCCCGTCAAAAAGAAATAATCCTTATGCAAACAGCGGCCTCGTTGTGCAGGCCGAAGTTGAAGACGTAACGAAATATATGAACGGGCTGAAAACCACGCACAAATACAGGAATTCTGATGCCCCTTTGCTTATGATGTATTTTCAACAGAAAATCGAAGAAAAAGCCTTTATTGCCGGGGGCGGGAAATTTGTAGCGCCCGCCCAGCGAATGGTAGATTTCACCGAAGGCGTTTTTTCAACAACATTACCCAAATGCTCTTATATACCGGGGCTGCGTTCATCACCGCTTGAAAATGTACTACCGGATTTTATACACTACCGGTTAAAAAAGGCAATAAAGGCATTCGGCAAAAAAATGCCGGCGAAAAATGGCCATCGGGGGTATTATACGAATGAGGCGGTGATAGTCGCAACAGAAAGCCGCACATCCTCACCGGTTAGGATTCCCCGCGATAACGACCTACTGCACCACCCGCAAATAAAAAACCTCTTCCCATGTGGCGAAGGGGCGGGATATGCAGGTGGAATTGTTAGCGCGGCAATGGATGGTGAAAGGGCAGCAAAAAAAGCTGCCGTTTTATCGGAGTCCATTTGAAAGGTCAATGCCCTGCATCCGTTTTTTATAGGCAAAGGAATTTTAGTTTACCAACCTTCAATATCTTCGCAGCCGTTAACTACTTTTAGACAAATTATATTGCAATTCAAAAACAGATAATGGATATACTTGAATTACAAAATCTGAAAAAATACTATGCCACCCAAAAGGCGGTTGATGATATAAGTTTCTCCATCCCAAAAGAAAGCATCTTCGGTTTACTGGGTCCAAATGGTGCGGGAAAAACAACTCTTTTGCGTATGATCACCGGGATATTTTATCCCGATAGCGGGAGTATTTTATTTGAAGGCAAAAAATTTGATCCCGTGAAAGACATCCTGAAAATCGGGTATATGCCCGAAGAAAGAGGATTGTATAAAAAAATGAAGATAGGCGAACAGGCATTATACCTTGCCATGCTTAAAGGAATGAGCCGCACGGATGCTGTTAGAAAAGTAAAGGAATGGTTCGTAAAATTTGAAATGCAGAGCTGGTGGAACAAAAAGGTAGATGACCTGAGCAAGGGCATGAGCCAAAAACTGCAGTTTGTGATAACCGTATTGCATGAGCCCCGCCTCCTTATTCTTGATGAGCCCTTCAGCGGTCTCGACCCGGTAAATAGTAACCTGATAAAAGAGGAGATTTTTAAGCTTGCCCAAAAAGGTACTACCATCATATTCAGCACACACAGGATGGAACAGGTGGAAGAAATCTGCGACAGGATCGTGCTGGTCAACATGGGAAAAAAAATATTGGACGGAAGCGTAAAACAAATCAAGCAGGATTGCAAAGAAAATATTTTTAAAGTCGGCTTTGAAACTATCCCCCAGCCTTTTACAAATAATATATTTGAAATTGCGGGGTCAAAAGATAACTTTTTGACAGTAAAAATTAATGACGGATATAACCCTGCCGCAGTGCTGCAGGAATTTCTTACACGTGGGGCAAGTATCATCTCCTTCAATGAAATATTACCATCTCTCAATGACATATTCATTAAGAAGGTTGAAGACACAAAATTTTCAAGACAATTTGAAAAGGTCAATTAAAACATTCCGTAAATCGTATAATAAGCAGGATAATTAATTTAAATGCTATGAAAAAGATATGGCTGGTTATTAGGAGGGAATATTTAACAAGGGTCAGAAACAAGACATTTATACTTTCTACCATCTTGCTCCCCTTGTTTTTTATTGGTTTTATTGCAGCATCCGCCTATCTTTCGATTAAGAGCGTCGACAGGGAAAAAATTGCTGTGGAAGATAATAATGGCATTTTCAAAAACAGCTTTCAAAGCGACAAAGTGATCACTTACGAATTTCCACCAGACGTAAATGCCGGCAATTTCAAAGAAAGGGGCTATTCAGCATTTCTAAAAATCCCCAATAAATACGATTCAAAACTGGATTCTATTTCGCTCATTTCTGACAAACAACTGGGTATTACAGCAGAAGATAAAATAAAAGGGCAGATAAACGCGGCCATCCGTGATAAAGCCTTCCTCACAAATAACATCAATAAAAAAATACTGGATTCTATTAACGCAATAGATGAGGAAGACCTGTATAAGTTCAGCACGGTTATAAAGCAAGGCGACAAAACTGCCGTATCTAATTCAGGACTGTCTTACGGTATTGGTTTTGGAAGCGGCATACTTATTTATATCACATTATTCATTTACGGCGCTGCCGTGATGCGCGGAGTCATGGAAGAAAAAATGAACCGCATTGCGGAAGTAATTATCAGTTCTGTTAAGCCCTTTCAACTAATGATGGGTAAAATCATTGGTATAGCCGCGGTTGGCATCACTCAATTGCTCATCTGGATTGTACTCATTGTTGGTTTGTCTTCAGTTGCTACCACAATCCTTTCGCCTGATACGCTCCAGCACGCCCAATCGATAAATACTTCGGTAGCTGCTGCCGGAGCAAATAACACCGCAGCGCTCAATTTCTTAAATACAAAAAATGAAATTCTCCAGGCACCGTGGGCGCTTATAATTCCCTGCTTCCTGTTTTACTTTATCGCAGGCTATTTATTTTATGCTTCTTTATTCGCCGCTGTTGGAAGTGTGGTTAACGAAGATCCCCAGGAAGCACAATCGCTGATGCTGCCCATCACTATGCCCATAATTTTATCATTTATTATTATGACTACAGCTGCAGGAAAGCCGGACTCGCCTATCGCTGTGTGGGGTAGCCTGATACCTTTTTCTTCGCCTATTGTTATGATGGCCCGAATACCTTCAGGCAGTGTGCCTGCCTGGCAAATTTCGGTTTCGATGATTTCACTGGTTGCCGGGTTTGTTCTAACCACCATGCTGGCGGCTAAAATTTACCGCACTGGAATTTTATTATATGGTAAAAAGGTAACCCTTAAGGAAATGGGCAAATGGCTCTTTAGAAAATCATAATACCGATGCGGTCGTTGTAGTATTTTTGGCGCCTCCTGTTCCAAAGATCGCCTTGTGAACTTCCTGTCTTGTGAATTTTAGAATTATCCCGCTTACAAATAATAATGACGTAAGGATCATTCCCGCAAATAGCCCGATAATTATGTATACAACGGCTGACCTGTTTTCAACCTGGTAAGGGGGTTCCGGCTTGTCAAGAATTTTGATAAGGGGGGTTGCTTTCTGAAGTTTATAGGCAGCATTTTGCTGGTTGGCAACCGCCTGCGCATATTGCTGCCGAATCATTTGCTTATCGGCCAGTAAATTCTCTGTTGGTACCCTGAACTCCAGCTTGGTCGTATTTGTAAATAAAGTCCTTTTATCAATTGCGATGAGCTGGTCATCTTTAGTGTTCATAACGGTTCTTAATGAATCAACTTTACTGGTAGCAAATTCAAAATCCCTCCTGGCCTTTTCCTGTTTCAACTGGATATAAAACAGGGAAATTTTATTAATAAAGCCATAACTGATAATTCTAACAAGGTCGGGGCTACGCCCTGTATAAGAAAGTATCAGCATATTATTTTTATTGATGCTGGCATTAAGGCCGTCTTTCAAAACTTCGCCTGCCCAGGTGATCAAGGCATAATCATTGGGCGGCTTGCTCATTTTTGATTCAAACCAACCCCGGTGGTTATTAATATCATTCACCAAAAGTTCTGCAATCGTTTTATTACCCATTGATGAATCACGGATAGATGCTACTTCTTCACGGGTGGTACGGCTCTGGGCAAGTTCAATTATATTTATGGATGCATCGTCACTGAAACTCTTGGTAGTTTCTGTACCCAACAACGCACTTAGTGTAGATGAGGTGGCATTGTTATCATTACCGCTGGTTAAAGGAAATACAGAAGATCTCGAAGTAAACGTTACAGGCTTTTGTTTTGCATATAGAACCAGGGCGAGGGCTGCAACAATGGAAACGATAATTATAATAAACCTCACTTTTTTTAACCGCTGAAAGATAGCTGTTGTCAGTTCCTGGGTAGTCATAAAAAAAATTTAAAGCCTTGTAAGAATTACTGCCAATAAGAGTGGCAATGAAGTTATCAGCACTTGTGAAACGAAATCACTTAAATTTCTTCCTTCAGGTTTTTCAGGTACTACTATGATGCTTCCCTCTTCTACCTTTGGATAAAAATGAAAGAATCCAAAATTGTGTGTACGCTGGCTTTTGCCATTTGCGTAGGTCACAAAAATTCTTTTTCGCCAGGGCCTCACTCCGAAGCCACCCGCTTTACCAATGTAGTAGCCAAGATTATTGTGGTCTTTTTCAAAATAGATTTTTAGCTGAGATTGAACAGCTCCTTTAATAGACACGATGGGATTGATTTCAGGAACATAAATGAGATCGCCTTCCTGGAGCACCATATCATATTTTGATTCTTTATTATTTAGTGCTTTTGCCAGGTCAATACTCACAGGTTCGGAGGGATCATACAGTAAGCTGTCAATAACTTTACCGGCCGAATCCCGTATATATTGTGTGCGGTTCCTTTTAAGCAACGGATTTTCCCTAACTATGGTGTCGCGCAGCCTGTATAAGATAGCACCCTTGGCATTTGAATTTTCTTTTAGGCCGCCGGCTCTCTCAATAAAAGACGAAAGACGTTCATCATTTTTAAGCTTTGAATAGGTGCCCGGATACGTTACTTCCCCATCTATTTTTATATTTTCCTGTAAATGGAAGTCAGGGTTTTTCCTTACAAAGACCTGGTCATAAGGCTTTAGTTTTATATTTTCGGTAACAGAATCCAAAACCAGGTTGCTGTTTACAGAATAACTATGAATAACCGTTTTAGTGGGTTTATTGCCTGTTTGAGATGAATCGATATCCATAATACTTGAAACTACTATTTGTCCAAATTCCGCAGAAGGCTTCAGTCCATTTGCAAAATATAAAAGGTCTTTTAGCGACATGCCTCCAAACCTTTGAAATTTTCCCGGCTTTCTTACTTCTCCTTCGATGAATACGAATTGTTTGTCAGAAAACTGGTTCCTGTTGAATACTTCAATTACATCATTGGGCTCGATCGGGATATTATAGCTGCTGTTTACATTCTTGTTGAGTTCGGAAAGGTTGACATCAATCTTGTCAGATTTTAAATTTGTGGAATCTCCTGCCCCTTTATATACGTAGGCACGCTCCACATAAGAATTTGGGGTAATACCACCAGCCCGGTTAATAACATCAAAAAGGCGGTCTCCTTTCCTTATTTCATAAGTATTGGGGTAAGCAACCTCACCCTTAACAATAACTTTGTTATTAAGCCCCGAATTAATGGGTTCCACCACAACCACATCTCCATCAAATAATTGCTCGTCGGTAAGCAAGTTTCCAGCTTTTAAACCTATTGCGTTAAAGTTGACATTTTTGATTGTTTGCTTTTCATTTACATTCCTGATGATAACGCCCCCCGATCCATAGGCGTCCGGTGTAAAGCCACCGGTATATTTCAACAGCGACTGCATACCTTCTCCTTTCTTCAACTGGTAGTACATTGGCCTTCTAAACTGTCCCGAGGCGAGAACTTTTTTATCATAAAAAGTCGTAATTACGAAATCGTTATTTTCAAGATAAAGATGTCTTCCATAGTCGCCCGAAGTTAAATACCTGTATACATCTATCGAATCGATAATTCGTCCATTTCGCGAAATGAGTATATTCCTCATGTTACCGAATTCTGTAAGGCCGCCGGCAAGTGCCACAACATTTAATGCATTTGTAAAGGCAGATACAACCTGCGGTCCAGGATTTTTTACTTCCCCTGATACCTGCACAACGATGCTGCGTGGTTGCCCCAACGTCACCGAAATATTCGTTGATGGCGGAATCACCCTTTTAAAACGATCATAAATTATGCTGCGGGCATTGTCAAAAGTCAGCCCCTGAACAGTGATTTTCCCCAGGCCCTGCGGGAAAATTGAACCATC
>JBDTLZ010000044.1:0-18548 GCA_039934515.1 Ginsengibacter sp.
CCTTCCACAAAACTGGACAACCGACAACACTTCATGAATGTAAAATAAAATATCCATTCCTATTGATAATGGTATCGCCCGGGTACTTACTTAGCTCTAAGCAATTGAAAATGTTTTAATTAAGACGCAACGCCAGTGTATTGACTTATTGACTCAATGATTCTATGATTCTATGACAGCAACGGGACACGCCTACTTCCCACTTTCTCTCATTTCCGCACTTACTAACTTGTACAACTTTGCATCAGTTTTGGTCATTATATACATTTCGCCTTTGGCATCTCTGCCAAAGCGCAGATCTGCGCGGTCACTTCCAATAAGATGCCTGAATGTTTCCGGTTTACCATTCATAGAAATTCTCCATTCCCTGATAGTTGACTGTTTCCCCTGCTTTACATCTGCCAGGTCTATATAGTATAATCTGCCGGGAGCAAGATCCGCAAATAGAAATTTTCCTTTCAACTGCGGCAGGGCGGTGCCCCAATATTCATAGCCACCGGAAATAGCGCTGCCGTGCCCATTGTGGTCAAATTGGGCAACCGGATAAGTAATATTAAAAGTGCTGTCATTAGCGGGCAGCGCATACACATTCTTTAGATCTCCGTAGGGATCCAAAAGAAAAGTTCCTTCCCTGATTGGCCAACCATAGTCATGGCCCGGCATGATCAGATTCACAGATTCGATATTGCTATGTCCAATGTTGCACGCAAACATTTTTCCTGATTTGGTCCAGGTAATTCGGTGCGGGTTTCTAAAGCCATACGCATATATTTCACCCAATGTTTTGGTGTTTTGTCCTGGAACAAAAGGATTGTCCTTCGGGATACCATATTGATCATTCGCACTATTATTGCCACGCGGGTCAATGCGAAGGATACTGCCCCAAATTTTGTCTTTGCTATGAGCTAGGAATTGGAAGCCCTCTTCTACACTACCACCATCGCCCACTCCAATGTACAATAAGCCGTAATCCTTATCACCAGGTTTGGAAAGCGGATTAAAAATAATTTCCTGCACCCCATGGATACCGGTGACAAAATTTGCCCTGAATAGTTCCCGGCCCTTTCCCGAAAATGTAGCTGCACCAGGCTGATCTGCTTTCCATTCGGTCAATACCCATTGTACAGTCACTTTAATAGAATCCGCATAGCTGAAATCTGCTTTGCCTGATCCCGGAGGTTCAGTGTGCGTTGTGTAGAGAAGCCCGTTCTTCGCGAATTCCGGATGAAACGCAAAACTACCAAACCCTGTCGCCAGGCCAGGCTCATTAATAAATTTGGGCCTCAATTTTGCCATGTCCATATATACAGTCGGTTTGTTGTCTACCATTTTATATAGTTTTCCCTGGAGGTCGAGAACGAAAGTGTTACCGCTATTTGGCTCATATCCCAGCTTGGTGATCCTGGCCCTTGGGCCCTTGCCGCTATCAAGGGTTGCCGGAAATTGTGTGACAAAATTAATCCCCACGACGAGGTTGGAAAGTTTGATCGAATCCGGAATAGGATCCAATAATTCTTTCCCTGTATGTTTGACTATGGGCCGGATGTGTTTGTGGCGTGTATTTATAAAGGCAATGACCTCGTTCAGTTCACCGTCTGTGAAGGAAGTAAACGAAGGCATAGTTACTTTATACTTATTGATTAAATGCACGGCACGTTCATCCCCTTCTTCGATCATCTTTTTTGGATCCCTGATGTAATTCCGTATCCAATCAGCAGGCACTGAATCGGTCAAACCTCCCAATGCCGGCCCGATATCATCCTGTCTGAAGTTATGGCAACCACTGCAATTTTTGATAAAAGTGGTTTTGCCTTTTGCAATTATTACGGTGTCTGTTGAGATAGCGCTTTTATCCAAAGAACTGTTAGAATTGCAGGCACTGAAAAACAGCAGGAACAAAAAAGCAGGTGAAACAATCAGCGTTTCTTTTTTCATGATCTTTTAATTAATTAAATAATTGTATAAAGTTAAACTATAAGCCCTTCTGAACAGGAAGCGCATAGTGATATTCAAATATACAAGATGCTGTTTCCCCAAAGATTTTAAAACACCACGCGATTGAATGACTCAACCAGTCAATTTACTTTCTTTCTTCGCTACCACATTCCAACAATGCTATTTTGCATTCCATAAATACCCATTCTTACGTCATTCAACTTTGAATTGAATTTGCGCAGGAAAAACAATCATTCATCAACTTCAAAATTATATTTTCCCGAACCTGTTTCTATGACTGCAACACCATCATGTATCCTGACTTTGTTTTTATTAATTATTTCTCCATCCTTCGAGATCATTGAGGATGCAGTGGCTGGTAAATATATTCCTGCTGTTGTATTTGTTGGTATCGTGACTTGCAAAAAGAATTTTTTACGTTCTTTTTTCCACTCGCAACTGATCCAACCATACGGTGAATGAAAGCTACCTTTTGCAAATGTTATATCGCCAACAGGTTGCGGCCTGATTTTAATATGCTTATAACCGATAGAATTTTCTTCCTGGGATATTCCTGCGAGGCCGCTGTAGAACCATTCCATAATATGGCCAAGCATTAAATGATTATTGGAAACATTCTCCAATGCCGGCCAGGACTCGGTTAGCGAAGTTGCGCCTTTCTTTAACTGGAAGCCATATCCCGGCACATCATCACGATTATTCATGTCATAAATCAATTGTGAAGCACCGCCATCATCAAGCGCCTTTACTAAAAAATGAAAACCTATATCGCCGGCAGTCAACACCTTATTACCGCTATAAATTGAATCAACCAGGTTTCGTAAAACATCTTTTTTATATTTAGCATCTGCCAGCCCAACACACAAGGGCATCGACATTGCTGTTTGACTTCCTGTTGCGTATACTCTTCTGCCGGCGTCGAAAAATTTTTTATTAAAAGATTTTTTGATAGCAAGAGCCAGCTTCTGAAAAGCAATCGCATCTGTTGCATTATTTAAAATGGCGGCCATTTTTTGTAACAGGATCACATCATAATAATAGATAGAGGTGGCAGTTACTGCCTTCGGTGTAAGCTGCGCTTCGCCTGGCTCCTTAGGGCCATAATCAAACCAATCACCCAACCCATGTGAAAGAATATGATCGTGCGATCTGCTTTCAAGATAGGCAACATATTTTTTCATCATAGAATAGGCGCGCTGTACAATATCTTTATCTCCATACCAGGCGTACAATAACCAGGGGAGAATAACAGAAGAACTACCCCATTCGGGCGAATCAACAAAACCATCTGAGAAAACAGCATACTCCGGTGCGATATCGGGAATCAGCCCGTTTGTACGCTGCGCATCGATTAAATCATATACTAATTTTCGGTACAAATGATAGATATCATAATTGCAATGAATAGATGCCCCCATCAAATAATCCTGCTCCAGCCAACTTAATTTCTCCCGGTGCGGGCAATCGGTGATCACACTTTGCATATTGCTTTTGATAGCCCAGTTGATCAGTGTGTAAATGCGGTTAAACAATTCATTGGAACATTCAAATGAACCGTTGGAAGGATTGGAATTGCGATTATGCATAGCCGTTAGGCTTATGACAACAGGTGGTGCAGAACTATCTGCAGTCATGCCCACACCTACACTTTGAACCTGCACATACCGAAATCCGTAATAGGTAAACCGGGGTTGCCATACCTCTTCGCCTACACCCTTAAGTGTATATGAAAAATAAAATGGGTTGCCGGTTGCGTTTTGATTCGCCAGTTGGTTATCATTGATTAATTCAGCAGGGGTTAACCTGATGACCTGTCCTTTTTTTCCTGTTACTTTCAGTTGAACGATCCCCGAAATATTTTGTCCGAAATCATATACCTGTACACCTGCTAAGGGTTGCGATACACGCTTTGGTATAAATGAATCAGTTAATTCAACCGGGTAATCCTGCTCTGCCACTAATTTACCAGCCGGGGCGTTCACCTGCAACGCTTTGTTCCAGCCGCCATCATTGAATTGCGATGTGTTCCACCCACTTTGTTCAGATTGTGCGTCATAATCCTCACCCCCATAGATACTGCTGAAAGTTATTGGTGAAGCGGAAGTCGTCCAGCTTTCATCTGAAACAAAATTTTCCACGACTCCGTCTTTGTAAGTAATTTTCAACCGGCATATCATCTTTGGCATTCCAAATGCCGTCACCAGCTTAAAATACCTTTCACGATTGATATTATAAAACCCGTTACCGACTATAACGCCAATTGAATTGTCACCATCCAGCAGCTTAGTTGAAACATCATAAGTGTTGTATAATACAGTTTTATCATACAACGTCCATCCGGGTGTAAGGAAGGCAACCCCAATCCTGTTTCCATTCATGCTTACCTCGTATTGCCCGAGCCCTGTTATGAAAAGCAATGCTTTTTCCACCGGTTTGTTTATGATGAATTTTTTCCTGAATAAAGGAATAACAGGGCGTTGCATACACTTGTTTCCCAACCGGGCTACTAACGGGAAATGGATACCGGGCACAACCCTCATTGAATCTTCGAGCTCCTCGAAGCCGATCCATTTTGCACCCGTCCAATCTTGTTTTGCGGATAGACCGGTAGTGAACCGGCGTACGTTACTCCATGGGGATGGTATGTTATTTTTATCCCACACTTTTACTTGCCAGTAATAGGTTTGCGCGGGCAGCAATTTCCTTCCACTGAAAGGCACCAATACGCTTTGCTTTGATTTCACGACCGATGAATTCCATATATCGTAATTGCCGCTTTGTAGCCTGGATGGCGTAGACGCAATTACAACCTGGTAAGCTGTTTGAAACTGGTCTTTTTCTTTAGAGTCCATTTCCCACCCAAATCGAATGTTGCTGATATCCACTCCGAGCGGGTTTATTTTATTTTCACAAAGGGCTGAAGACACCTGCAATTGCGCATGCGATAGGGAAGAAATTAGTAATAACAATAGATAAATATTCCTCATCCCTGGCATGGCATCTTTTATTTGTTATAAACAGGCCCTTGTAAATTCAAGATGCTTTTATGAAGCAAGCTGGAAAAGCGGGCATATCATTTTTTAATTTCAAATTCTCCTTTAAGCCTTATGTCTTCTGATGAACTACCCACCATAACTTTAAACATCCCCGGTTCAACAACAAAATTCATATTTCTGTCAAAGAGTGAAATGTCTTCCGGGAACAATTTAAATTTTACAGTTTTTTTTTCGCCAGCCTCAAGCCCAATACGTTCGTAGCCCTTTAATTCTTTTACCGGCCTGGAAGTGCTGCTTATCTCATCATTAATATACAACTGTACTACTTCGTCGCCCCTACGCGCACCAACGTTTTTTACATCGGCTGTTATCTCTATTTCTCCGCCGGTACCTGTTTCTTTCGGATCAATATGAAGATTGCTATACTCAAACTTTGTATAGCTCAGTCCAAACCCAAATTCATACAACGGGGTTCCTGGCATATCAATATAATTTGCTCCGGTTTTTGTGACTGAATGATTATAATAATAGGGGAATTGCCCCGAATGGCGCGGGAACGTTATTGGAAGTTTTCCACCCGGGTTATAATCGCCAAACAAAACATCGGCGATGGCGTTACCACCTTGTTCACCACACATCCATCCGTCAATGATCGCCGGTAGGTGCTCTGCTGCCCACCGTATTGATAATGGCCGGCCATTTATTAAAATTGCAACGACAGGAGTGCCTGTTTCATAAACGGCTTTCAGCAACTCTTCCTGCATGCCCGTTAAATCAAGGTTCGCCATATCGTGTCCTTCGCCATCAGTATTGCCACCATCTTCACCGACAACTACAATTGCAAGGTCTGCATTTTTTGCCGCTGTCTTAGCACGTTCAATTTCATTTACTTTATTCCCTATTATATCGCACCCTTTTACATAGGTGATCTTTGTATGTGCAGAAACTTTGTTGCTAATGCCCTTTAAAACGGTAACTACTTCCTGGGGAATACTGTGGGGGAAATAGTCACCAATCTGTTTAATTGAATCGTCTGCATTGGGCCCGATAACTGCAATTGACCTTATATCTTTTTTAACCGGTAATGTATTTTTTTCATTCTTAAGTAAAACGATACTTTCTCTTGAAGTCTGTAACGCCACTTGTTTATTTTCATCGGTGTGAACCACTTTCACAGCATGATCGGGATCAACATATGGATTCTCAAACAGGCCCATTTGAAATTTGACCCTCAAAATCCTTGCTACTGCCCGATCGATCAAATCCATCGAAACCCTTCCTTCATTCACACTTTCTATGAGAGCTCCTAAATAGGCATCCTCAATAGATATCCCCACATCAACACCCGCCTTAATAGCAAGAATACCTGCCTCTTTCTGCGTCGTTGCATGTTTTTCAGTCATGCTTGTTTCCAATCCCCCACCCTCACTTACGACGATTCCTTTAAAATCCAATTCATCTCTCAAAAGTTTTGTGAGCATGTTCTCTGAACTATGAACTCCCTGCCCGTCAATAGTATTGTATGCCGCCATAACACCCAAAGCTCCATTTTTTTTAATGGCAGCGATCCACGGAGGTAAAAATATTTCTCTTAATGTTCTGTCAGATACTTCTACAGCTCCGCGCTCAAGTCCGCTTATGGGCTGGCTCTGTGTAGGAAAGTCTGTAAGGAAGGACACCATCTTATCGGGATCGGCTATATCGTTGCCCTGAACTGCCTGTACGATATTCGTTGCAATTTGTGAGTACATATACGGATCTTCACCAAACCCTTCTTCATTTCTACCCATCCTGGGATCCCTGTTCACTTCGGTCACTAACGTACACAATCCATGTATGCCGGTAGCCTTTCCTTCCCGTGCCGCAATTGTATAGATTTTTTTGACAAGGTCTTTGTTCCAGGTAGCACCTATTGCCAAACCTTCCGGAAATATTGTTCCGCCGGGACACATCAATCCGTGTGTACCTTCTTCAATTTCGAAAAGAGGTATGCCCAAACGGGTCTTTTCAACTGCGATTTTTTGTAGTTCGTTCATTACTTCCGCCTGTCTCCGGGTACCCTCATAAATAAGACGGTCAGAAAGCGTAAAGAAACCGCCGCCAGGTCCAATGATATTGTTGTGCGTTCCTTCGGCCCACTTGCGGCAACCGTCCAGTTGTTTGTCCCTCTTGGCCTTGCTGGGGTCATCCCATAAATATTGTGCATGGCTTCCTAGCCCATAACCCAATTCCATTGAGTAACAAGTCGGTATATTCATTTGCCCAACTTTTTCTTTAAGTGTCATTCTTGACAGCAGATCAGCGATTCTTTGATTAATTGGGAATAGCGGATTTTTATAAGCAAGCGTATCAGTAAATGGTTTCTCGCCTCTCTTTTCCTTAATGTAAGCGGCAACCGAATGAACCGTACTTATCCAGATCCCACTGGCCGGGTCAGATGCATATTTGCAAATCGCTTCAATAGTGGCAAGCCTCGAAGTTTGGCTCCCGCTATCATTCATTTCATGCCCTGCAAAAACAAGCCATTGGCCCTTGCTTTTTGCCATATCTATAATTGTTTTTGCCTCCTCAAATGATTTGCCATCCAATTCCACGCCCGTAAGTTGTGACATATCGCAAAATGAAGGATCATTGGGGCCTTCACTAAGCCACAAGCGGGCAGTTTCAAACATCGATGAGACTACGGGAACATAACTTTTGGTGTTGCTGCCCCTCCCGACAAATGTTTGGCCACAAGGAAATGCGAATGAAACAGCCTGAACGCCTAACTCTCGTTTCAAAATTTTATTTGTAGAGTCAAGCTGCTTAGCCATACCCTGCAGTGTATAATTTTCAAGGGCATTGTCGCGCGACCAGTCGAAATTACCTGTACACGGATGTGTAAGAGAATGATTTCCTATATCGTGTCCGCTGCGTACGGCCTTTTTCCAACCCTCGAGCCGCTGTTCCATCAATGAAGGAACCAGGTAGAAGGTGGCTTTCACGCCGTACTTATCAAGTAGCGGTATGCCTTTGTCGGGCTGACTCAAACGGGCATCATCAAAGCTAAAACTTAAGGCCATTTGTTTTCCTTTTGGCCATGGAAAAGCCGTTGTTGCCTGTTGTGCATTAACAGCATTCGCCAAAAGAACAATAAAAGCAAGCATCATTAACCGCGGTAGAATTCCGGTTGCGCCAATGTTCCTTGTTACATTAAATACAAAAGCCTTACATGAAGTTTTCATAAAAAAATAATTAAGTTAAATCCCGCAATATGAATAAGGTGATCCATGTTATTATCAGTAGCTTGTCCATCTGAAGGTAGTAATTGAGTGAGCTGGTAACGTTTGTGTAATTACCTGTTTGTTTCGTACAATTGAACAGTCCCTTGCTGTACTGTTATTAATAACATTAAGAATGACACTCCCGTCCTGGTTTTTAAATCCAACATAATTAAGGGTCTTGCTGCCACCCGTGCAATTTATCCGGTATGCTCCCGGCCGCACGAACCTGCTGAAATGAGCGAGGTAATAATACAGGCCGGTATAGGAAACTTTTTTTGTAACATTATCAATGATCACGACAGGGTGCTGGTAATTATTATCCGGATTACCATGTTCGACTGCAATAAGCCATGGACCACCTTTCTGATCGAGTACCATGTTCCAGTAAATCCAGGCCGACACCCAGTTTTTCATGTCCCCTGCAATCATGTTGCCCCAAAACTCTCCGTCATCAAAATCATAAACCGGTAATTTGGACGGGCCGCCAGGGGGGATTAGATCATCCTTTGCATAGCATACTTCTGTCTGCCATATTGGAAGATCAGGATATTTATTATGGAGATCGGTAAGGGTGGAAAATTTATTCCAGTCATAGCCATGAACAGTAAGCGAATTAACCCATTTCTTCACATCATTATCCGCCAGGCATGCCGGGAATTTCTCCATCGCTTCCGGCCGGTTTGAAGTTTCGCCAAATTGAATTTTTGTTGAGAGCCCGCCAGCCTGTAATGCAGGGCCGACATAATTTTTTATCAGCTCTCCGATAACTTTATAAGTGACATTCGAATACCAGGTATTATCAGCCTCGTTAAAAAGGTTAAGGTAGTTGATGGTAACTCCGTTGCTGGCATAAGATGTAAGGTATTTCATATAGTACCGCGCGAGTGCAGAATAATATTTTGGCTGGATATGTTTTTTAGTTGAATCCAGGCTATAGTACATCCAATCAGGCGCAAAGTCCATTGGAGATTCAATTTCAAATTTGCCAAATTCTTTTGCTTTCCTGATGAAGGTGATCAAACCGTTAGGTTCTAAATCCCGTTTGATGCTAAATTGATTCATTAAAGTATCGTCCTTTGTATCGTCATAAGTGTACCATGGACCTGCTGATGCAAAATCGCATGCCGCAATTGGCGACTTCATTAAAGTAAATCCGGCGCCATGTACCGAATCGAAGAGATCCCTGAATACCTCGTTGCGTTCTTTTGCATCGAGTGTATTGAGGCAGATCATACCACCTTCGTTGAACGTGGCTCCAAATCCTTCGATACGCTGAAAAGATGT
Organism: Ginsengibacter sp.; assembly: GCA_039934515.1. GTDB lineage: Bacteria > Bacteroidota > Bacteroidia > Chitinophagales > Chitinophagaceae > Ginsengibacter. The sequence continues at coordinate 9,500 of JBDTLZ010000044.1, forward strand.
TTTTTCATCAACTACAATTGCTGATGCTTCAGGGGTTGCCTGCGGCGTAAACCCTGCATCTGCTTTCCTGGTCAGGCGGTCGCCGGCACGGGATGAAACATATACTGTGGCAACGGGGCCGTCACCTGCAACTTTTTTCTTTTGGGCAGCAACCTGTTGAATAACCGCTATAGAAAGGAATGCCTGAAGAAGCAGGAAATAATATTTATAATAGTTCATCCCGTGAATTTAAATTTATAAAAAACCGCCGGTAGGTAATATAAAATCAAAAACCACTTAAACATCCTGCCAGGCGCGCTTTATCGCTGATTTTTCCACCGCGTCGAGAATTTCCTGGCATTTTACGCCATCTTCAAAAGAGGGACTAAACGGAACATCATTAACCATTGAACGGATGAATTCAGCTACCTCGATTACAAAGGTATCAGCGTAGCCCACACCATGTCCCTGCGGCCACCACCCACCTTTATAAGGATGTTCATCATGCGTAACATGTATTTTTCGAAATCCCGCTTCTTTTGCTGATTGCTGGTTATCGTAAAATGAGAGGTAATCATGGTCTTCATAATTCCAGAATATTGAGCCCTTTTCGCCATTCACTTCTAAAGTATTGTAGTTCTTACGGCCTGTTGCAAGGCGTGTGGATTCAAAGCATCCTGTTGCGCCCCCTTCAAAGTTTACAAGAAACTGAGCTACATCATCCACCGTAACTTTACCTTTTGGACCATTGGGATTATTGCTGTTTAATGGCCTTTCTTTTATTAATGTCTGCAGGTTGCCGACAACTTCTTTAAAATTTAAACCGGTTACAAAACGGGTCGCATCTATCGAGTGAGCACTGAGGTCACCGAGGGGGCCGGAGCCAGCTATGCTTTTATCAAATCGCCATACCATTCCAAAATCCGGGTCAGTTATCCAATCCTGTGCATATCTTACAAAAACATGAAAGATCCTGCCTATCCTTCCCTCCTGAACCAGTTGTTTTGCAAATGCCAGCGATGGAGTAAAGCGGTACGAATATCCGCAACAATTTTTTACCCCGGCATTTTTAACAGCCCGTAGCATTTCCTGTGCTTCAGCAAGATTATTTGCCAGCGGCTTTTCACATAATATATGCTTGCCATTTCTTGCGGCTTCAATAACAATTTCTTTGTGCAGATAATTTGGTGTGGCAATGCTTACCAGGTCAATATCTTCGCGTTGCACGACCTTGCGCCAATCGGTGTCATAACTTTCCCATCCATATTTTTCAGCAAATATTTTCAGGCTTTCTGAACTGCCTTCGCTACCGCACACGCACTTCATTGTTATTGTCGCCGGAACATCCGTCCACATAGCTGCGTTGCGGAACGCATTTGAATGTGCGACACCCATAAATTTATATCCTATGAGCGCGACCCTGATTTCCTTTTTAGACATGCGTTTATTTAAATAGTTAGGGTTTCCCCGGAGTACGCATTTTGGGTATGAAAAATATTTTCAAAGAATAACGGGCATAATAAAACTGTTACAGGGCCTCGTAATGGCAACAGGTATTACGATTTATCTTACGCGAACATTTTGATTATCACAATTATTTGCAGACACATACCAAACAATCGTTTAGCATGTATTATTTACATGCATCATTAAATTGTTTTGCCGCGGCTTCGATTTCTGCATCGGTAGAATTAATATTTATTCCCCAACCAGCACCCAATCCTCCATCGACCACACCAATACTTATATTCATCGAACGGCTCAGGATGTCATCTGTTTTTGGATAGGAACCTTTAGTATGCGGCTGGCCCACTTTCTCAAGATGGCTCAACACATGTTCCATATTCGCGTACACATGCCACCCGCTTTCATCTACTGTTTTTGAACCCAATGCTTTTGATACTTTTACGGCCTGTTCCCTGGTGTCGAAAATAACGGTACAGAGGGTAGCGCAGTCTCCTTCAGGATCGTTTAATGTTCTGAATTTAAAACCACCGGTAGATTCAATTAAACTTTTAAACTTGCTTCTTTTTCTGCGGAGTGTATCTATAATTTTATCGAGCTTACCTAACTGTGCCAGGGCGACAGCGGCTGTAAGTTCGTTGATACGTAAATTCAAGCCAAGGATACTCCTGGCACCCACTTCCACACCAACGCGGCTAGGGTTATGACCCTGGTCGTGTATTGCAAAGGCAGTTGCGTAAAGGTCTTTATCATTTGTTACCACAAGGCCACCGTCACCGCTGTTTATAGTTTTAAAAATGTTAAGCGAGAACGCGCCCATATTGCCTATTGTACCCACCTTTTTACCTTTATAAGATGCGCCGGCTGCCTGGCAACAATCTTCCAACACGAGGAGATTGTGTTTTTTTGCTATGGCCATAATTTTGTCCATATCACAAGAATTTCCCAACATGTGCACGGGCATGATCGCTTTGGTGCGGCCGGTGATGCGCTGTTCGATATCATCCGGATCAAGTGACAGGCTCTCATCTATTTCTGCGAGTACCGGTACGATTCCCGAAAATATTACGGATGAATAACTGGCAACAAAAGTGTATGCAGGAACAATTATTTCATCTCCCGGTTTAAGGCCCAGGGCAATTGCCGAAGCCATCAACGAGGATGTTCCCGAGGAAGTTGCTAATGCATACCCGGCACCGCAGTACCTGGCAAACTCTTTTTCCAAAGTAAATACTTTACGCAGAAATCTTGGATCATCTTCACTTCCGTAGCGAAAAAGATAACCGCTTTGCATGACTTCCACCACAGCATCCATTTCTTCTTTACCAAACCAATAAGCGCCCGGACCTGGCATAACTACCTCCTTTTTTTATAATTAATAAATTTATTGACCATCATTCTTATAAGTTTCGATCGACCGCCGGCTGATGTAAAAAACAGGTAAGCTGATTCAATAATTTTCGCACAGTACTTTTATCGCAATTATGAATCGTTAAGAAAAATCAATCATCACAGTCCCTTTCCGAAAACCATTGGTACGGATCGCCAGGTAGATAATTCCGGCAAGCATCCAACTCCCTCCTATCACAAATGTCATCAACGGCAGGTTAAGCCAGATGATCAGGCATATAAGAAATCCCGCAAATGGCGTCAAAAAATTAACCAAAAAACTTTTTACCGACCTGTCATTACTTTTGAAAAAGTACGCTCTTATTACTGCTATGTTTACGCCCATAAATGCAAAAAAGGCTCCGAAATTAATAAGGTTGGCGCACTGTTCATAATTCAGGAATATAGCCCCGATCAAAGCGAGTGCGCCTACGATCATTACATTATAATTAGGACTGGAATGTTTTTTATCCAGGTGCCCGAATATTTTTTTTGGGATCACACCATCCCGCCCCATTCCATATAGTAGCCGTGATGCGCCCACCTGGCCGGTCACTCCGGAACCCACACTGCCAAGAAGCAGTATAAAAGATAACGAAGCATCCAACACACTGCCACCAACACGGTTCGCCACCGACATGATCGCCGTATCCAATGAATTGTTGCGGGCAGTTTCATCGGCGATACCACGGGTAAATGAAGCCCAGTCGGGCCATGAAACCTGGGCAAGATATATTTGCGCACCGCTCCAAATACCGGTAATGATACAGGTTATCACCGCAGCTAACAATACGTTCCGGCGGGGATTTTTAACTTCCTCAGATAAAGTTGTTAATCCATCAAATCCGATATAGGTAAGAGCAGCCAAGGCTGTAGCAGATCCCAAAGGCTTTAATGAAAAACTATCAGGGTTATAAAAGGGCTTTGTTGAAAATAAACCGCCGATTCCATTTTTTACCACGATGTAATTAACAGCCGCCGCCATAAAATAAAAGACTACTATGCTCATCACAACCATCAGGATCCAATTGGCTTTTGATGCCAGCGTAATTCCATTTAAGTTAAGTAGCGTAAAACCACTTACGAAAAATAATATCCAAAAATAATAGGGTATGAAAGGTAACAGGTGATTTGCCGCGATGCTGGTAAATATCACGCAAAGAATTGGAATGAACAGGTAGTCCATGAACATTGACCAACCTGCCACAAACCCCAGGTAAGGATGCAGGCCCTTACCGACGTAAGTATATGCCGAGCCGGCTTCAGGATACCGGTTGGCCATACGCCCATAACTGATTGCCGTAAAGATCATAGCCACCATTGCAATGAGGATGGCCGTAACTGCATGGCCCTGCGAAATACTGTTGGCATGCCCAAATAAGGGGAGTGCAGCAACCGGCTGAATAAGGATGATACCATAAATGATAAGATCATTCAGGGATAAAACCCTTTTTAATTTTACTTCCGGAGTAATGATTGCATCAGCCATTTCTAAACGTTCCCTGCCTTTTTGATATTATAACTATTTTTCAATTTACTGAAAGATAATTTGAATGTGCTAAGAATTTTTGGATGAATTCCAAATTGCCGCGCCGGCGTTTGATTGTGGGCTGTGTCTCTACCGCCCACATTGGGCTTCCCCGGTTGGTTCTCCCCCAACCGGCAACGGTTTGGAATGCACCCGAATTATTCATTCTTCAAAAACAGCACGATATATCCTTATCATTTCACTGAATCACATTATAGCAGACAGAGGAAAAGAAGCTTACAGGCTTCCTTATAAACTATCAATAATTACCATCCGGGATTTTGCTTCGCCAGTGGGTTGTTATCCAGTTCTGAAATAGGTATTGGCCATAGATTGTGCTTCGGGAATATAAAATCTGCATCTTTTAGAATGGTAAGATCATTCAATCGCTGGTATTTTATCTTGGTATTTAACCCTGCGCCGAAGGTCTCTTCCATTGCACCCCATCTTAAAAGATCAAAAAGGCGTACTCCCTCCATGTTAAGTTCGATCCTTCGTTCATGTCGTAATTTTTGTCGGGCGTCATCGAGACTGGTCGCCGTCAAGGGCGGCATATCAACAGAAGGCCGTGCCCGTACCCTGTTAAGCTGGGCCATCCCTTCGGGTATTTTCCCATTTTCGATCAGGGCTTCGGCGTAAAAAAGCACAAGGTCTGCATACCTCAGCAAAGGATCATCATAACCACTTTCCGCCGTAGCGCCCATCAATTGAATCTGGGTACCGTTATCCATCCAAGGTGAAAATAATTTGCGGGTACTTAAATTGGTAAGTGACCAGCCTTCTCCATAAAAAATGGAATCTCCATCATTATAGGTTTTTCCTCCATCAACAAAGGAAGCTCCATGATATATACCATAAAAATCACCAGGTGCCCACATTGAATATTTTCTTCTCGGATCTACTTTTGGAGTCGTTTCGAAAGCGTTGTACAGGTCGGCAGTAGGAAGCGCATATCCCCATCCGCCTCCATAAATATCTTCAACAGGGCCTGGCCCGTCCCTTACAAGCCTCTCCACTGTCATTTCATTATAATCGTCAGTTGCGTCTGAGTTTTTGGTAAAATTCAAGGTCAAAATAAATTCTTTATTATCCCCGTTATCCTGTGAATTCTCAGACATCATATAAACGTAATCATTCATAAGCATATATCCATCCGCATCGGCAATTGTAAGAGCCTCGCTGGCCGCGGTTTCGGCATTCGCATAGTCTTTATTATATAAATAAGCTTTTGCCAGCATTGCAGCGCCGGCTGCTTTTGTAGGCATGCCAAGATCACTACCTGTCCAGGAATCGGGTAAATATTGTTTTGCATATTTTAAATCCTCAATAAGTGAATCCATTACCTGCGCCTTGGGCGTCCTGGCAATGAATGCCTCTTTCGGATCTGAAAGAGAATGCGGGAAATAAGGTACATCGCCCCATAATGTGGTCAATTGCAAGTAGCTAAATGCCTTTGAAAGTTTTGCGACGGCGATATAGGGGGCCTGTTTATCGGGGGTAAATGCGGGGTCTGACGACGTAGGTATCCCATCTATTGCAAAATTTGAGTGGCTTACAGAAGAGAAAAATCCCCTGTACCAGGATCTGAACCCATAAAAAGTAGGATCAAAACTCCAATGCACAAGTTCCGTGCGATCACCAGCCGACCGGGTGTAAGAGTCGTCTGTCATATTATCAGTCATTGTAATAAAGTATCTCTTATAGAACCAATTCTCTTCTTTCAGGGCCGACCAGCCACCCAGAGCAGCCTGACGGGCATTGTCCGAATTGGCGAAAAAATTTGCCGCGTTCGGTGCATCTTTCGGGTACTTGTCCAGTAAATTCTTTTTACAACTGCTTAAAAAGAATATGAGTATTAGTGCCGTTATTATACCTGTATATCTATTTTTCATTTTTCCTATTGTATTGTATTAATAAAATATAAATGTCTTTAATTAAAACGAGGTTTTTATTCCTATAATCAATGTGCGCGGCAATGGAATCTTTGTAGACGTCCGGTTAAATTGTCCCTGGTCGGTTACATCCACTTCCTGCTCAGGAAAACTGGTAAAGGTGTAAAGATTCTGCGCACTTATATATATATCCAATTTTTTCATCCTCAATTTCCTGTAAATGGATTCTGCGAATGAATAATTAATATTCACATTATTGATCCTTAAAAACGAAGCATTTGACAACCAGAAAGTTGACAGATCCTGGACATTTCCTGCCCTGTCCTCTTTTATTACCCTGGGAAGTTTTCCATTAGGATTTTTAGTGGCATTCCATCTGTCAAGTATCCTGGTACTGTTATTTTCAGGAAACTGGAAATAATGCATGCTTGATCCCTGTGTATTCAAATCAACTCCCTGCACACCCATCAGCGAAACCTGCAGAGAAAGTCTTTTATAGGTTATACTGCCCGTTAAGCCGTACGTAAAATCGGGGTACCTTTTACCAATAAAGGTACGGTCAGACTCATCAACAACACCATCCGGTTTCCCGGTTAATTTTCCATCGGCATCCTTACCGTTTATGTCTTCAATCCATAAATCGCCGAGCCCTGATCCTCCTTTTTGTGGATTATTGTCTAATATATCCTGGGTCGTAATTATCCCCTTGCTCTTGTAACCCACAAAACCATACAAGGGCTGGCCTAACTGCAGACCAGATTCAATTCCAAAATTCTGCCCGTTTAAATCGATGAGTTTATTGCGGTTTGCGGCAAAGTTAACCGATACATCCCATGAAAGATTCTTCCTGATCTCGTGGTATGCAGCCGCTATCTCCACTCCTCTGTTGCGAATCTCCCCTCCATTAATAACCGGGTCAAACTGGTCAGTACCAATGCTATTGCCGGAGCTGATTGGAAGTGGTTGTCCGAACAGTAAATCGGTTGTGTGGGAAATGTAGTAATCCGCAGTTATATTTAATCTTGATTGCAAAAGGGCTACGTCAATTCCAAAATTATTCTTTTTAGTAGTTTCCCACTTGATTTCCTTATTTGCAAATTGGGCCAGGGTATACACAGGTACAATTGCATTATTCAAAGTGTACGTAAGAGGGTTTAGTGTTGCATATGCCGGATAATTACCTACATTGGCATTCCCAAGGGTACCGATACTTGCCCTTATTTTAAGACTATTGATAACATGCGTAAAACTTTCAAAGAATTTTTCCTTTGATATTTTCCATCCTAATGCATAAGATGGAAATACGCCCCAGCGGTTTTTGCCGAGGAACCTGGATGATCCATCATCACGAACGGAAACCTGTGCGTAATATTTACCATCATAGTCATAGTTCAACCGGCCGATATAAGATATAAATGCCCAATCAGCATATCCTCCCGCGTTGCTGGCATTCGCTGTTTCACCGGCATTCAGGTATTGAATATTATCATTTGGCGTGCCGAACCGGGTACCTTGTAAATCCTCAAACACATCTTCTTCCTGGGAGTATCCTGCCAGTGCTGAAATATTATGTTTGCCAAAAGACCTGTCATAATTCAGCAGGTAATCTGCAGTCCAATGCTTATCAGAACTATTATACCTGCTTACAGAATTTTGGGAGTTCCCTTCAATATTGCGCAACTGAATCACGGGGCGAAATTCTTTATCGATGTAGTTAGAATAATCCAGGCTTAAACGCGGATTAAAAGTCAATCCTTTGAATAAATTGATTTTAAGGTAAATATTGCCTAAGACGCCATAGGTCCGGCGATCAGATTTATAATCATTTGCTACTATTTGGGGAGGTGGATTCCTGCCTTCTATTGCAGGCTCTCTCACGTATCCATAAGATCCGTCTGTTTCATATGGTCTTGTCAAAGGACTTTGTAACTGTGCCAGCATGTAAGCATTCCCCAGACCATTCGCCCCCGAGCTAAAAATATTCAGGTTATTACCAAATTCAATAAAGTTGGTTATTTTATGGCTGGAATTAAGGCGGAAACTTACCCTGTCTGCACCGGTATGAACTGTACGGCCAGTTTCTTTAATATAATTAACTGATGTGAAGTAAGTAGATTTCTCGCTCCCTCCATTTACCGACAAATCATAATTCTGCATATACCCCGTTTGTGACAGTAATTTTGGCCAATTGGTATTAACGCCTGCATATTGCTTTTCAATAATATCCGATGGCTGATTTGTTACCAGGTCCCAATAGGGTGATATATTAGTTTGTCCGGCATTTTCATAAGCCTCCTTATCTAATTCCACATATTGTGCCGCATTCAATAATTTTAATTTTAGGTTAGATTCAGTTTGTATCCCCTGGTAGGTATGAAAAGAGATAACGGGCACCTGTGTTCTGCTACCTCTTTTTGTTGTGATCAGAATGACTCCATTGGCAGACCTGGCACCATAAATAGCCGCAGATGCTGCGTCTTTGAGAACCGTAATGCTTTCTATGTCATCAGGGCTGACATTAGTGATGTCACCCGAAATTGTTCCGTCAATTACATACAAAGGCGTCGTAGATGCCCCCAACGATTGTAAACCCCTTATCTGTATATCTTTGCTATCACCAGGCAAGCCGGAATTTGACACAATCTGAAGCCCCGCAACTTTACCCTGCAGCGCTGTAAGCGCATCTAATACCGGGGATTTTTCAAAATCTTTTGAAGAAACGACAGAAACAGATCCCGTCAGGTCAGCTTTCTTTTGCGTTCCATAACCCACCACCACGACTTTTTCAAGCTCTGTA
>JBDTLZ010000045.1:0-9057 GCA_039934515.1 Ginsengibacter sp.
GCAATATCGTTGGTTGTCCATCCTTCGCCTATATCGTAGGAAGAAGAATATACATAGCTACCGAGGTTTAATCCATAACCCATATTGATCTCATTCCGAAAATAAATACCCCTTGTATTCATGAAATAGGGCTCTTCGGGTAATAGATTTCCAATAATATTATTAGGGCTTGCAATGAATCTTAAGTTATTGCCGGGAGGATTTACAGTTAAGAAATATGCTGAGGTATCCGTTTGCAGGCTATAATGATCTGAAAGCTGGTAATCGGGATCGCGGTAAAGTTTGGTATCGGTTTTTCCATCATTCATGAGCCCCCAGAATTCAATGTATCCTGATGATCCCAAAGCCCCGGATGCAACAGGAGTATATAAACTCACTTCTTGCCCGTTTCTCCACAATTGAAATTGCTCTGCCGGTGTGTTGGCAAGGCCAATTGAATTAAGAGCCGGTTGCTGTATGCGAAAAAGGCCGGTTTTACCGACATTGAATTTGAAATAAGTTTTAGAATAATCAATCCAGCTATTACTATATGGTTGCGCAAAACCTGTTACACAAATGAAGAGAAAAGAAGCCAGTAATATTTTTTTCATAGTTATTTATTAAAACCTAATTGTTTTCTTTTTTAGCGAGGTCGAATCGTAAAGAAAATATATGGGTATATAACGGGTTTGATTGATTGGCGAGGTTGGAAAATGCATAATCTATGCGTACATTTTTAATTTTGAAGCCTGCTCCTAAACTTGGCTGGTATATCCATACTTTTTTCTGGTTGGTAGTGTCACCATCAGCCAAAGCCTTTTGAAAATTATAAATGCCCGCCCGTATAAAAAAAACATCCTTTATGGCAGCCTCAAGGCCGAAATGCGGGTCAACACTTACCGGATCTCCGCTGATTACAGTATTTCTTTTACCGTCAAAAGTAAAATCCAGGTCAGCCTCTGCTAAAAGACTGAAGGCGGAGCCGAGCCTGAAAGTATAAGAGTTGCCAATGGTGATCCTTGGAGCGGTTAGCTCTGTTGATTTCACAGGTATCTCGTTCCTGGTGAGGTATAAGACCTCTTTTTCTTTTTCCGTGAAGTTAAATGACCAGGCATTGAAAGTGGTCGTAACATCTTTGGCAACTATGCCCAGGCTCCAGTTATTTTTTTGCAACCTGAACCCTGCATCAAAGCCAAAACCCCAGGCTGTGGCAAAATGGCCTACTTTGCGGTATATGATCTTGGCATTAGCGCCAAAACTCATTTTGAGATCATCATCGTCCTTGATCTTTTGGGCAAATGAAAATAGGAACGCATAGTCTGCTGAGGAAAACGTAGTGATATTGCCATAATTAATACTCCCATCAGGTTGCACGAGGAACAAAGTATTTGGAATATCATCCACGGCAAACCTCAGTATCGAAATGCCCAAAGTCCTTTTATTGCCACTTACAGGAATTGCAAAGCTGCCATAATCGTATTTGCCGATATTGTCAAAATAGCTGGCATGCATAAGGTTTATAGATGGCTCATCCTGTACGCCGGTGAGGGCCGCCGGATTCCAATACCCTGCAGTGCCATCGGAAACCGATGCCGATTGTGCGGCACCCATGCCTAATCCGCGGGCACCTGCGCCGATATTCAGAAATTCATTGGAATATTTTCTAAACTGTGCAAACCCAAAAAAAGGTAAAACTAACAGGCAGGTTAGCTGGGTAAGTCTGGAAATTCTCATATGGGGGAGTGGTCAGTTTAATTGATAGGTTCAGTGCGTATTTCGGGTAATATAAAACGGACAATAATTCTTTATATTGTATCTCTCACAGTTGAATATGCAATAAAATTAAGCAAAACTTATGTAAACAATACAGGATAAGCCAAAGGGGTTCAGGATTTGTGTCCCGGCTTTATTCGCATGGATAAGGGCTACCCGGCAGGTGTGGAAATTGGCTGGTTTGAGAGGCTTTAACAACTTTCCGGCAGCTTGCTGATAACCCGGCCGGGCGGGCAGGACCAAATGAACTCCCTGGGCCTGGCAAAATCTTCTTCGACGAAAAAAGCTGCCGGGGTTGTTTATTCGTGGAGATCGTTTTGCTGCGAAGCAGGAACACTTCAATTTAAACTCTATTGCTGTAATATGCATTTGTGCGTTATTTTTGAATTGCTGCAAAGTGTGCAAAATCATTTTTTGAAATCATATGGAAAATTTAATAGATGAGTTAAAATGGCGCGGACTGATACAGGACATTATTCCAGGCACCGAAGAACTGCTGTGTAAAGAACCAGTGACGTGTTATGTAGGCTTTGATCCCACAGCAGATAGCCTGCATATTGGTAGCCTGGTACCCATAATTGTACTCATGCATTTGCAAAGATTCGGGCACAAGCCAATTGCATTGGTAGGAGGGGCTACGGGTATGGTAGGCGACCCATCCGGGAAAAGCGAAGAGCGCAATTTATTGAGCACGGCGGTTTTAAATTTTAATGTTATCTCGGTAAAAAAACAGCTTGAGAAATTTCTCGATTTCACACCCGGTAAAGACAATGCGGCAGAAATGGTAAATAATTATGATTGGTTCAAGGAAATATCTTTCCTGGATTTTATACGGGATACAGGCAAACATATTACCATCAATTATATGATGGCAAAAGACAGTGTACGGAAGCGGTTGGAAACAGAAAATGGAATGAGCTTCACCGAATTTACCTACCAGCTCGTGCAGGGGTATGATTTTTACTGGCTTTTTGAAAATAAAAATTGCCGGCTCCAATTTGGCGGCAGCGACCAGTGGGGAAATATTGTTACCGGAACCGAATTGATAAGGCGTAAAAACGGGGGGGAAGCTTTTGCTTTCACCTGCCCGCTATTGACAAAATCCGACGGCAGCAAATTTGGCAAAAGTGAAAAAGGCAATGTATGGCTTTCCGCCGATAAAACTTCTCCTTACACCTTTTACCAGTTTTGGCTCAACACCGCTGATGAGGATGCCGAAAGATTTCTTAAGACCTTTACTTTTCTTCCAAAGCAGGAGATCGATGAACTGGTAAAACAACATAAGGGTAACGAGCACTTTCGCATTCTTCAGAAAAAACTTGCTGAGCAACTCACCTGCCTTGTTCATTCGGCTACAGATTACGATTTTGCGGTAAAGGCGTCCCAAATATTGTTTAGTAACGACACCGCACAAACGCTAAAGGAACTTAGTGAGGGCCAATTGTTACAGGTTATGGAAGGAGTGCCATATTTAGAAATTGAAAAGAAAGTATTCGCAGGAGGAGTCGATCTTATTTCCCTCCTGGCCGATACAAAAATTTTCTCAAGTAAAGGCGAGGCCAGGAAGATGGTTTTAGGCGGCGGCGTTTTTATCAACAAAGAAAAGGTAACTGCTGCGGACGAGTTAATTAATGCCAGCCGGCTTTTAAATGAAAAATACCTGCTGGTACAAAAAGGTAAAAAGAATTATTATTTATTGAAAACAGTGTAAACCTGTATTGGGTATTTGTGGTTTATTTTTATACCACTTTTTTCAGTTTTTTAGCTTCGGGGAGTGTCTGCTGGTTATAATCTTTCATGTTGGGTATGAACCTTCTTTCTTTAAGCAGGTAGCCATTTCCTTTTTCGCAAAAATGGACCTTGATGTTTTCAATGCTGATAGGATTTCCGTCTGGTATATCGGCAATGTTGCTGTGCCTGATATCATGACCGTCTATGATCATAACCAGGCCGCTTCCAATAGCTTCCATGATATTGCCTTCCCTGATAAGCATGCCGGTATCTTCACCAAGCCCGATCCCAACGGCTGATGGATTGGTGGCAATTGCCTGGGCAAGGCGGCCAAATCTTCCACGTTTTTCAAAGTGGCTGTCAAAGATTACATCGTCCATAAACCCAAGACCGGTTGTAATTTTGACTTCCCCTTTCAGGTGCGCTGTTGTTGCATTGCCTTCATAAATCATCGTATTGCTCATTGCCATGGCGCCTGCTGAGGTTCCCGCTACCACAAAATTCTTTTCTTCATTATACCGGTTAAGGGCGATCTCTAAAAATTCTGTGCCACCAAAAGTTGCCGAAAGCCTCAATTGATTGCCTCCGCTGAACATAATGGCATTGCACTTTTTTATACGGTCGATGTACTCTTTATCCATCGCATCCGCGCGGTTACGTATCGGCATCAGCCCTATATTTGTACAACCGATTTTTCCAAAAGCATTCAGGTAATTTTCACCTACTTCATTAGGTATCATGGAAGCTGTAGTTATTACTTCCATTCGTATTCCAGATCCGCCGGCTTCTTCAAAAATATGGCGAAGAATACCCAGTTCAAAAAAATTAAGATTATTTCGAACCATTTCTCCTTTCTCCAGATCAACGCCCTTATCTTCGGCGCCACCTATGGCGAAAAGTTTCCCCTGCGGATTTTGCATGCATTCAATTTTGATAAAAACAGCGGCGCTACATTCTTCACATTTCCTGGGGTTGAGTTAGTATTTTTATGCGCCCCTACTGTCAAAATAAATACTATTTACAAAAGTAACGGAATTGCAATGAACAGATTGTACAATTCCCTTATATTTTTTTTGGCAATGTATTTTTACTACCTTACAATTTGGGGTCATCTCTATTCATTTATACAAACAACCTTACGTTTCTCATGAAGATTCTTGACATTAAAGTCTTGCGCGGTCCTAATTATTGGAGTGTACGCAGACCGAAGCTTATACAAATGAAAATTGACCTCGAAGAGATGGAAGAGTTGCCGACCAATACAATTCCTGGCTTTAAAGAAAGGCTTGAAAAATTGCTCCCCACATTATATGAACACAGGTGCAGTGAAGACGTGCCCGGGGGGTTTTTATCCCGCATAGAAGAAGGCACCTGGATGGGGCATGTTATTGAACATGTTGCGCTGGAGCTACAAACACTTGCAGGCATGGACATGGGTTTTGGCCGTACCAGGACCACGGGTAAGAAAGGAGAATATTTTGTAGTGTTTGATTACATGGAAGAAGAGGCAGGTGTCTATGCGGCAAAAGCCGCTTTTAAATTAGTGGAAACATTGATTAAAGAAGCGGAATACACGCTTGAAGAAGATATCCAGGAATTGCGTGAAATAAGAGAGGATACCAGGCTCGGACCGTCAACCGGGAGCATAGTCGATGAAGCAGTTAAACGCGGAATTCCTTACATCCGCCTAAACAAGCAAAGCCTTGTGCAGCTTGGTTATGGTATCAATCAAAAAAGAGTGCGCGCTACAATTGCCAGCACCACCTCATCCATAGCGGTGGATATCGCCGGCGACAAAGAAGAAACCAAAAATTTATTAGGTGCCGCAGAAATACCAGTGCCAAAGGGGATCATCATCCGAAGCAATGAAACCATAGATTATGCTATACGGAATGTAGGATTTCCATTTGTAATTAAACCGATAGATGGCAATCATGGCAAAGGTGCAACCACAAACATTACGACCCTGGAGCAGGCCGGGAAAGCACTGGAAGCCGCAAGGGATTACAGCAGGAATGTGATCTGCGAAAAATTCATAACGGGTTTTGATTTCAGGGTTTTGGTGATCGGGTATAAATTTATTTGCGCGGCATTGCGCACCCCGGCATCGGTTGCCGGTGATGGGGAGCATGCCATTCAGTGGCTGGTAGACGAGGTCAATAAGGACAGCAGGAGAGGCTTCGGTCATGAAAAAGTATTGACCCAGATTAAGATTGACGGCTTCACTCAAAAGATGCTCGATGATAAGGGATATTCATTAGACACCATTCCAGCAAAGGGGGAACTGGTACTTTTAAAGCCTACTGCAAACCTTTCAACCGGCGGCACATCTGCGGATGTAACAGATGAGGTGCACCCGGTGAATATTTTTATGGCTGAAAGGATCGCCAGGATAATCGGACTTGATATTTGCGGGATCGATATCATGGCTTCCGATTTGCGCACACCATTATCTGAGAATGGCGGTGCTGTTTTGGAAGTAAATGCGGCTCCTGGTTTCAGGATGCATGTGGAACCTTCTGAAGGATTACCCAGAAATGTTGCTGAGCCGTTGGTTGACATGCTTTATCCAAAGGGCACCAATGGCAGAATTCCGATAATCGCGATTACGGGTACAAATGGAAAAACGACAACCAGCAGGTTGATAGCGCACATTTGTAAAACTGCCGGGTATAAAGTTGGCCTTACTACATCCGATGGTGTGTATATCCAAAACCAGTTAATGATGGTAGGTGATTGCACCGGGCCACGCAGCGCTGAATTTGTTTTGAAAGACCCTACGATCGACTTTGCAGTGCTGGAATCCGCTCGCGGTGGTATTTTAAAAAACGGGCTTGCTTTTTCCAATTGCGATATTGCGGTGATAACCAATGTTACGGAAGACCATATCGGGCTTGGTGGTATTCAAACCATTGAGCAAATGGCCAAGGTTAAAGCGGTTCTGGCCGAAACGGTTTTCCCTAATGGTTTTGCCGTATTAAATGCTGATGATGACCTGGTCTACGAAATGAGGAAGGGGCTGGACTGTAATGTTGCTTTGTTTAGTATGGATGAAAATAACAAGCGGATAAAACAGCATTGCAGGAAAGGTGGGATGGCCGCTGTTTTTGAAAATGGGTATGTAACCATTATGAAGGGCAGCTGGAAGATCCGGGTTGAAAAGGTGAGTGATGTACCCATTACCTACGGAGGAAAAGCAGTGCATAACATCGCCAATACGCTGGCTGCAATTCTTGCCAGTTATTTGTTCCGGAACATTAAAGCTGAAGATATTAGGCTTGCATTGCAAACATTTATTCCTTCGCCGGCGCAAACTCCGGGCAGGCTAAATCTTTTCCAGTTTAAAAATTTTAAATTCCTGGTTGATTTCGCCCACAATCCTGCCGGGCTGGAGCTGTTGTGTGACTTTGTAAATAAGTTCGAAGAATTTCCAAGAGTTGGCATCATTAGTGGTACCGGTGACCGGCGGGACAATGACATCCGTGAAATCGGGAGGATATCGGCCAAAAACTTTGACGAAATCATCATCAGGCAGGATAAAAATTTGCGAGGCCGCACGGCTGAGGAAATAATAAATCTTTTAGTTGAAGGCATTAATGAGGGTAAAACAAAAGATATTCCTGTGACCATACTATCCAGTGAGCGCGAGTCAATAATGTATGCATACCAAAATGCAAAGCCCGGCTCATTCATCACCATTATGTGCGATGTCGTGCCGGATGCGCTTGCTTTTATAAAAAATTTAAAAGAAGAGGAAGAGAATACAAAATCATAGGTCGCTTATGCCTTTGCTGGTAATTCGGTTTGTAAAATTTACCCGTTACCCTTACTTTTGCACTCCTTTGTCCCATAGTATAAAGGTAGTACGACAGATTTTGATTCTGTTTGTCGAGGTTCGAATCCTCGTGGGACAACAGTAGCGAAACATAGTCCTGTTGTATGTTTCATCATTCCGCTTCCCCGCTTGTAGCGTTAACTGTTAACAAAATCGTTAACACAAACGCTTACATATGATAGCACTTCCCACTGGCTGCAAAGCCAGCAAATTGTCTGTCTTTCTGAAAAACTGGCAAACAACTGCTGCCAATACAAAAATTGCCTGGTATATTAACTACCGGTTTTACGACCCGTCGGTTCCCAAACCCAAGCAGGTATTACTTAAAGGAATGAATATTTATTCGATAAGATCCGAAAGAAAGGATGCAGCTGCTACTTTATTGAAAAATGAAATGGACTTGCTGTTGAATCAGGGATATAACCCAATAAGCAATTCATGCTCTGCTCCTGACAATTCAGAAAACCATCCGAGAACGCCGTTTATCAAAGCGTTGTGGCTCGCTTTTGAAAAAATAAAAGGGGTAAAAGGCACCTTAACTGATATAAAATGTGTAATCCGAGGCACTGAAAAGGCGGCAACATCCTTAAAGTATCATAATATTCCAATTTGTGATATTAGCAGGAAACATATCAAATTAATTCTTGAACAGTGCCTAAAATCAAATCCTCGTTTCTCAGCTCACCGCTACAACAAATATCGTTATTATCTTATTCGTCTATTTAAAGAATTAATTGAGCTTGAGGCGGCGACACACAATGTACCTGGAGATATTTCAAAAATGAAAGTGACTCAGAAAATACACCAGACATTAACAGGAGAAGAAAGGAAAAAAGTTAGCGATCAACTATTTAAATACAATCGTCAATTCTGGAAGTTTATGCACCTATTTTTTCACTCTGGAGGTAGAGAAACCGAACTTATGCTTCTTCAGGGTAAGGATGTAAATATTAAACTGCACAAGTACAAAAGTATCACAAAAAGGGTACGCACTATAGGGAGGACTACAGGACCATTAAAGATATTGCCTTGCCTTTTTGGATTGAGCAGATGGTTAATTGTGGAGATGCTCTCCGGCGTCATTGCCGACACTGACAATATAAAAAAGCGAATATTAATCTCTTGAAGATCAAGGTTCATTTATTTGAGAAACCGGCCAGAGGGTTGTATATTTAATTGTTACCTGCAAGCCTAACATGACTCACACAAACTAAAAATCAATTTATTTCGAGCCCCATTCTAATTCAAAAGGCTATATGAGCTCTTCTAACAGATCATTAATCCCCATTATTGCGGCTTCGTCTGTTGGAACAATTATAGAATGGTATGATTTCTATATTTTTGGAAGCCTTGCTGCCATTATCGCTACAAAATTTTTTCCGCAGGGTGATGCAGTTGCTGCTTTTCTCGCCACTTTAGCTACTTATGCAGCTGGCTTCCTGGTGCGTCCGTTCGGAGCATTATTCTTCGGGCGTTTGGGCGATTTAATCGGGCGCAAATACACGTTTATGGTAACGCTGCTGCTGATGGGCTGTTCTACTTTTGCAATCGGGCTCATACCTGATTATAAAACTATCGGCTTTTTGGCACCGGTAATTGTTCTTATTTTAAGGCTCTTACAAGGTTTAGCCATTGGTGGTGAATATGGAGGTGCCGCCACTTTTGTTGCCGAACATTCACCGGCAAACCAACGGGGCTTTTGGACATCATGGATTCAAATGACTGCGGTTATTGCCTTT
>JBDTLZ010000046.1:0-8482 GCA_039934515.1 Ginsengibacter sp.
TGACGTCGCGAGTGAGAGGGCCTACCGGGAATCATTCATTGCAACAAATATCCTTTGCTCCAAGGTCCTGCCCCAATTTTGGCAATGCATTGTGTGTGCGGTTAATTTCCATTACCTGAAGAGTCGGTCAACTATAAATGACAGGGGATGAAAAATCTTATAAAAGTTGAACGGGCAAGATGTAATATAACTCAAGCCGGGCTAGCAGAAAAAGTGAAAGTCGCCCGACAAACTATTATTGCAATTGAAGCAGGTAAATTTATTCCTTCTACGCTGTTGGCTTTTAAAATTGCTAACGGGCTTAATTGTAAAATAGACGAAATTTTTATGATTGAAGAGAAGGACTGGAAGTAAGCGCATGACGCACAACATACTAACTTATCAATCTAAGCTGCAAACGCTCCGCAGCAAGCCCATACAAGGTTGAATTTATATTGATTGCAGGGTGACGTGTGCGTCAGATAATATTTCTACTTTTGATCTACAGGCATCCACACCCCGTTAAGCATTACTTTTTTAACGTTATGCATTGCTTTAATATCTGTCAAAGGGTTGCCTTCTACCAAAATAACATCCGCCAGTTTTCCCTTTTCTATACTCCCCAGTCGCTCGTCGATTCGAAAGAAGCGCGCATTTTCCATGGTTGCCGCAACAATTATCTGCATCGGGGTAAGTCCTGCCTGTCTGAACAATTCCATCTCGCGAAAATAAGCATAGCCCGGTTCGGCGTAAGGTCCCCATGAATGTGAACCCAGGACAATTTTAACGCCTCCCCTCATTGCCATCCCCGTGAATTTAACCATGTTTTGGAATCCATGAACTTCAACGCTGTCACTCTTATCGGCCTGTTTTTCAAATGCAGTCAGCGTTGGTGTTACAAATGTCTTCTTTGTCACGAGGAAATTTATAAGAGAGTCCGCTTTGGAATTATTTTCCAACACTAAAGAATTCCACACTTCATACCTCCCACGCTGCCTGGCCTCATTGTTGGCTAAAACTTTCAGTTTGTATTTCTCAGCTTCGCGTTCCGGCAGAAGGACAGTACCAAATGAAGTGATGTGCTCGATACCGTCAAGACCAGCATTAATCGCGTCCCTTGCATTGGTAATTTCCAAATGTGCTGTTACCGGCAATCCATAACGATGGGCTGTAGCACATATTACTTTTATAGTTCCAACGGGCAATCCGAAATACACTTTGATCACCGTAGATCCCTGGGCTACCAACTCCAATACTGCAAGACGGCCTTCCTCAGCATCCCGTACGATTATAGCGTCTTCAGGGTATGCAGGCGGATACGTATTAATATGAGGGCCAGCAAGGAACAACCTGGGCAATGGCTTTCCGGTTGATCTTACATAATTATAGCTTTCTATCCATTCTCCCGGATCCCTTACGGAGGTAATGCCATGACTTAAGTATATCCCCAGAAGATCCTTGCTATCTTCATTATGATAATGTGAGTCTATCAATCCCGGGAGTAATGTTAATCCCTTCGCATCTAAAACTGCTGCTTCTTTTGGTATCAGCACTTGCCCGGCCTTTCCAACAATTTCAATCTTTTCATTCCTGATTATCACACATGAATTTTGTATTGGCTCACCACCATTACCGTCGATTAAGATTGCGCCGACTATGGCAATTGTTTTATCTCCCCTGGACAGATCCTTTTCATTTATTTCATGTATAATAACTCCGGTTTTTATGCCAGTTGTCCCGGTGGTGGATCTAGTTGAAACGGTGCATGAGGCGAGAATTGTAAGCACCGTAAATAACCGGCTAATTTTTTTCATTTTGTAAATATTGCTGAAATGTCTTTTGAAATAATTAAAATCGTTGCATTTCTGAATGAGCGAAATGGCTCATGAAATAATCATTCAAAATCACAGCTAAGGCGTACTCTTCTTCTTATTTGCAGGTTACTTATTGGGTAAAACCGGCAGCAGCAAACCAGAGGAGTTTTTCGAATCATGGTAAATTTTAATAACCGCCTTTTGAAAATCACCATCGCCACATTCATTGATATTGACAAATTTTTGTGGGTTGCGATCCACGAGCGGGAACCAGCTACTTTGAACCTGGATCATAAGCCGGTGGCCTTTTCGGAAAGAATGGGCTATATCAGGCAATTCAAATTTTACATGTTCCACCTTTCCTGGTGTAAACGCTTCCGGTCTTTCAAAACTGTTTCTAAACTTTCCGCGCATGACTTCACCGCGCACCAGCATCTGGTATCCGCCCATAGGATAATCATCTTTTACCGGGTACGAAAAGTCATCCGGAAAAACATCGATAACTTTTACTATAAAATCCGCATCTGTTGTACTGATACTTACCAGCAGGTCGGCAATGACAGTTCCCGCCAGGGTTAGGTCATCACTCAGTGTGTCTGTTTGAAAAACAAGGACATCAGGACGACGTGAGGCAAAACGTTGGTCATCGGTCATATATTCCGTTGTTCGGCTACGACGAATACTTTCTGCATACGGTACTGGTTTAGATGGATCACTGATGTACTCACTTGAACTCTTAACGGGTAATGGCCTGGACCAGCCTAACTTACCGCCTTGTTGCAAATAGATATGCTTATCTGATTTTTCCTTTGGAGGCCATTGATCGAATTTGTGCCATTGATTCTCTCCACTGATGAATATCGTTGCTTCCGGCAAGTGGGTATTGCCTTTTCCTTTGAGGTAATAATTAAAGAAAGGCAGTTCAATATTATCCTGGAACCAAAAAGAAGTTTTAGCGCCAAATTTGATATTACCCAAATGACTACCATCCGACTGTGCCCACTGACCATGAGACCAGGGGCCCATAACTAATTTGTTATCTGTGCCCTTACTTTTTTGTTCTATCGCCTGGTATAAACGCCAGGCACCAAAACCATCTTCGGCGTCAAACAACCCCCCTACTACCAGTATTGCGGGCTTCACGTCCGTTACAAAATTGCGTGGGTTCCTGGCTTTCCACCATTCATCAAGATCCGGATGACGCATTAATTCATTCCAAAACTCAATAGTATCATGAAAATACCTGGCATTAAAATTTTTGACAGCCCCGGTTTCCAGGTAAAATTTATAATTATCATCGAAGGCTACTTTTACTGCATTTGCAGGCTTCGAGGTTGGCGTGGGACGCGGCGGGCCAAATGAACAATAAAAATTAAACGCATCCATCAGCATAAGTGCGCCATTGTGATGCCAGTCGTCTCCCATAAACCAATCTGTTACCGGGGCCTGGGGGCTTACTGCCTTTAAAGCCGGATGATTGCTTAACGCTGCCATGGTAGCGTAGAAACCCGGATAGGATACTCCAAATACGCCAACTTTTCCATTGTTACCGGGAATATTTTTTACCAGCCAATCAATGGTATCATATGAGTCACCCGGCTCATCGGTACCCGTGGAATTTACGGAAGTATTAACCGGGCGAATGTCCATAAATTTCCCCTCACTCATCCAGCGGCCACGAACATCCTGCATCACCATGATGTAGCCCTCGCGGAAATAATACTTTTTAGGAGTGTCCCAGAATGCAGGCCAGTTTCCTTCGCCATAAGGTGAGCATGAATAAGGTGTTCGGGTTATTAGAATCGGATGTCTTTCTGTAGAATCTTTTGGAATATATATACTGGTAAATAACTTTATTCCATCACGCATGGGTACCTGCCGCTCAATCTTATAATAATTCTCGACAATCCAAATTGAATCCCTTGAATTTGTTTGTGCAAACGTGCCACCAGATAACAGCGTGAAAGCGATTATACAAATGCTTTCTTTTATTTGTAAATTATTTTTATAGATCATGCTCATTTAATTTGAAGTATCCTGGTATTCAGAGTGTTCAGCCTTGTATGATTGGTTTTGTTAAGAGCCTTTGATGGAGGAACTCACAACATTTAATCGTGGACACAACGAAGAGTATATCCATTTTGCTTATAATAATTAGTCCTGTACACATACCAGGGCACTTCGTCAATAACACGATACCAGGCAAAATCTGCGTCATATGAAGTAGAACACCACCAGTATGCGATATGGCCAATATAATCAAACTTCCCAAAACGATCCCTGCTACCCGCCGGCAAACCTGAAAATCCACTCACGTTGGTTCCGTTTCCATCGTGAGTCCATCCGGCAGGGCTTTTCATCTTTGTACCGGCAGCATCTTCACCGCCTAAGAAAAGCGTAACCATACGCCATTCAGAATCGGAAGGTACATGCCAACCGTGCGGAGCTAACCCACGTGGATCGTTTATCGCATACCAGTTGTATAACTTCCCATATTTGGCTCCGCTATCAATATTATTTTCATAGTAACACCATGCTGGCTTGCGGTCTTTACCGGCCTGCGCCCATTCCTCATTACTTTTGGCTTCCTGCACCGGGTCACCATTTTGAAAATTGTCAATATCGAGGTTCTCCAGCATCCACACCTGGTTGTCAATTTTTACCGTTTTATAATTACCGGCAGCATCTTTTTTTTGGGCATTGGCAGCAAATCCGAGGAATACAAATGCGATGAGTAAACCGGCAAATCTGAAGTATGGTGATATTCGACTTTTCATGCTATGTATTAATTCCTTCGGTTTTTTCTGATCTCAATTTGCGTTTTTTATTTTACTTATCCGCCGCAACTGTAAACCGCACATTTTTTGCTTTATCAAGCTTCGTTCCTGCTTTATCTTTCACAAGGGAAGTGACCAGGATCTCATATTGATCATTTTTAATAAGAAGCTGATCAGGGGTGAATGTAAACTTTGTGCCACCGTGTGACACTTTCCAACTGCCATTAATTTCTTTATTCGTTTTTGTATGAATAATTCTTATTCCTTTTTTTTCAAGGATAGTGGTTTCATCTATCACCGGTGCAAACTGTACTGAAATAGTCGTTGAGTCTGAAACATCTTTCTTGTTATCAAAGGGAGAAACTACCAACACCACCGGTGGAAGTTTCTCACCCGGTTTAAGGTACCTGTCAAAGAAATCATGTACGAGCTGGTACCGGTCGATACCCATTCTTTCATCATACCCGTAGGGTAGAGCGTGGCCCAGCCCTTGCATGAAAAGGCCAAGGTGATTGGCCCCAAGTTCCTCCAGCCTCTTTACGAAAACGTGATGTGCTTCTGTTATTACTTCGCGATCCTGTTCGCCACATACGATCAGATTTGGTACGTAGTCGGCCGTGATAAATTTTGTTTCGAAAAGCCCCATGCCCATACCCTGCATGCCAGCCTGGATTTTGGATGAGTAGCCTTGCCAGGGCTGTGGCTCGGGTGTTCCGTCAGGAAAGCCTTTATATTTTTGCGCTTCTTCCTTCCTGGTTTCATGATTTGGATCAGAGAGGCGGGTAATTGCATATTCTCCCTTTGAGTATCCAATACCACCGATATGATCTGTGTTCATACTGTATTTATCAGCATTGGCATGAAGGTAGCGCATTGCCGCAGTATAACAGGCATATCCATTTTCATGATCAAGGGTAAACGCTCCAAAGTGAAAGAAATGGGTGACACAAGGGTTAAAACAGTGCCCCATTGTAACACATACATAACCACGTGTTGCAAAGCCGGCTAAATGTGGAACATAGTTACTGGGCTGATCATTAGGATTGCGCGTCGACATCGTTTCGGATAGGAAAATAACCGGCAACTTTTTCTTTGGCTGCGACGGATAAACAATATCCATTTTTATTTTATAGTCAAAAGGATTGCCTTTCCTGTCGACCATTTCTGCAGGTGATGACACTATTTTCAACCCGGGATATTTTGGAACGATGCCTTCATTATATGATTGCATTATATATTCCAGGGTACCATAAACACCATGTTTATCTATTTCCCAATACACTAAGTTTGTTGCAACACGGTAACCTTCCGGCAGAAAGAAACAACGAAAGTCTTTGGGCACAAGATTTATATCCTTTAAAATAGATGGAGTTTTAAAACCATACACGCTTTTCAAAAAGTCGTGCAAATCACTATCAAAATGCGGAGAAATGGCCTGCGGCTCCTTTCCATAATCAAGCGTTATAACGATAAATTTTTTTTGAATGTAATCGCGTAAAATAGACAGATCTGATTCCTGCCCGATCCTGTTCCAGGCTTTATTTTTTAGATATACGATAACCTCATCTCCATCCGGGCTCTCTGTATGGTCACCCAGAAAATATACTTTAAGTGGTAATTCTTTTTGTAAGGTTACTGATTTCCACTTCGTGGATTTTTTTAACCATTGATCCAGCTCTGAAAGATTTCCAGGCCGGGTGTAACATGTAAGGCTGGCAAATACAATCGAAAAAAGAAGAACAGAATATTTTATCAAGGTATTTGAATTAAGTGTGGATTCCAAATGTAAGATAACACGAATTCAATTCATTGGTCACATGAAAAAAAAAGAGAATCCCGGAGCAAATGCCGATAAATCATATTTCAAAATACTACTAAAGACTGAACAACCAACTATGACTTAACTGACAAAAAAAATCCAGGCATTATGGTTCTATTGTTGTGCTTTCTTCAATACAGTTTGAATATCTACCGGGCTTCCACCGTTACGTTTGCTTTCATCTGCCGCTTCCATAAACGCATAAATTTCCAATGTATCTTTTGGATCAACCGGGGGTTCACCGCTTTCAAAAAATTTAATGATCTCCACAAGAAGCGGATCATAACCGGGAAATTTCGTTAATGTGACCGTTTCTTTTTCTGCATAAACAATTAATCCATAGTCTTGCTTACCTGTACGGAGTCCGCGATAACCCCCTATACGCAGATCTTCCCATGTTCCCACAACCATGTCGGTATCTGGTGTAGCCACACGTACAAGTTTCTTGCAACCCCGGCCCATGATTGTATATAGCATTTCAATACCATGTATACCGTACCAGAAAAGATCGGGATGGGTCTTTTCCAGGTGTGCGGGACTGTAAACATCCGCGCCTAAAACTTTTCCATATTTGCCGCCCGCAATTTCTTTCGCTTCAGGAAAAAATCGTAATGATGAAGACGAGAACATCGGAACATGGAATTCATTGGCCGCCTTATAAATGGCAACGGCATCCTGCAAAGAGCCCCCTACAGGCTTATCAATAAATACTCTTTTGCCTGCTTTAAACACCGGTAACGCCTGCTGCAGGTGCAATCGCCCATCATTGGTTTCAAGGAGTACCACATCAACATTATCAAGTAATTCATTGATCGATCCGGCAATCTTAACACCGTATTTTTTTATTTCTTCGGTATAGCCAGGAATTCTTTTAGTACTCGAATCAATGTCACTGCTTCCTTTCGGATAGGCAAAAACAACTTTATAGCCTGCAAACTCAGGCGCTGCATCCGGGTTGTTGAAAACTTTCGTAAACTCGATAGAATGGGAAGTGTCTAAACCAATAATTCCGATGCGTTTGCCTTTCAAAATGTTTTTACCAAACAGGGAATTGGCGGTGTTAAAAATACCCAAACTCATACCAGCCATTGTTACATCTTTAATGAAATCCCTGCGTGACGGTCTTGTTTTTTTCATAATATATTTATTGAGTTTTTATAGAACCAAATTAATTAATTTTTTGAAGTAGAAAAAATACCGCTGTCAAAGACGGCTTGTCCGCCAACTATGGTTAAGATAGATTTTATTTCGGGTATACTATCAACAGGGCAGGTTAAAATGTCATCCGATAAAACAACCAGGTCTGCCAGCTTATCTTTTTCTATCGAACCTTTTATGTGCTCTTCGAAAGAGGCATACGCATTATTGATCGTGTACATTTTCAAAGCTTGTTGCCTTGAAATCGCTTCTTCAGGATTAAATACAGAGCCACGCTCCGTCTTCCTCGTTATTACCGACCACATCGCCAAAAAAGGATTGTAAGGATTAATTGAAGTATTTGGATCCACTTTGACCATGTGGTCTGAGCCTCCATTGACCACTATACCAGCTTGCATCATCGAATGATAAGGATGGAATGTTTTGATACGATCTCTGCCCAGTACCTCATTTAACAGGTCGGCATCTTTATAATACCATGCTGGTTGCATGTCGGCATATATTCCCATAGCCACCATTTTTTTTATTGCTCCGGGTGTATAGAAATTTCCATGAATAATAGAAAAGCGTTTTCCAGTTATCGGTGTTGAATCATTGATGACTTCATAAGCGGCCAATAAAGTGTCGACCGCGCCACCCCCGGTCACATGTGCGGTAAATTTCCATCCTTCTTCGTAAGCCACTTTAATTATCCTGGTCAATTCATCTTTCGAATAAAATAATTCACCCCGGTAAGCTGGATCTGTAATACCATAAAGATCCTTAGCCTTCTCCCCCCAACCCTCCCGCAAATAGGCAGTGCCTGTAAGTACGCCGCCATCAATAACCACTTTCAATGCGCCAACCTTCACCCATGAATTCCCATCGCCGGTTTTACGTCCAAATTGTTTCAAAGTATTGCGTATTTCGATCATTGAACTCTTTCCATCTAACGG
>JBDTLZ010000047.1:0-21502 GCA_039934515.1 Ginsengibacter sp.
CATTTTAAAACAAAAATCAAACATATGAGTACTACATCAAATTTTCCAACAGCCACTGCTGAAAACCCTGAACCGCGTAAAAATTTCAAAAATGTTATCATTGGAATTTTAGCCGCTGCTCTTGTGGGTACAGGCGCGCTCCTGATAGTTGATAAAAATAAAGCGGGAGAAACTATTCAACAGCAACAAACACAAATTGCAACTGTTACTGACCAGAAAAGTGAAATACAGAAAAGCTTCGACGCTTCATTGGCACGTCTTGATTCAATGTCAACTTTAAGCACCAGTTTGCAAAGCAAACTCACTGACCGGAATAAAGAAATCGCTTCAGCTAAAAATGAAATCCGCAGTATCCTGAATAAGAAAAATGCTTCTGCAGCCGAATTGTCAAAAGCAAGAAACCTGATCGCCAGCCTGAATGATAAAATTACCGGTATGGAACAACAGGTAGCTCAACTGACGCAGGAAAATCAAACACTCACACAGGATAAAGTTGTGTTGACGCAGGAAAAAGAAAAATTGAACCAGGATCTTACAACTACAACTGCTACAAAGGACAGCCTTGTTCAGAAAGTGGATGTAGCTTCAACTTTAAATGCTTCAAATATAGCGATCACGCCTATCGATGTAAAACATAATGGCAAAGAAAAAGTTACTTCTACTGCAAAACGTGTAAATAAACTGATGATATCATTTGATGTTAACAATCGTATTGCACAGGCAGGCACCACTGATGTATTTGTGTGTGTTATTGGTCCTGATGGCAAGCCCATTAGTGTTACAGCATTAAACTCCGGTACTTTTACAACACGCGAGGACGGTGATAAAGCATTCACGGCAAAATTACCAGTTGATATAGAAACAGCTAAAAAGAGAAATGTCCATTTTGCATTTGAGCCAGGAAATTTCCAACAGGGAAGTTATACAATCCAGATATATCAAAATGGATTTTTGATTGGTGAAGGAACACGCGAATTGAAAAAAGGTGGTTTATTCAGCTAATTGAAGTTACCACTATCCAGTATTAAATTTCTGAATATCCGCGACAAAGAAGCAACCTCCAGCCAGGTTGCTTCTTTATTTTATACCAGTCTTACCATATCTTACTGTTAAGATTTATTTCAATATCTCAAGGGAATCCTTCATAATTTTCAAACGCCTGTAAAATACGATTCCATACTTACAGACTAACAGCAATTAGCTGCTGCTCACATGTGGCGCGTTGCCAAAAGAAAAAAGTAGTATATATTACAATAAATTATCACTGCACTTTATAAAATCTCTTTGATGGCCCGCTGTGTCCCGGTATTGATATTATTTACTTGTATTGCTTCTACAATTTTTGCACAAAATAATAACAGTAATAAAAATTTTGCTGTAATTGGATATTACTCGGGAAGAACTGCCATGATCGATAGTTTTGACATAGAAAAGCTTACCCATCTTATTTTCAGTTTTTGCCACCTGAAAGGAAACTTTCTTTCTGTAAACAATGCCCGCGATACTGCTACCATACTGCGAATGGTCGCATTAAAAAAAAGAAATCCTCAATTGAAAGTAATTTTATCACTTGGCGGATGGGGCGGGTGCCAATACTGTTCTGAAGTTTTTTCCACAAGGCGCGGAAGAAAAATATTTTCCAGGTCTGCTAAAAAGTTATGTCAGTATTTTGGCACTGATGGCATAGACCTGGATTGGGAATACCCTGTTATCCCGGGCTTCCCTGGACATACTTACGACCCATCTGATAAGCCACATTTTACGGCATTGGTAAAACAACTTAGAAAAAAGCTGGGCGAAAAAAAAGAAATCAGTTTTGCAGCCGGCGGCTTTACGTCCTATTTGGATAGCGCTATTGAATGGACAAAAGTCATGGCCAGGGTCGACCGGGTAAATCTTATGAGTTATGACCTTGTAAATGGATTCAGTACGCTGTCCGGCCACCACACGCCTCTCTATTCAACTCCGCAACAGGTGGAATCGGTCGATAATGGTGTAAAAAAACTAATCGCAGCCGGAGTTCCGCCAGGGAAGATTGCAATTGGCGCTGCATTTTATGCCAGGCTGTTTGAAGTAACAGACACCTCTAATGCAGGACTATATCGACCTGGAAAATTCTATCATGGCTTACCATACAGGCGTTTCGAAGATAGCTTAAGCATTACAAACGGCTTTACCCGGTATTGGGATACGGTGGCGAAAGCGCCTTATGCCTTTAACAATGAACGAAAAATACTCGCTACCTATGATGATACAACATCTATGAAATTAAAAACCCGTTATGTTGTAAAGAATAGATTAAACGGCGTTATGTTCTGGCAGCTCGCAGAGGATACCTTTAGTGAAGGATTGCTGGAAGTTATTGACGAAGTAAGAAAAGAAGATACAACTCAATGAATAGTGGGGCAAACTAACGATCACCCATAATCGAAAATACAAGCTCCCGTTACCTTCGAAAAGCGTTACCAACCAGTGAAAATATACATCCATGTTTTAACGGATACCCCATAATAAATTATTCATTGTACAATAAGTTTGGATTTTCAATATATATTGTCAAATTTTGAGGCCTAATATGTAATCTTTCGTCCGGCTGGAAATAATTACCTGGTTAACCACCCTGTAACTGCTTTTTAACAACGAAAAATACCTGGAAAAAAACAATGGTGTGACCGCTTACTTAATCTTAATTTTAAAACAACCAAGACCTCATGGCACTACAACTAAATGATTCGGGCGCGCTGGTAAGAAAATGGCAGCAATTTCTCAGGGCCCAGCAGTTCTTCACCTATGATCCTGACGGAGTTTTTGGACAAAAAACATTGGATGCAACGAAAGCATTTCAAAAATATTACAACATTCAGCAAACAGGTGTTGCCGGGAGCCTCACTTTGGGAAAAGCTTTTTCCCTGGGTTTTAATCCGGACAATGAACCTCAACCCCCCCATATTAATACCGATTTGAAAATGATGCAATGGATTAAGGACAATCTCGGCGGTGTGATCACGGATTCCGTCACGAACAGTGGATATACCGATGACTGGCTTGCAGCATTGTGTGCAAGGGAAACAGGCTTTTTGATCATCCGATATGCAAACCAGGGATTGCCATTAGAGCAAATTTGCCCTCTAATGAAGGGCGATTATAGCAAACGCCCGGGAGAGCCTGCAAAACAATATCATGGATATGGCTTCTGGCAAATTGATACTGGTTCGTTTGCTGCATTTATAAATTCCGGCAAATGGACCGACCCGGTAGAATCATCAAGAATGGTTGTTTCTGTACTGGACGGAAAAAAAAAATACCTGCAACGACAGGGTTGGCAGGATAAATTAGACCCGTATGAATGGGAACGAGCCGTAACAGCGGCCTATAATTGCGGGGAAGGCAATGTGAACAAAGCCTTACTTAGAAACATTGATGTAGATTCTTACACATTTGCAAAAGATTACTCCAAGGAAGTATTCCGATACCGCAATTTGTATAAAAATACCGCCTGACTATATGTATTAAGAAACACCGGCTGTCTGAAATTTGCGGGAAGGTAAATAGTATCAATGTCTACAATACCTTGTTTATTTATGGGCAGAATCCCCGCATTGTTGCGCTCAAATTTGTAATATGCGCCCGCTAAACAAGTGTTCTATTCCACTGAATCGCTTTTATTATTTTTTACGCCTATCTTAGCGCAACCAAATTTTTTCATAAGCCTAATGAAGGTCTTAATAAAAAAAGCTAAAGTACTTTCTCCCCACTCTCCCTTTCATGGAAAATTGCAGGATATTTTAATTGAAAATGGAATCATTTCTGATATCGGAGATAAAATCGATGTTGCAACGGATACGACAATTGAGCGTCAAGGCCTGTGTGTTTCCTGCGGATGGATGGATTGCTTTGTAAATTTTTGTGATCCGGGCCAGGAATTTAAAGAAACGGCAGAGAGTGGTTCCAATGCTGCCGCAGCGGGTGGTTTTACTCAGGTGCTGCTAATGCCCGATACCCAACCTGTGGTTTACAATAAAAGCCAGGTAGAATACCTCGTACAAAAAAGTAAAGGTTTGCCTGTACAGATTTTCCCGATTGGGGCTATTACAAAAAATGCAGAAGGAAAAGAACTCAGTGAAATGTACGACATGTATAATACAGGTGCGAAAGCTTTCTCCGACGGCTTGAAACCGGTACAGTCATCTGGGATTTTACAAAAGGCGCTGGAATATATTCTCGCCATCGATGCCACAATAATTCAATTGCCCGATGATAAAAGCATCGGGTCGGGAGGGCTTATGAATGAAGGGGAAATTTCAACCAGGCTAGGCTTACCCGGTAAACCGGCATTATCAGAAGAGCTAATGATCGCAAGAGATATCGAATTAGCGAGATACACAGGATCGAAAATTCATTTCACAGGTGTCTCTACAAAAAAATCACTTGAATTGATTTCGAATGCAAAAAAGGAAAACCTGCATGTATCATGTTCCGTAACACCTTACCATTTGTTTTTTAGTGAAGATGATCTCCAGTCTTATGATACCAACCTGAAGGTGAATCCACCGTTAAGAACAAAAATGGACAGGGCAGCTTTGCGCGAAGGAATTAAAAGTGGTGTAGTAGACTTCATTGCATCACATCACCAGCCGCAGAACTGGGATAACAAGGTATGTGAATTTGAATATGCAAAAAACGGCATGGAAGGTTTGGAGAGTGTTTTTGGCGCTGCCGGTATTTGCGGAATTGAAACAGCAGACTTCATAAAGATGCAATCCGAAAACATCAGGTCGATTTTTAACATCCCAGTCCCGTCATTAAATAAAGCTGAGCCAGCCAACATAACATTATTCATACCTGACGAAGAATATGTATTTGAAGAAAGTGATATTTTTTCAAAGTGCAGAAACAATGCTTTTATAGGTAAGAACCTAAAAGGCAAGGTGATTGGGATTATTAATGGAGACAAGTTATTTTTGAATAAATTAAAACTAACATGATAGCGCAAACAGTTACTTCCACAACTACTAAGGGGTTGGTCATCGGCCTCTTACTTATCATTCTCGCCCTGGCTGTTTATTTCGCCAATATCCAGGTAAACGGGCCATCTCAATGGATTGGATATGTTGTGTTTATCGGCGGAGTTATCTGGTCAATATATTCATATGCCAAACAGGTGGATTACAACGCTACTTTTGGAAATTATTTTGCCCATGGTTTCAAAGTATCTGCAACGGTAACTGCAATAATGATCATTTACATAGTTATTTTTATTACTCTTTTTCCTGACTTTAAGGAAAAAGCATTAGAGCAGGCGAGAGCGGGAATGCATGAAAAAAATAATATGACAGAAGAACAAATGACCCAGGCCATGGAGTGGACAAGAAAATTTTTCATGGTTTTCCTGATTGGTGGCACATTGGTTGGTTACCTTATTCTTGGTGCGCTTGCTGCACTGGCAGGTGCGGCTATAACTAAAAAACAGCCCAACAACCTTGCCGTCGACATCAATCAAATTGGTACATAATGGATATTTCTGTAGTGATTCCCCTTATTAATGAAGCTGAATCCTTGCCTGAACTTGAGGCCTGGCTACGGCGGGTTATGGAGCAAAATAATTTTAGCTACGAAATTATAATGGTGGATGATGGCAGTACCGATAATTCCTGGGGCATCATACAGGAGCTGCGTAAAATTAACGCCAATATCAGGGGAATAAAATTTCAACGCAACTATGGGAAGAGCGCCGCATTGAATGAAGGCTTCAAAAATGCAAAAGGTGAGATTATCATAACCATGGACGCAGATCTCCAGGACAGCCCGGATGAAATTCCGGAATTGAGAAAAATGGTATTGTGCGATGGATTTGATATTGTGAGTGGCTGGAAGAAAAAAAGATATGACAATACACTTTTAAAAAATCTTCCCTCAAAATTATTTAATGCGGCAACAAGGAGAGTAAGTGGCATTTATCTTCACGATTTTAATTGTGGCCTGAAGGCCTATAAAAGTAAGGTGATTAAAAACATCGAAGTCTATGGTGAGATGCACCGTTATATTCCGCTGATCGCAAAATGGGCTGGTTTTAAGAAATTTGGAGAGAAAATTGTCGAGCACCGCGCAAGAAAATATGGAGTTACCAAATTTGGCTGGAATCGTTTCATCAATGGTTTTCTTGACCTGGCATCCATAATTTTTGTTGGCAAATTCAGAAAAAATCCCATGCACTTTTTTGGGCTTTGGGGAACTTTTTCATTTTTATTCGGCCTCACTGTTTTTATTTATCTCTCGATATCGAAATTCTTTTTTGACCAAACAGGCATGACCCAAAGACCTTTATTCTTTTTTGCCATCCTTGCTATGATTATAGGTACACAACTGTTTCTTGCCGGTTTTCTCGGAGAGCTTGTTTCAAGAAATGGTGCCGAAAGAAATAGTTATTTAATTGAAGACAGAATTAATTGAATTTTAGGCAACCTAAATTTGCAATTTTAAATTTAGTACCCAGGCAATTGATATTTTAATTCTCATTTACCTTATTCATGCCCGAAAATTTACCTGGATCACCCTCTCTTCCGGACGAGACTTTGAGTAAGGCCAGGATAATTATCATCGGGCCTGCATACCCGCTCCGCGGTGGCCTTGCATCCTATGATGAACGGCTTGCCAAAGAATTTACCAGCCAGGGGTTTAACACAACTATTTATACATTTTCTTATCAGTACCCGCATTTCCTTTTTCCCGGAACGACTCAATATTCAACCGAACCTGCACCGGCGATTTCTATTAAAGTAACAATAAATTCTATAAATCCATTCAACTGGATCATTGTCGGAAATGAATTAAAAAAGCTGAAGCCCGATATTATTGTTGTGCGGTATTGGCTTCCTTTCATGGGGCCATGCCTGGGAACAATTTTAAGAAGGGTGAGAAAAAATAATCACACCAGGATCATATGTATAGCCGATAATATTTTCCCTCATGAAAAGCGGTTGGGCGATGTGCCCTTCACAAAATACTTCCTCAAACCTATTCATAGCTTTATAACGATGAGTGAAAAGGTACTCGGAGACCTCCAGCAATTTGCAAAAGGAAAACCTGCGCAATTCGTGCCCCATCCGTTATATGATAATTTTGGAGAAAAAATGAGCAAGGAGGAAGCACGAAAAAAACTAAACATCCCTATGTCAGATAAACTGCTTTTATTTTTTGGCTTCATAAGGAAATACAAAGGGCTGGATGTTTTATTGGAGAGCATGAAAATGCTACAAAAATATCCCGATGCACAAAATATCAAATTGCTTATAGCCGGTGAATTTTATGAAGACGAAAAAAATTACCGGGAATTACTAAAAGATCCTGCTATAAAAGATAAACTCATCATCCACACGGAATTTATTGCGGATAGCATGGTAAAATATTATTTCTGTGCGGCAGATTGCGTGGTTCAGCCCTATAGAAGCGCCACCCAAAGTGGGGTTACACCGCTCGCCTACCATTTTGAAAAACCAATGATCGTCACCAATGTCGGTGGTTTACCTTCTTTGGTTCCCGATAAAAAAGCAGGTCTTATTGCCGAACCAAATCCAGGCGATATTGCTAAAAAAATTGCGGAATACTTTCAATTAGGTGAAAATTATTTTTTATCCCATCTTCGTGAAGAGAAAAAGAAATATAGCTGGAGCAATATGGTCGGGGCTATCCTAAAATTAGCCGGTTTTAAACTGCAGGGATATGCAGGTGAAAAGAAATAACCATATGTATTAAAACCATTTGCACCCGCTCAAACGTGCCTATTCTCACCTCTATCATGATTTATCGAAGTAAAGCACCTTTACGTATAGGCCTGGCCGGTGGCGGAACAGATGTAAGCCCATATAGTGACCAATATGGCGGCGCAATTTTGAATGCAACTGTTTCTCTTTTTGCTTACGCCAATATTGAGCCCCTCGAAGAAAATGCGATCATAGTTCATGCGCTCGACAGGAAAGAACTGCAGCGTTTTGATTGGGCACCCACGTTACCGATTGACGGAACACTGGATTTATTAAAGGGTGTATATAACCGAATCCAAAAAGATTTCGGGCTGCCACAGAAAGGCTTCAGGCTGTCCACATTTGTAGATGCACCTGCAGGTTCAGGTCTTGGCACTTCTTCAACCCTTGTAGTGTCCATTATTGGAGCATTCGTGGAAATGCTTAAACTTCCTTTTGGAGACTACGACATCGCGCATTACGCTTACCAGATAGAACGCGAAGACCTCAAACTTACAGGCGGCAAACAGGATCAGTATGCTGCAATGTTTGGCGGCGTAAATTTTATGGAATTTTATGAAGACGATAAAGTAATTGTAAATCCACTGCGCATTAAGTCGCAATATCTACATGAACTTGAAAATAACCTCGTGCTTTATTTCACAGCGAACAGCCGTGAAAGTGCATCAATCATTAATGAACAAGTAAAAAATGTTCATAATAAAAATGAAAAAAGTATAGAAGCGATGCACCAGTTAAAAGAACAGGCACGAATGATGAAAGAGGCGTTGTTAAAGGGCAGGCTTGATGAATTTGGTGAAATACTCGATTTTGGCTTTCAACAGAAACGCCGGATGGCACACAATATCAGCAACAGCCGGATTGAAGAAATTTATGAAGAAGCAAAAAAAGCAGGCGCAACCGGTGGAAAGATCAGTGGTGCCGGGGGCGGTGGTTTTATGATCTTTTACTGCCCCGGGAATTCTCATCATGCTGTTATAGATGCTTTGTATAAGTTTGGCGGGGAAGTAAAAAATTACACCTTCACAAAATATGGATTAACGACCTGGTGCGCATAAGCTCTGCAAACCAGGATTTAAATATATGATGGATAGTAGTTCCTGCTTTTCTCTTTTCCAGCTACTTTCAATATCCTGCAATTCCCCGATCTCATTTTCATAAAAAATGCCGTTCTCTTCACAGTCTTTACAAAAAGTCTCCAACAGGATAATACCAATACTTTTATCCATAAAACGACCAAGGACTTCAGTTAAAGATTTTATCTCTTCCTTTTTTGAAAGGCCAGGTGGAAGAAGTTCGCGATCCTGTTTTATGAATGTCCAATTGTAAAATACATCCTTTAAAACTTTTCGAATAGCATGCAATACGTCATCATTGGGCAGCTCTGATAAGAGGCAGGCCAGCTCGTTCATTTTATCCTGCACAAATTTTTTTACCGATGATCGTCGCAATTTTCGGGGTAAATATTCACACTCCATGTTATGATTGAAATTCTTCCCAAAGCCACCGGACCCGATTATATGTTCCTTCCACTTATCAACAATCTTTTTTAAATATTCAATATAAATTTCTATTACATTGCTTGAAGTGACCGGCGAATATACCTGCATATTTACCAGTTGCAACTGAAGATTGCGAATGGTTCCTGCATAATCATACAAAGTTTTTATTTCTTTGGAAAGTCTCAGCTTCTTTTTACCAATTTCGACATTTAAAAGCCGAAAGCTTGCGCGTAATTTTTTGATCTCAGTCCTGAATTCGTGTATGGCTTCGACATCGAAACCGTTGATCACTTTTTGAACAAGCACTTCAATTTTATTGAATCTTCCATCGATAGTTGCGGATATGCCTTGTTGCTTCATATAAATCTTTCGGGGAAATTATCTTTTATAATCCGGAAATTTACAGGCAGGTTCAACGTTAAAATGTCAAATACAGGCCCGGTTGGAACAGGCTGCACCATCTACCCTTCTTACCCATCGGATGCCAGGGCTTCTTTGCACCCTATTAGATGTCTCCTTTATAAAGGAAGCCCAATGCAAAATTTGTGGTATATACCAGTAAAATAAGATACCATTCTTTTGCAAGGTGAGAAACCACCTTCAGCAGAATGGATTTCTTCTATATTGAAGCCTAAATAAAGCGGTTAATAATATTTTCCAGGTATTCCTGTTTGCCGCTTACAACTGCCGGTTCACCATTTTCCGCAGCAAAATTTCTCAAGTCCCCGAGTGAGAGTTTGCCTTCTTCAAATTCTCTTCCTTTCCCGGCATCGAAAGATGCATATCGCTCATCCCGTACTTTTTTATAGTCCGATTTATTCAGGATATTATCTGCAGTTATTAAAGCCCTTGCAAATGTATCTATACCTCCGATGTGTGCATAAAAAAGATCCGCAGCATCCGTAGAATTTCGCCTGATCTTTGCATCAAAATTAATACCTCCACCCTCGAGACCACCAGCCTCAATAACCACCAGCATTGCTTCCGTAAGTTCATTAATATTATTTGGAAACTGATCGGTATCCCAGCCATTCTGTGAATCGCCGCGATTGGCATCCATACTTCCGAGTAAACCTGCGTCTGCGGCTACCTGGAGTTCATGTTGAAACGTATGCCCAGCAAGGGTTGCATGGTTTACTTCAATATTGAGTTTGAAGTCGTTCAATAATCCATATTCATGCATAAAACCGATTACGGTTGCCACGTCATAATCGTACTGGTGTTTTGTTGGCTCGCATGGCTTAGGTTCTATAAAAAAAGTACCTTTGAAACCATTGGCCCTGGCATAATCTTTAGCCTTGTGTAAGAATTTGGCCAGGTGTTCCTGCTCTCTTTTCATTTTTGTATTTAACAAACTCATGTAACCTTCGCGGCCGCCCCAGAAAACATAATTTTCGCCATTCAGTGCGATCGTTGCATCGAGGGCAGCCTTAACCTGGGCTGCCGCATGTGAGAGCACATGAAAATCAGGGTTAGTCGCCGCCCCATTCATATAACGCTTGTTGGAGAATAAATTAGCGGTTCCCCACAATAATTTTACACCACTTGTGTCTTGCTTTTGTTTCGCGTAATCAGTAATCGCCTGCAACCTTTTTTCATTGTCTTTTACATCATTTGTAAAATCTATTACGTCCACATCGTGGAAACAATAATAAGGGAAATTCATTTTTGTTATGAATTCAAAGGCCGCATCCATTTTATCCTTAGCTCTTTCGATAGGGTCCTTTTTCTGATCCCAGGGGAAGATATGCGTAGGTTCGCCAAATGGATCTGAGCCATTACCATTAAATGAATGCCAGTAAGCGCAGGCAAACCTTAAATACTCTTTCATGGTTTTTCCGGCCACAATTTTATTTTCATCGTACCAGCGAAACGCAAATGGATTGTCACTGTTAATCCCTTCGAATTTTATTTGGGGTATACTTTTAAAAAATTCATTATCTCCCGTAACTATTTTCATATTTGTTGTTTTTATTTATTTGCTTTTTTAGTTGTTAACCTATTATTAGTTCAAATAATTTTGCAATAATTTTTTCCAGCCTGCGTATAGCTCATTATATACATCAGATCCGGCGTACCCGGAACTTTCCGGAACTATTTTCTTAAGGGGCTTGAATTGACTGAAGGCTTCACCAAAGGTCTTGTAAACTCCCGCGCCGATACCAGCTCCCAAAGCAGCGCCTACACTCCCATCGTTACTATAGAGTTCAACGGCCACGCCCGTAGCATTTACAAACGATTGCACAAAAACATCACTCAAAAACAAGCTGGACTGCCCGGCACGAATGATTGTAGGTTCCAGCCCATTTTCTCTCATAATATCAAGCCCATAACGAAAAGCAAATGCAATACCCTCCTGAACAGCACGAAAAATATGTGCCCTGGTATGCTTATTTAAATCTATGTTACTTATGTGTGCACCGATAAGTTTGTTCTGCAACATACGTTCAGCGCCATTACCGAAGGGAAGTACAAACAGGCCGTCACTACCGGGTTCTATAGCTGCCGACCGGGCGTTTATTTCATTATAACTCAACCCATCACCACATAACTTTTTTGTCCAGCTATTCATGATACCGGTCCCGTTGATACAGAGCAATACACCCAGACGAATTTTATTGCTGCCGCCGGTTTCATTATTCAATTGAGCAGGGAGAATTTCGGGATCGGTAAATCCATGGTTAACATGTGCAAATGCGTTTACCCTTGAAAACCGGTCAGAAAATAACTGATCCGTTACTGCGTAGATAACGCCCGAAGTTCCCGCGGTAGCAGCTACCTCTCCCGGTTCCAGAACATTTAACGAAAGCGCATTGTTCAGTTGATCGCCCGCTTTATAAGTGACAGGTATTTTTTCTTTTAATGATAAATTCTCCGCAACTGACCGCAACAAAAAACCATGTTCAGAGAAAACCGGCTTTACTTTTGGAATACAATTTTCATCAAATCCATAATTTAGCATAACATCCTTTGAAATTTCGTCCTTCTCAAAATCCCATAAAACGCCTTCGGACAATGCAGAGGAAGTTGTCGTGATTTCACCCGTTAATTTCATCGCAATAAAATCTCCCGGTAACATCATTTTATCAACCTTTTTAAATATTTCGGGCTCGTTATTTTTTACCCATGCAAATTTTGAGGCGGTAAAATTACCGGGAGAATTAAGCAAACACGATAAACATTTGCCAGGACCTATTTGTTCGAATGCATTATTTCCAATTTCCACTGCCCGGCTGTCGCACCAGATTATAGAATCTCTCAGCACATTTTGATCCTTGTCTACCAAAACAAGCCCATGCATCTGGTAGGCGATGCCTATAGCCACAATATTTTCAGGAAAATATTGCTTGGTATCATGCAATTGCTGAATCGCCTTTTGCGTAAAATCCCACCACATTTCAGGAGATTGCTCGGCCCAACCCGTCTCCAAGGACGTAATCGCAGCCTCAGTTTCGGGATATTGCGCTGATGCAATACATTCGGTGGTAAGGGCATCCACCACAGATACTTTTATAGAGGACGTGCCTACGTCGATTCCAAGCAACAGTTCCCGAATACTGCCGGAATTTTTTTCTTTACCTGACTGTATAATTGTCTTTATCACAGTAATAAAGATAAAACAATAGACGGTTTTAAGAAATTGGCAGAGAAGTATTTTTTTGCGTGCCATACTATTGGCTGTTTCTACCCTTTAAAAAACGAGGAATTGCTTGTTTACCCGGCCAACCATATTATAAAACTATCTGGCATATATGTTCGTAATTTTAATCCTGCTTTGGTTGCTAAAACGAGCGTTCGATAACCATGAACAAAATTCTAATAATAGATGACGAAGAAAAACTGAGGAGTTTAATGTCCCGTATTATTAAGCTGGAGGGTTATACAGTCTTTGAAGCGGGCAACTTAAAAGCCGCGGTTAAAATCTTAAATAAAGAAGAAGTAGATGTAATCCTTTGCGATGTAAAATTACCTGATGGCAATGGGGTGGATTTTATTACGGGGGCAAAAACAAAATACGGTTTTGCAGAAATAATTTTGCTCACAGCCTACGGCAATATTACCGATGGGGTGCAAGCCATGAAGAATGGCGCATTTGATTACATAACCAAGGGTGATGACAATGATAAAATAATTCCACTACTTGGTAAAGCCATTGAAAAAGTTCAATTGCGAAAAAGAGTCGAGCAGTTGGAAAAACAAATTGGAGAGCGATATCGCTTTGATAATATTTTGGGTACATCATCTTTAATACTTGAAGCAATCGAGCTGGCAAAAAAAGTGGCCCCGACCAATGCCACAGTTTTACTATTGGGAGAAACCGGGACGGGCAAAGAAGTATTTGCCCAGGCCATTCATAACGCAAGCGCCAAAGCCCGCAAGCCTTTTATGGCTTTAAACTGCAGTTCATTTTCAAAAGAGCTGTTGGAAAGTGAGATCTTCGGCCATAAAGCAGGGGCATTTACGGGCGCATTAAAAGATAAAAAAGGATTAATTGAAGAAGCCGGCTCAGGCACATTATTTTTGGATGAGATCGGCGAGATGCCTTTTGGATTACAATCGAAGTTACTGCGGGTATTGGAAACGAGTGAATTTATAAAAGTAGGTGATACCCACATTACAAAAGTTGACGTAAGATTTATTGCCGCAACAAACCGTGATCTCCGGCAGGAGGTGCAGGAGTTAAAGTTCAGAGAAGACCTTTTCTATCGCCTGAATGCATTTACCATTTTATTACCCTCCCTGCGTGAAAGAAAAAAAGATATTCCCGCATTGGCTCGATATTTCCTCAAAATATTTTCTGCAAAAACAAATAATGCAGTTCAAACAATGAGTCCCGAATTTCTGGAGCATTTACAACGACACGATTGGAAAGGAAATATACGTGAGCTGAAAAATGTGATAGAAAGAGCAGTAATATTAGCCAATGGCTCAGAACTTGTCATTGAGAATCTTCCATTGGATCTCCAGGCATCCAATCTCAATACTCAAAGAACCCTTTCCGCGTTCGACCTGGCCGGCGTTGAAAAACTGCATATTCAAAGAGTACTGATCCATACACGAGGGAATAAAACAGAAGCTGCAAGATTACTGAATATCGGCCTAACGACATTATACAGGAAGATTGAAGAATACGGTTTAGCATAATTCCCTGTCATTTTACATCTTTCATTTGACTATTACGGGTACCCTTTGATACTTTCATTTTCCTTAAAGCCTGAATTAATTGCCGGGTTCTTCCCATAACTATGTTTGTTCCAGGTTGGCGGCAT
The DNA here is from genome assembly GCA_039934515.1 of Ginsengibacter sp. Taxonomy (GTDB): domain Bacteria; phylum Bacteroidota; class Bacteroidia; order Chitinophagales; family Chitinophagaceae; genus Ginsengibacter. The sequence goes on from JBDTLZ010000047.1 coordinate 14,533, forward strand.
TCGAAATAATTGCATGTGCGGCAAAGTCTACTTAAAAAATAACCTTTCATTTTGGAAATTCACCCTTTCATTATGGAATGGTTTTTTAAGTTTATCATAATCACGGTTTTTGAATAATTACGCCACGATTCAATCTCCCCGCCATTTGAATAAGTTTTACCAGATGTACCACCTGGTTTGGTACGGCATTGGCACACCATGGGAAAATCATTTACAATTTTGAACATCATGAACCAATATGAAGTGCCTTCCTTGCCGGAGGATGCATTGCCGGAAATAAAAGAGGCCCTCGACAAAAAAAGAGCATCGTCCAACCTTTGTGATCCCTATAAATCGGTACTGTGCCTTACAGACTTTACTTTACAAATGGTACATGAGCACAATATTAAAATGTTAAAGCGCTGTTTTATAACCGCAGAAAAATTGTATATAAAAGGAAATGAATTAGTTAAGAATACCGTTAACAATGTATTTGTTCATTTCTTTTCATTGCTGTTTGCTGATTGTAGCAGCCGGGAGGAAAAAATCAGGATACAGTTAATAATGCCGGTGTATTTGTACTCCGCTTACATACAGCAAATCATAAAATCAAATTGCCAAAGTCACGATTCTTGTAGCGTGACAGGTTTTCTCACAAAGCCACAATGCCTACAAAGAACAGCCTTCGTGGTCTCCCTTGCCTTCATGGGCATAGATCAACGTAGGATTAACATAGCACTTGCTGACAAACGTTTTAAAAACAGGTAACCTTCTTTATCATGGCTGAAAGAAAAAAAGCAAAAAATATTACCACCTATACACTGGTTTCTCTAATCACAGTATTGCTGGTGTTTTTATTCGTTATGAAACTTAAAACAGCTTATACATTTTTGATTAAACCATAAAAAATGACCATCATTATTTTGTTTCTTACCGCGCTGGTTTGTTTCTGGTTCTTTTCCAAATCGATTGATTTTTTTGAAAAGATGTAGCGACAGCTTAAACCATTCATTCACTTTATAACATTAAACGCTAACGATATGTTTGCAATACTCTTTATTATTTCGATCGTGGTATTTATTTACCTGCTGTACGTTTTATTGAAACCAGAAAAATTTTAATCTTTTAAACAAGAAATCATGAATACAGAATTAACTGGTGTTATAGTAACGTTTCTCCTTACGATAGTATTGGCTTTTCCTCTTGGAAAATACATCGCTAAGGTATTCAGCGGTGAAAAAACATTACTGGATTTTATGAAGCCTTTCGAACGTTTCATTTTTCGCTTTTGTGGAATAGATCCAAATAAAGAAATGAACTGGAAAGAATTCCTGAAGGCTATGCTTACCATAAATCTATTATGGTTTGTATATGCATTTTTTATGTTTCTTTACCAGGCCCATTTACCTTTGAACCCGGACGGTAATCCCAACATGACACCGGATTTAAGTTTTAATACCGCCATCAGTTTTCTTGTTAACTGTAACCTCCAGGACTATTCCGGTGAAAGTGGTGTAACTTATCTTACTCAACTCTTTGTTATCACATTTTTGCAGTTTGTGAGTGCTACAACAGGCATTGCTTGCCTGGTCGCATTGTTTAACGGACTCAAGCAAAAAACTACCAATAACCTCGGGAATTTTTGGGAAATATTTACGAAAACGATCACAAGGATCCTGCTTCCGCTTTGTATTATAATTGCAATATTACTTGCGTTCAATGGTACACCTGCAAGTTATGATGGAAAAGATACCATAATAACCATGCAGGGTGATACGGTTGGTGTGTCTCGTGGCCCCGCAGCGGGCATGATTGCGATAAAACATCTTGGTACTAATGGTGGAGGATGGTTTGGCGCTAACTCAGCACACCCACTGGAAAATCCCAATTATTTTACGAATATGCTTGAAGTAATTGTACAGGTGTTGATACCTGTAGCAATGATATTTGCTTTGGGCTTTTATATTAAACGCAGAAAATTTGCTTATGTTATTTTCGGAGTTATGACAGTTGGTCTGCTTTGCCTTGCAATACCGACTATTATTACTGAAATCCATGGTAATCCTGAAATAGCGAAGATGGGGATTGCCCAGCTAAACGGAGCTATGGAAGGCAAGGAAGTGAGATTTGGACCGGCTGCATCCGGCTACTGGAGCATAGTGACGACAATTATATCTACGGGCTCGGTGAATTCGATGCATGATAGTTCTATGGCTTTATCAGGCTTAATGCAAATGTTGGGTATGCTGGTAAATGCATTTTACGGGGGATGTGGTGTAGGTATACTAAACTATTTTATTTACATAATTATTGCGGTTTTCATATCTGGCTTACTGGTGGGACGAACTCCCGAATTCATGGGTCACAAAGTAGAAGCACGCGAAGTGAAGATTGCCGCATTGGTTACCTTACTATCAGCTTTTATTATAAAAGGAGGCACTGCACTGGCAGCCTATTATTTTGTGCATTATGGCAATGCAGACTGGGCAGTGAAACCTGGTGCCTGGTTAAACAACCCAGGCTATCATGGATTTTCCGAAATGCTCTACCAATACACATCATCCAATGCAAATAATGGAAGCGGGTTCGAAGGGCTGGCAGACAATAATCCTTTCTGGAATATTACCACGGGCTTTGCATTGATATTAGGAAGATACCTTCCTATAATAGGACCTATAGCTATCGTTGGGCTAATGGCCAATAAAAAATATGTTCCTGATTCCGCTGGTACTTTACGGGTAGATTCAATCACATTTGGAGTAATGACTTTTGGAGTGATTCTCATCATCACTGCATTGTCCTATTTTCCGCCGCTGGTATTGGGGCCAATTGCAGAATACCTCAGTCTGCCGCATTAGGACATACAAAACATAATAAATGATTATGACTCAAACTCACTTATATAAATCAATCCAAAGAGATTAGCGTGAGTTGAAAAATAATGGAATGTAAAAAATAAAAATTATGGCAAAAAATAAATCAAGTAAGCTTTTTGAATCATCCCTGGTAAAAGAAGCATTCTGGCAGTCGTTCGTAAAGCTTAACCCACGCATCATGCTGCGTAACCCGGTAATGTTCACCGTGGAGATTGGAACAGCAATCATGCTGGCCGTATGTATCTGGATATTAGCCGGCGAAGGATCGCAGGGGAGTTTTGCTTATAACTTCGCTATATTCATTATTTTATTTTTAACAGTGCTATTTGCAAACTTTGCTGAGGCCATTGCTGAAGCAAGGGGTAAAGCACAGGCCAACAGCTTAAGAAAAACGAGAGAAGAGACGCCTGCCAAATGGATACAGGCTATAGGTGAAATTTTTACTAATGAAATAAAGATTGTGCCTTCATCTCAATTAACAAAGGGAGATGTATTCCTGTGTGAAGCCGGTGATACCATACCAATGGATGGCGAAATAATCCAGGGCATTGCAACTATTGATGAGAGCGCCATCACAGGTGAATCTGCCCCGGTAATTCGTGAATCAGGCGGCGATAAATCATCGATAACCGGCGGTACGAAAGTATTAAGTGATCACATCAAGGTAAGAGTAACCACCGCACCTGGTGAAAGCTTTTTAGATAAAATGATCGCATTGGTAGAAGGCGCATCCCGCCAGAAAACACCAAACGAGATTGCATTAACCATTCTATTGGCAAGCTTTACTTTGATCTTCCTTATTGTTTGTGTAACCTTAAAACCTTTTGCAGATTACGCAAACACACCCATTACTATAGCAGCATTCGTTTCATTATATGTATGTTTAATACCAACGACTATTGGAGGGCTCTTAAGCGCAATTGGTATAGCAGGTATGGACAGGGCATTACGTGCTAACGTAATTACCAAAAGTGGTAAAGCAGTGGAAACGGCAGGCGATTTGGATACACTGCTCCTGGATAAAACCGGTACCATAACAATCGGCAACAGGAAGGCCACCAGTTTTTACCCGGCTAACGGCGTGAATGAAAAACTTTTTATAGAAACATCCGTGTTGTCATCCCTCGCAGATGAAACCCCTGAAGGCAAATCTATTGTGGAGCTGGGTAAATTAAACCCGGCTTCTTTTAATATTGAACATGCAAAGTTTATCAAATTTACTGCCGAAACGAGAAGCAGCGGGATGGATATGGCTGATGGCGTTAAAGTGCGTAAAGGCGCATTTGATTCCATTCGAAACATGGTCATTAAATCAGGTAATTCCTTTCCGATTGAGACAGAAGAAAGAGTAAAAACTATTTCATCAAAAGGAGGAACACCGTTGGTAGTGAGCCGCAACAACGTTGCATTGGGAGTTATAGAATTACAGGATATCATTAAACCGGGAATACAGGAACGTTTTGAACGCTTAAGAAAGATGGGAGTAAAAACGGTTATGGTTACTGGTGATAATCCACTAACGGCAAAATTCATTGCAGAAAAAGCCGGTGTCGATGATTTTATTGCAGAAGCTACTCCTCAGGATAAAATGAACTATATAAGGAAAGAGCAAACCGGGGGCAAGCTCGTAGCTATGATGGGTGATGGTACCAACGATGCTCCTGCCCTTGCACAGGCAGATGTAGGCGTCGCCATGAACAGTGGAACCGCTGCTGCCAAGGAAGCCGGTAACATGGTGGATCTTGATAATGATCCAACCAAACTCATTGAAATTGTAGAAATCGGAAAACAATTGTTAATGACAAGAGGTACCCTTACTACATTTTCGATTGCCAATGACGTCGCCAAATATTTTGCCATTGTGCCTGCATTATTTATTACATCGATTCCTTCTTTACAGGCACTGAACATCATGTATTTGAAAAGTGCCCAGAGTGCTATATTATCGGCAGTAATTTTTAATGCGATAATTATACCCCTGCTTATCCCCCTGGCATTAAGGGGTGTCGCTTATAAACCTATAGGTGCCAGTGCCTTATTACGCCGGAACCTCCTGATCTATGGTATCGGTGGCATCATTGCCCCATTTATAGGTATTAAATTAATTGATATGTTCCTTGCATTATTTATGTAAACCCAATCCTTCTATTAAGTAAAAAGAATTAAAAATAAGTTATGAAAAAATACCTGCTGCCTTCATTAAAACTGACCGTTGTCATGATTGTTCTTTGTGCGGTGATTTATCCTTTATTCATAGCTGCTGTTGCAAAACTTGCACCCGGCGGCGGTAAGGGAGAAACTGTACGTGTAAATGGCAAAGTGGTGGGCTATGCCAATATTGGCCAGAAATTTACAGACGATAAGTATTTCTGGAGCCGCCCTTCTGCAGTTGCTTACAATGCTGGTGGCTCGGCAGGCTCAAATAAAGGCCCCAGCGATTCAGCTTATTTGGCAACGGTTAAGGACAGAATAGATAGTTTCTTAGTTCATAATCCATCTGTAAAAAAATCAGATGTCCCTTCTGAGTTGGTTACTGCATCAGGCAGTGGCCTCGATCCCGATCTTTCTCCGCAAGGCGCTTATGTACAGGTTGCAAGAGTTGCAAAGACCAGGAATATTTCTGAAGACAGAATAAAAAGCCTGCTAGCACAACAAATTCAAAAGCCGTTGCTCGGTCTATTCGGGCCGGAAAAAGTAAATGTCTTAAAATTAAACATTGAATTAGATAAATTAAAATAAGAAGAGGCAAAATTAAAGACAATGAAAAAGACGTTGGTTTTCATAATAACGATGTGTTTATTCCAGCTTATAGTAGCCCAGGATACCGATTGTATAAAAAAAACTTCCCCTGCACCCACAATAACCGGTTCTGTTGACGTGTATTACCGCTATAATTTTAATGATCCAAAATCGGGAATGATAAATAATTTAACCAGCTTCACCAATTCTCAAAATTCATTTGAACTTGGAATGGCCAGCGTTAGGGCCGACCATAGTTTTGGTAAAGCCAGTGCCACAATTGATTTGGGATTTGGCCGCAGGGCCGAAGAATTTGGCTATGGAAATCCGGAGCACACCACATTATTTGCCGTTAAACAAGCATATGTAAGTTATGCCATTACAGATAAGTTCAAATTAACCATAGGAAAATGGGCAACCCATATCGGGTATGAATTAGCAGATGCCTACCTGAACCGTAATTATAGTATGGACTACCTGTTTTCCTATGGGCCGTTTTCTCATACGGGCTTAAAGGCTGATATAGGCTTAGGTAAAAAAAGCGCCTTAATGCTGGGCGTAGCCAATACTACGGATATTGTTTCCACTACCTCTTCAAGAAAATATGCTATAGCACAGTTTAGTACCGGTACCAGTGATGATCAAGTCAAATTTTACCTCAATTACCAGGGGTCTTATGGTGGTTCACATAGTACCACTCAATTTGATGCAATCCTTACAGCGGCAATTACCGGTAAATTCAGTATAGGTTACAATGGTACGGTGCAATCAGCAAACACAGATTCAACATCGGGCAGCAGTTGGTGGGGTTCTGCGGTTTACCTCACTGTTGACCCTAACAGTACTTTTGGCATAACGCTGCGGGCAGAATATTTTGATAATAAAAAGGCAGTGGTATCGGCACCCTTCACAAGCATTTTCGATGTAACACTGTCACCCAATTTCAAAGTGGGAAATCTGACCATAATTCCTGAACTGCGACTCGATACCGGTAAGGATGATATCTTTGAAAAAAATGATGGAGCCGGAACAAAAACGACAGTTACTGGGTTACTTGCAGCAACTTATCATTTTTAGATATGCTCTATTAACGGGAGCAATTAAAATTAATAAAGGCTTTTAGGCACCGGGGATCTAATGATGAGTTTCTAATATAATGAAAATTTTATGAAAAAGGGAAATGAAATGTTTTGAAAAACTTTATATCGCAGGAACACTTTGTATTTAAACCAAAAGGAAGCAGCCCAACAGGCAGGTATCGACCTGGTCATCGTTGGAGCCTTAGAAAGGGGTGAAAGAAATGCCACGCCTGAAGCATATGCAACCTTTCTTTACAAAAACGGTATTGATTTAAATCGGGTTTTCAATAACGATGC